>JBEVKC010000171.1:0-33629 GCA_040509895.1 Novosphingobium sp. | reverse complement strand
GCAACCATGCGGCCACCGCAGTTTCGATCCCCAGACAGTGTGCCGACTTGCGCTGATGGTATGCCAATGTGGCGAGCCATCGTTGCGGAATTTTCTGGCTGCCATCCATCGCGATCTGCGCAAGCCGATGCTGCAGCGCCTGGTTGGCAAAGCGGTCGAGCAAGGCATCCGTATAGGCACCCAGATCCTGCCCCGGCGCCGGCACCAGGCTTGATGCTGCTTCCTGCCGCATGATCCGTTCGATCAGCGGCCGAATTCCGGGATCGGCGACAGCCTCATGCACAAAACTGTGACCATGCCCCAGACCTAGATAGGCCAGCGCCGAATGTGCTCCGTTGAGCATCCTGAGCTTTGCCGTCTCATAGGGCGCGACATCGGACACGAGCTCTGCACCGACTGCTTCCCAGCGGGGGCGGTCTCCGGCAAAGCGATCTTCGATTACCCATTGGCTGAATGGCTCTGTCATTACCGCAGCCTCGTCGCGCAGGCCAAGCAGTGTTTCGACCTCCGCCCGATCCGCTTCGATCGTTGCGGGCACAATGCGATCGACCATGGTGGACGGAAACGCGCATTCGTCCCTCACCCAGCGCGCCAATCCGGCATCGCGCGGTTCTAGATATTCGCCGAGCAGCCGCTCAAACTGGCGACCGTTGTCGGCAAGGTTGTCGCACGACATCAAGGTGAGGCCGGGCAAGCCTGCAGCACGGCGCCGCGCCAGCCCGCTCGAGAGGAACCTAAAGATGCTGCGCTCACCCGCCAGCGTCATATCGAGCGAGCCATCAGGCGTCCGGCAGTAGCCTTTTTCGGTGATCGTAAAGCTGGCAATGCGGGTCGCGGGAGCCGCCAACAGGTCGACTACCCGATCCGGTATCTGCGAGGCGACCAGCACCTCACGGACCGCAGCGATGACGCGCGGGGCGATCCCTTCGCTGGATCGTTCGCAGAGCGTGTAAAGCCCGCCCTGCGGATTCATCTGCTCGGCCACCTCGGGCGAGCGTAGCGATACGCCGGAGATCATCCAGTCGCGGTCGCCGGCGTCCATCGCAAGGTCGGTGTACCAGGCCTGATGCGCGCGATGAAACGCGCCGATGCCGAAATGCACAATGCCGGTGGCCTGCGCCGCACGGTCGTAGCTGAAACGCTCGATCCCATCTGGAAGTCGCGGCAGTGTTTCTTCGGATAGCCTCACAGCCGGTAGGCCTGCCGTACGAAATTATAGGCCAAGTCTTGCGCTAGTTCCGCGGCCTCCCAACCCTCGAGACGATGCTCGGCAACCAGTTCCGCAAGGAAACCGCAATCGATACGCCGCGCCATGTCGTGCCGCGCCGGGATCGACAGGAAGGCACGGGTGTCGTCATTGAAGCCGACGGTGTTGTAGAAGCCGGCCGTCTCGGTCGTCATGCGACGGAAGCGGCGCATGCCTTCGGGACTGTCGTGGAACCACCACGCCGGGCCCAGCTTGAGGCAGGGATAATGCCCCGCCAGCGGCGCGAGTTCGCGGGAGTAGGCGCTTTCGTCCAATGTAAACAGAATGATCGACAGCGCCGCCTCATTTCCGAAGCGATCGAGCAACGGCTTCAGTGCATGGACGTAATCGGTCCGCGTCGGAATATCCGCGCCCTTGTCCCGCCCGAAGCGGGCGAACAGCTGCGCATTATGGTTGCGGAAGCTGCCGGGATGAATCTGCATGACCAGCCCGTCATCCAGGCTCATTCCTGCCATCTCGGTGAGCATCTGGGCGCGGAAAAGCTCGGCGTCTTCGGCGGCAATGTCACCTGCCAGAACCTTGCGGAACAGTGCCTCTGCCTCTGAGGTGGAGAGGTTGGCCGTACGCGCCGTGGGATGGCCATGATCCGTCGAGGTCGCGCCCATCTCTGCGAAGTAGGCACGGCGCTTGCGGTGTGCGGCCAGATATCCCGGCCAACTTGTGCAATCCTCGCCCGTCAGTTCGGCGAAGCGCAAAAGGTTTTCGCGGAATCCTTCAAACTCGGGATCGACAACGGCGTCGGGACGATAGGCCGTGATGACGCGGCCATTCCAGTCGCTTTCACGTATCGCCTTGTGATGCTCCAGCCGGTCGAGCGGGCTTTCGGTTGTGGCGATCAGTTCGATGCCGAAGCGATCGAATAATGCGCGTGGGCGAAAGGCGTCAGTCGCCAGCGCGTCTGTGATGGTGTCGAAATGGAGATCGGCAGTCTCCGACTCCAGCCGCACCTCAATGCCGAAAACCTCTGCAAATACCCAGTCGAGCCACATGCGGGACGGAGTGCCCCGGAACAGGTGATAGCGCTCCGCCAGAAGCCGCCACGCCTCTCGCGGATCGACGCCCGATTTGCTGATCCCAAGCGCTTCCAGCGGAACGCCTTGCGAGTAAAGCATGCGGAACAGGTAGTGGTCGGGCTGCAGCAAGAGTTCGGCAGCATTGCCGAAAGGCTCGTTATTGGCGAACCAGCTGGGGTCGGTATGTCCATGCGGGCTGACGATCGGCAGCTTGGCGATGGTACCATACAACTCGCGCGCAATGTCCCGGATCTTGGGATCGGCGGGCAGGAGCCGATCCGGGTGAAGTGTCATGGGTCGTGCCATGCTCTCAGCGAGACGCCCGAGCGTAGCGCTGGCGCCGTTCATCAACGACACGGCGTGCCTCGGCGAAGGCCTTCTCCTCTGTCGCAAACAACAGCCCGTCGATTACAGCTCCCAGATGCGTCCGCATGGCTTCGCGCGCTGCGGCAGGATCGCGGGCCTTCAAAGCCTCGACCACGGCCGTGTGTTCTTCAACTACGGGCTTCACATTGGCGGTGCGCGCCTTTTCGTGCAGTAGCGCGGCTTCCGGGGAGGCTGAACGCAGGTCCCAAAGGCGCTCTACCGTTTCCACCACCGCATTATTCCTGCTCGCCCGTGCAATCGCCAGATGGAAAGCCCGGTCGGCCTTGTCCGTGCCGCGAGGATCGAGGTTTTCCTCCGCTATCTGCCGGACGAGTTCTTCGATTGCGGCGACTTCCTCATCGGTGATCTGCGTGGCGGCCAATGCAGCAGCCTCGCCCTCGAACAGAAGGCGGGCCTCGGTCAGTTCGAAGGCAGAGATGTTGAAGCCCGGAATGTCTTCCTCGCCCGGAAGCCGCATAACATAGGCACCCGAGCCAATGCGCACTTCCACCAGCCCCTGGACCTCCAGCGCGATAATCGCTTCACGCACAGTCGGGCGGCTGACATTGTACTGCTGGGCCATCTCGCGCTCGGCCGGCAAGCGCGAGCCGACGGGATAGCGGTTCTCCGCCAGTTCGGTGACGAGCCTTCGGGCGAGATCCTGATAGAGCCGGTCGTGCGACCGGGCCGGCGATTCCTGCATCTTGCTTTCCATTGGCCTGACCAATATGAGGGGAGTGGCAAACACAGTAGCCCCCGTCAAGCGTCTTGCGCAATCAGAAGCTGAGGAATTTCGCCGCCATGAAGATTATCGCCGCCAAGGTTATCGTCTGCAGTCCCGGGCGGAATTTCGTCACACTGAAGATCGAGACCGACCAGGGCGTCTACGGAATCGGCGATGCGACGCTCAACGGGCGCGAGCTTTCGGTCGTCGCCTATCTGGAAGAACACGTCATTCCCTGCCTGATCGGCATGGATCCGCAGCGGATCGAGGACATCTGGCAGTACCTCTATCGCGGAGCCTATTGGCGGCGCGGCCCGGTGACGATGCGCGCCATTGCGGCGGTCGACGTCGCGCTGTGGGATATCAAGGCGAAGATGGCGGGGATGCCGCTCTACCAGCTACTCGGCGGACGCAGCCGTGATGGCGTGATGGTCTATGGCCACGCCAATGGCTCTGACATCGAGGAGACGGTGGATGCCGTCGGCCAATATATCGACCTTGGCTACAAGGCGATCCGCGCACAAACCGGCGTGCCTGGCGTCAAGGATGCCTACGGGGTGGGCCGGGGCAAGCTCTACTATGAACCTGCGGATGCAGCCCTGCCAAGCGTCACCGGCTGGGACACGCGCAAGGCGCTGAACTATGTGCCCAAGTTGTTCGAAAAGCTGCGCTCCACCTATGGCTTCGACCATCACCTGCTGCACGACGGCCACCACCGCTACACGCCGCAGGAAGCTGCGAACCTCGGCAAGATGCTGGAGCCCTATCAGCTTTTCTGGCTAGAAGACGTGACTCCGGCGGAGAACCAGGAAGCCTTCAAGCTGATCCGCCAGCATACGGTAACCCCGCTGGCGGTAGGTGAGATCTTCAACACGATCTGGGACGCCAAGGACCTGATCCAGAACCAGCTGATCGACTATATCCGCTGCACGATTGTCGGCGCTGGGGGCATCTCGCATTTGCGGCGCATTGCCGACCTTGCAGCGCTGTACCAGATCCGCACCGGCTGCCACGGGGCGACTGACCTGTCGCCGGTGACGATGGGCACTGCGCTGCATTTCGATACATGGGTGCCCAACTTCGGCATTCAGGAATACATGCGTCACACCGAAGAAACCGACGCCGTCTTCCCGCATGACTACAGCTTTGCGGACGGCCATCTCTTCTGCGGCGAGACACCGGGCCACGGCGTCGACATCGATGAGATGCTGGCCGCGAAATACCCATACAAGCCCGCCTACCTGCCGGTCGCCCGGTTGGAGGACGGGACCATGTGGAATTGGTGAGAGGCAAGAAAAACAATGATGTTCCGTACCTTCTCCGCCTTGGCCACGGCAGCCCTGCTCGCCGGCTGCGCCACCGTGCCAGCACAGACGAGTAGCCTAAGCGCGCTTCCGGCTGTGGGCACGGTCGACGCCCGCTTCCTGTCGTACAATGTCGAGATGGTCGAAGTGACCGGCGGCCGCTTCTGGCGCCCGTACGGCAGTGCGGGCGCCGACCGGTATGAATATCGCCCTCCGCTCGATCTTGCCGACCCGAAGCTACGTGCACTCGCCAGGGCCCTCGCGCCCTCCTACGTCCGCTACAGTGGCACCTGGGCGAACACGACGTGGTTTGCTGATAGCGAGAATGCTCCGGTCAAGCCGCCCCAAGGTTTCGACCAGGTACTCACCCGCCAGCAGTGGCGCGGCGCGGTCGATTTTGCCAAGGCGGCCGATAGCGCGATTGTCACCTCGTTCGCGACCAGCCCGGGCGCTCGAAACGCCAAAGGCGTCTGGCAGACCGACACGGCAGCGCGCTGGCTCACCTATACGCAGGAGATCGGCGGCACCATAGCCGCCGCCGAGTTCGCAAACGAACCCAACATGATTTCACTGACCAAGCCGCCGGCCGGCTACACCTCTGCCGACTACCGGCGCGACTATACAACCTTCGCGAACTGGCTGCGCACGGCCTCGCCCAAGACGCTGCTTCTTGCCCCGGGCCATGCAGAGCTTGGCGAACCGACCCGCACGATGAGCCGGCAGAACAAGACCATCGAGCAGTTCGAGGCAGACGAGTTGTTGACTGCCGATCTGCCCAGGCCCGATGCCTTCACCTTCCACTTCTACCCCGGCGCATCCGAGCGTTGCGGCGGCAAGTTCATGGGGCACAACGCCGAAAAGGCGTTGGGCGCAGCTTGGCTGGATTCGATAGACCCCGCCATCGCCCGCATGGCTGCTGTACGCGACCGTGTCGCACCGGGCGCGCCGCTGTGGAATACGGAAAGCGCTGAATCGGCTTGCGGCGGCAATCCCTGGGCAAGCGCCTTTGCCGACAGCTTCCGCTTCATCGACACGCTTGGCCGATCGGCGCGGCAAGGGGTGAAGGTGTTCATGCACAACACGCTCGCCGCATCGGACTACGCGCTACTTGATGAGCACCACTACAACCCGCGGCCCAACTACTGGGCTGCGGTCCTGTGGAAGCGGACGATGGGAACCACGGTACTGGCGGCGCCCACCCCGCCCGCAACGAACGTCCGCATCTACGCCCACTGCCTGCCCCAAGGGAACGGCGGCGTTGGACTTGCCGTGATCAATCTTGGCGATACGGCGCAAGAGGTTCCCTTTGGCGCGAAAGCGCAGACGTGGCTGCTTCAGGCCCCTGCGCTCGACAGCAAGGCAGTGACCGTCAATGCCGTTCAGCCCAAGCTTGAACAGAACGGCGGCCTCTCGGGTCTTGAAGGCAAGGCTGCTGCCGGCAACCTGTTGGTCCCAGGCCGGTCTCTCGCATTCATCGCGGTGAGCGGCGCCGGCAACCCCACCTGCCGCTGATCCGATGCGCGCAGTTTTTGTCGGTGAGGCAATGCTGGAGCTGTCGCGCGACGGCGAGCGCTGGCGGCTGGGCTATGGCGGCGACACTTTGAACACGGCCATCCACCTCGCCCGGGCGGGCGTGGACGTCGGCTATCTCACCGCGCTGGGCGATGATCCGTTCAGCGCTGAGATAAAGCGCGAGTGGCAGGCCGAAGGGCTAGACGTTTCGCTGGTCCTCACCCACCCCACCCGCCATGCCGGGCTCTATGCGATCGACACCGACCCTGCGGGCGAGCGCAGCTTTACCTATTGGCGCGACCATGCGGCGGTGCGGGAAATGTTCGCCCTGCCGTCGATGCCCGGTGCGTTGCAGGTAGCTGAACACGCTGACTTGCTGGCCTTTTCGCTCATCACCCTCGCGATCCTGCCACCCGCTGCCCGCGCCGAACTGATCGCGCTCGCCGGCCGTGTGCGGGCCAATGGAGGAAGGGTAGCCGTCGATGGGAACTACCGTGCCCGGTTGTGGAGCGATCCCGCCGAGGCATGTGCCGCACGCGACACTGCGATTGCCTGCGCTGACATTGGATTGCCGACGCTGGAGGATGAGGCCGCGCTTTCCGGGTCTGCGTCCGCCAATGATGTTGCTGCCCACTGGCAGGGCCTTGGCTGCGCCGAAACCGTAGTGAAGCTGGGCGCAGGCGGTTGCCGACTGCCCCACGGCCGGATCATCGCTCCTGAAGCCACGCTCACGCCAATCGACACGAGCGGCGCGGGCGATGCCTTCAACGCGGGTTATCTCGCCGCGCGGCTGGAGGGCGCTGCGATTGAAGACGCCGCCCGCGCCGGCCATGCGCTCGCCGGCTGGACGATCATGCGGCGCGGAGCGATCCCGCCGCGCGATTCCTGAGCAGGAACCACAGTACGCCAGCCGCCAGCAGGTCCAACGCCGCCAGTGCTATGAACAGCGGATTGTAGCCGAAAACCTCGGCGCTCTTGCCGATCAGGAAGGTAAACAGCATTCCGCCGATCCATGCAGCGGAACCTGCCATGCCGCTCGCTGTGCCCACGGCCTTGCTGTCAAAGATGTCCGAGCATAGCGTGATCAGCGCCCCGTTGAGCATCTGGTGGGCAAAGCCGCCAACACAGAACAACGCGATGGCCACGGCGGGCGAAGTGGCGAGACCAATAAGAGCCGGGCCCACCATGAGGCACGCGCCCAGGGTCATGGTGATCTTACGCGAAGCAAGTAGCGATGCCCCCCGCTTCATCAGCGCGGGCGGCAATAATCCGGCGGCGAGAGATCCGAAGTCGGCGGCAAGGAATGGCAGCCACGCCCAGAGTGCAATGCTCTTGAGATCGAGCTTCCAGACGGCGACGAGATAGAGCGGGATAAAAAAGTTGAAAGTCTGCCAGGCCGGTTCAACCAGAAAGCGCGGCACGGCGATCGCCCAGAACCCGCGCGATCGCAGCACCTCGCCGCGCGTCGCGGGTTTGCCGCCGATGTCGTCTGCCGCGCGGCCCTCCTCGATGTACGCGCGCTCTTCAGCCGAGAGGTGCTTGTGCTGCGCAGGCGTACGATAGCCGAACCACCAGAGGGCAGCCCAAAGCAGGCTCAGCGAGCCGGTCACAAGGAACGCTGACTGCCATCCCCACCAGAGAATGCAAAAGGCGACCAGCGGCGGCGCGATCATGTTGCCGACGCTCGTGCCCATCTGGAAGGCACCAGTGGCCATCGGCCGTTCTCGTGGGGGGAACCACTCCGAAACCGCCTTTGCACCGGCGGGGATTGCCGCCGCCTCGGTTGCGCCAAGCAGGCCACGAAAAAAGGCAAGGCTGGGCCAACCGGTCGCGAAAGCATGGGCCATGTTCGACAGCGCCCAGCCGATCGCGAACAGGAAAAAGCCCAGCCGCGTCCCAAGGGAATCCAGCACGGCTCCCGCCACTGTCTGCATGACGGTGTAAGTGGCCTGGAACGCCAGTACGACCCAGCTGTACTGCTCGGTCGTCATGGAAAATTCGGCCTGCAGCGTCGGCGCCGCCACCGAAAGCGTTGAACGGGCAAGGTAATTGAGGATCGTCCCCATTGTGACGAGTCCGATGATCCACCACCGCAGCTTGCCAACGCTGCGCATCAGGAAAAGCCCATTCCATTATTGGCTGAAATTGTCGGAAACGAAATATGCACGGCCAGTCCTGAATAATTGGTCAGGCCAGCTTGGTTGACACTTTTCAGGAAGTCAATGCGATTGCGGTCGCATTATCCGCCTGGTACCCCATCCGAGAAACGTCGGACCAATTCAAACGCCAGTTGCTCGTGCCGTATCTGCGGAAGTAAGCCGTTGGCCCGGTCGCGGACCGTTGCGATTGCTATGCGTGTCGCAAGCCGCGCCATTTCATTGATGGGCTGGCGGATGGTGGTCAGCTCGGGCCAGATGGTGGTGGCCACGGCCGTATCGTCAAAGCCGCAGACCGTCAGTGCGCCGGGAACATCAAGACCCTGGCGGTGAGCAATTGCAACAACCGCCGCCGCCATATCGTCGTTGCTGGCGAAAATGGCGGTAGGCCGCTCCGGCAAGGCCAGCAGCTGCTCGGTAGCGGCAAGGCCCGAGCGATAGGTGAAATCCCCCGCGACGATCAGCGCCAGATCTAGCTTGATCCCGGCATCGCGCAGCGAAGCTTCATAGCCGAGACGACGGAGCGCACTCGAGGTCTGCTTCGGATTGCCTTCGATGAATCCGATGCGGCGGTGCCCAAGCTCAACAAGGTGACGCGTCATCGCCAGTGCCGCGCCGTGGTCGTCTATGGAAACTGCAAAGGCCGTTTCGGCAGGCTTTCCCGGCGCAACCAGCACGACAGGCAGGCCCACCGCGTCCAACGCCTCAAGAAGCGTGACGTCGTCGCCCAATGGTGGCGGCAGGATCACGGCGTCGACGCGGTGCGACGTGAGGTGCTGGGCGAGCGCATCCATCGTCTCGCTGTCCGCGCACCTTTCGATTATTAGCTGCACGTCGTTCTCGCTCGCTTCTGCAAGGCAGCCGACCAGCACCTCGTTAAGCCAGGACGCGCTGGGATTGTCGTGAACGAGTGCGAGCCTGCAGGGCTGCGCACCGGCCAGGCTGCGGGCGGCGGCATTCGGCACGTAGCCCAATTTGAGCACCGCTGCTTCGACCCGCTCTTTGGTGTAGGGCTGCACCCGGATCTCGCCATTGATCGCGCGCGAGACGGTCATGGGCGAGACCCCTGCCTCGCGGGCTACATCGGCGATAGTCGGGCCGCGATGTGCGCGGCGCCGGTTTCGTTTCTTGCTCTCGCCCGTCGCTCCTGCTGTGCCCATGCTGTCCGAAATTTTGCCTCGCCTCCCTTGTTACTACTTGTGTGGGGCGGCGGGGCAAGCCTGTCGATCAGTTGCGGCCCAACTGACCGCATTTTCCAGCAAGGTCACGTATTGCGGCTGACTGTATGTCTCGGGCCGATGCCCGATCGCCGAATAGAACATGCGCCCTTTGCCGATGCAGTTTGTCCAGGCGAGCGGGTGGTCTGCACCCATGCGCAGGTTCTGGCCCATCATGCCGTCGGGCTTGTATGTGGCCTCGTCCAAGGTGAGGATCACAGTGGCACCTGCCGCGCGCGGGTTGGTCTTGAACGAATACCATTCGTCATTCATTGTCCATTCGGCGGGAAGCGACTTGGCCAATGGGCTCGATGTATCTTCCACGGCAATTCGGGCATCCTGGAACTGTGGATTCATCGGGTGCCCGGCGAAGCGGGCCCCGATTAGTGTGTCGGCGTACCAGTCCCAGAAATAGGCCGGATCACCTGCGGCACCGTGGACCGCCACGAAGCCGCCGCCCCTCTCCAGATAGTCCTGCAGCGCGCGGCGCTGGGACAGTGTCAGCACATCGCCGCTGATGTTATTCCAGATCACAGCATCGAATTGCTTCAACGTGTTCGGGTTGATCGCGCCACCCTTGTCGGTGCTGGCGATGGCCCAGCCCTTGCGCTCTGCCATGGAAAGCAGGGCAGCGTGGGCGGCGTTGACCGAGGGCTCGTCCTTGAAGCCGTTGATCTTCTCGAACAGCAGCAGGCGCGGCTTGCCCTTGGGCAGGTCGAAGACGGGTTTGTCGTTGTCGTAGCGGGCGCAGCGAGCGATCTTGTCCGCCTCTGTAATCGGTAGCGCGCGAAGCTCCGCATCCAGGGCGGGAACCTGATCCGGCTTCAACCCTGTGAAGGCCGAAGCCTCTTTCAAGCTCAAAATCGCGGCGAAAGTTGGCGGCTGCGTCCCTGCAAACCTTGCGGGCAGCTTATCGATCCGGCCATTGGTGGCCTTACTCAAGACCGCTTTGGCATCCGGGCTGAGCAAAACGTCCACCAGCGGGGATTCAATGGAAAACGGCGCATCTCTGAGCGGGCAATCGGTTACGGGCTGGGCGGAAGCTGGCAATGCAAGTGCCGTTGCTGCAAGTGCCGTCAGTGCAACTACAAAGTGCGTCACAGCTTGCCCTCCTTCAAGAATTCGGTCGCATGGTGGGCGGCGCGGGCAGACAGCGCCATATAGGTAAGAGACGGGTTCTGGCAGCCGCCAGATGCCATAGCTGCGCCATCGGTAATGAACAGGTTCGGCACGTCGTGCGCTTGGTTGTACTTGTTCAGCACCGACGTCTTCGGATCCTTGCCCATGCAGGCGGTCCCCATTTCGTGGATACCAAGGCCGGGGGTGCCCGGCGCGTCAGCAACGCTCACTACGAAGCCACCCGCAGCCTGGATCATGGCCTTTCCGTCCTCAAGGATCTGCTTGGCCATCTTCTGCTCGTTGGGTCCATGCGCGCAATTTACCTCGACCAGCGGGATGCCCCACTGATCTACCTTGGTCGCGCTCAGCGTGACACGGTTCTCCGGGTTTGGCAGCATTTCGCCAAAGCCCGATATGTAAGTGAACCACGGGCCAAGCTTGCTTGTGCGGGCTTTCAGTTCTGCGCCGATTCCCGGTTGGCCGATCGCGGAACGCCAGCTCATGCGCGAAACGCCGCCCTGATAACCATAGCCGCGCAGGAAGTCGCCCGGCTCGGTAACGTTGCGGAACCTCGGGATGTAAAGCCCCGTAGGCCGACGGCCGTGGTAGAAGGTGTTCGGCCCATTGGGAATGAGGCCGGCGATCGACAGCGCAAAGAGGTGGTCCATCAGGTGACGGCCAACCATGTCTGACGAATTGGCAAGCCCGCGCGGCATTGCCTCGGATCTGGAATTGAGAAGGATCTGCGCCGTCCCGATCGTCGAGGCATTGAGGAATACGATCTTGGCTTCGTAGGTGTTCCCCGCCTTCGTGTTCTGATCGATCGTGCGTACGCCGGTTATCTTGCCGGTCTTCGGATCGTGGATCAGCGAGTGGACGATTGCGTCGGTAACGATCGTCAGGTTGCCGGTGCGCTCTGCAGCCGGAAGTGACGACGACAGGCTCGAATGATAGGCGCCATATGTGCACCCGCGATCGCAGAGAGAGCGTGCCTGGCAATCCATGCGCCCCAGCTCCTCGTGATGCGGCTGGGCCTTTGACAGATTGGCGACGCGCCCGGGTATGACCTTGCGCCCCGGAAATGCCTTCTCGATAGCTGCCTTGAATTGGAGTTCGCCGTCATTCAGTGCGAACGCTGGAAGAAAGTCGCCATCAGGAAGCTGTGGCAGGCCTTCCTGAGATCCGGCCACGCCGATGAATTTCTCGATGTGCGAGTACCAGGGCGCGAGATCGTCATAGCGGATCGGCCAGTCCGAGCCGTGACCATCCTTGGCATTCGCTTCGAAATCCTGCGCCGACAACCTATAGGTCTGGCGACCCCACATGATCGAACGGCCACCTAGGTGGTAGCCACGGATCCAGTCGAAGGGCTTGTTTTCGGGGGTGATGTAAGGGTTCTCATCGTCCCTCACCCAATATTGCTGGGTCGGAGACGTTATGAATGAATTTCCCTGGATCTTATATTGCCGCGCAAGATCTTCCTCGGGAACCATGCCGGCGTTTGGCACTTCCCACGGCTGGAGGTTGTCTGTGTATGATTCACCATGCACGAGCTTGCGCCCGCGCTCGATCACCAGGACCTTGAGGCCCCGTTCGCAAAGTTCCTTGGCGGAGATACCGCCGCTCATGCCGGAGCCGACTACAATTGCATCAAACATTGTCATAGTCTCCGGTCAGAACATGCCCAGCCCGCCAGTGGCGCGGGTTTCGGGGGTTACCTTGACGGAAGGCGTCCAACCGCCGGGTGAGTGTTCGTAAACAAGCTCGGTCGTGAGCGCTTCTTCGGAATAGTAGTAGAGCAGGATGAGCAGCTCCCGCATCTTGGCGTAGCCAGGGTCAGCCACTGAGGGACCCGCCATCATTGCGCGCATGCCAGCGAGTTTATCCTTGCGGGCCACTGGTTTTAGCGCAGCCTTGTCATACGCGACCAGCAGCTCCTTGCGCTTTTCGGGCGTGAGCTTGGCGAATAGCTCGCCTTGCTGTTCCTTGGCCGCCCGGTCGATCGCGTTCATCGCCTCGGTCAGTTCGACCCGGCGTTCGGGCGAGGCCCAGTTGACGAGCAACGCATCAAATTTCGCCGGAACGCGCGCATCCACCGCACCGGGACTTTCGGTCCGGGGTATGATGGTATCGGCTATCGCGCTCAGCAGCGCGAAACTCGCCGGATCGAGCGAGGGTTTATCCTTTGCCGCCGCCTTGGCCAGCGCGGCGGGACTGAAACCTGCAGCCGCGGTTGCTCCGGCGAGCACAAGTGCACGTTGCAGCAGACCACGGCGGTCCATGTTGAACGGATCGGACATCGCAATCTCCCAATCGGCGATTCGTAAAGGTCGCCCTTGCAGCGGAATTAGTTCAAAAAGTAAATCAAATTCGATAGCGCTATCACGCTGCATCCAAACAATCGCGGATGAGGCGATAACCCTCGGTGAACACCTCCTCGGGCGAGGCGAAGAAATCGCGCCACACGCGGGTGGCGGCCGCCAGTTCGGGCACGCCGCGCCCAAATGCCTCGATCGTCAGCCAGCCGTCGTAGCCAACACCCTTGAGGGCGGTAATCGTCTCCCGGATGGGCGCGTGGCCCCGCCCCGGCGTACCGCGATCGTTTTCGGAGATGTGGACGTGGCTTAGGTTGCCCGAGGCGTAGAGCGCATGGAGCGCGGCGATCGGGTCCTTCTCCTCGATATTGGCATGGAACGTATCGTAGAGGATACCGATGCCGCCCGCGCCAACACGCTCGGCGTAGGCAATTGCTTGCTCGCAGGTATTGAGCACATGGGCCTCGAACCGGTTGAGCGGCTCTAGCCCGGCAGTAATCCCCGCTGCCGCCAGGTGGGGCAGTACCTCCCGGTGTACATCGGCGCAGTGGTCAAGCTCGGCTTCGCTGGGCTTTTCACCGGTGAACACGCCGAGCGGCTGGAACCACGGCCCGGCCAGTACCGTGCCGCCAAGCGCGGCGCTGCAATCGACAACGCGGCGCAGGTGGTCGCGCGCGCCCTGCCGGGCAGCGGCATCGGGTGAAATCGGACTGTGCGCCTCGTCGGGGATAATGGCGACCACCGTGCGCTCAAGCCCGATGTCGTCCAGCACACCAGCAAGCCAGCGGTAGTGGGCTTCGTCCGACACGTCGAACACCGGCACTTCGACGCCGTCGAAACCAGTGGCCTTTAGTGCCTTCAGGGTGGGGACATGCTCCTCGGTCACGTGGCCAGTCCACAGCAGCATGTTCATGCCGATTTTCATCAGATAGTCTCCACAGAAGGGTTGCCGACGCCGGCGTTCCGCCCGCGCCGTTCGGCCAGCCAGACGGCGCCGAAGATGAAGAAGAGAATGACGGGCACCGCGGCAATGACCTGGAAGCTCTGCTGCGCGGCATAGGCCAGCACCTGTTGCAGTTCCGGCCCCGGCTGCAGCGCGGCGAAGGCGGTGTCGCCCCCAGCCTTCTCCAGCTTGGCACGATCGTAGATCTTGCCGATTTCCGGCAACACAAAATAGATCGCCATGGCCCCGGCAAAGCCGACTATGCCGATGGACCAAGGCCCGCCACGGGGGTACCGGCGCGCGGATGCTGCGAGCATAGTCGGCCACATGAAGCATACGCCGAAAGCCCATAGGGTCGCCGCAACCAGCGCAGTGATGGGCGAAGAGGCTAGGCTCAGCCCGTAAAGCCCCAGCGCCGCCGGAATGGTGCACATGCACAGCAACCCCATGTCGGAGAAGCGATGCTCAAGCGCGCCGGCGAAGTGGCGCATGACGAACATGATTGCCGAGACATAGACCAGCACCAGAATGCCCGGCATCCCGGCGGTCTGGGTCAGGGCAATGTCCACCCACGATCCCGGTGCCAATTCGGCCGAGGCGGTGAGAAACATGATCGCGGGGAAAATCCAGAAGCTTGGCCGCTTGAACGGCTCGGCGATCATATCCTTAAACGGCACGCCAAGGGCCGTACTCTCGGTCTGGGGGAATTTCTGGGTTAGCGCCCACAGCCCGAATACCGCACCGGGAATAGGGATCAGCGCAACAAGTGCCTGCCAGCCGAGGTTCAGTTGCTGGAAGAACAGCAGGCTGGCGAGGCCGCCGACCACGATCCCCGCGGGCCACCATGCGTGCAGGATATTGAGCTGCTTGGTTTTCTCGTCCGGATAGAGCGCCGTAGTAACGGGATTGATCGAAGCCTCGGTCGCCCCCCAGGCGAAGCCGCAAACCACCATGCCGATCGTCAACATGCGATATACAGCATCGATATCGCCCATGTTCGGCGACGTGATGATCAGGATCGGCCCAAGGATGTAGCAGATCGAGGCGAAGAGGATCACCCGCTTAGCGCCAATGATGTCGAGCAGCGGGCTGATAACCAGCAGGCTCAGCGCAAAACCTAGGAACGAGTTGCCCAGCGCCGCCGCGATCATCTCGCCCGAATGGAGCGGCACCGCATGATCGAGCAGCGCCGCCTTGATGGCACCCGATGCGCCGGTTCTTACCGAGAACGACAGCGCCGCGCTGAACAGCGCGAGCACGCAGATCCAGAATATGGCCCTGCGGTTATGTACCTCTCCGCTCATGTTCTCTCCCACCCCTCGATTTTTTGCTTATGCGTTGTTGAGGCCAAGGACCTCGTTGATCAGTGCCTTGTCGGCACCCGTTCCGGCGAAGTCGTCGAAGGCCTTGTCCGCCTTGCGGATCATGTGCCGGGCGATGAAGGGCGCCCCCTCTGCCGCGCCTTGCTCGGGGTGCTTCAGGGCACATTCCCACTCCAGAACAGCCCAGCCGTCATATCCGTACTGCGTCAGCTTGGAGAAAATCGCGCCGAAATCGATCTGTCCGTCGCCCAGCGAACGGAAGCGGCCGGGACGGTCCACCCAGCTTGAATAAGAGCCATAGACCCCGGCGCGGCCGTTCGGGCGGAACTCGGCGTCCTTCACATGGAACGCCTTGATGCGATCATGGTAGATGTCGATGAAGGCCAGATAGTCGAGTTGCTGCAGCACGAAGTGCGACGGGTCATAGAGAATGTTGGCGCGCGGGTGATCGTCGACGGCCTCAAGGAAGCGTTCAAAGGTCACGCCGTCGTGCAGGTCCTCACCGGGGTGCAGTTCGTAGCAGGCGTTGACGCCGTTTTCATCGAACACGTCGAGGATCGGCTTCCAGCGGCGGCCAAGTTCGGCAAAGCCTTCTTCGACCAGTCCCGCCGGGCGCTGTGGCCACGGATAGACCATGTGCCACATAAGCGCGCCGGAGAAGGTCGCGTGGCTGATGCAGCCAAAGCGCTGGCTTGCCTTGGCAGCAAGGTTCAGCTGCTCCACCGCCCACTGCTGCCGGGCCTCTGCGTTATTGTGGAACTGCGGCGGGGCGAAACCGTCGAACAGCTTGTCATAGGCCGGGTGCGAGGCGACGAGCTGACCCTGAAGATGCGTCGAAAGCTCGGTCACTTCCACGCCATTGGCGGCGCAGATGCCCTTTACCTCGTCAACGTAGGTTTGGCTTTCGGCCGCTTTCTCAAGATCGAACAGGCGTCCGTCCCACGTCGGGATCTGCACGCCCTTATAGCCAAGGCCGCCCGCCCACTTGGTGATGGAATCAAGCGAATTGAACGGCGCGCCGTCACCGGCGAACTGCGCGAGGAAGATTGCGGGGCCCTTCATGGAACTTCCTTTCAGGCGATATCGGACAGGTCGACCCAGGCAGCACCGTCGCTGCTGGACTGGAGGGAGGCGCGGATGAACTTCATCCCTGCGATCGCGTCATCCATGGTGGCAAAGCCGGGCTCGTCACCCTCCGCAGCCTCGCCGCGGATCAGGTTGCCGAACGCGGCGTAGATATTGGCGAAGGCTTCCAGATAGCCCTCGGGATGGCCGCCCGGCGTGCGCTGGATGGCGAGAATATCACCCGCCAGATAGGCGCGGTTAGCCCCGGCGTTCCAGATCTCGGTCGGCTTGTCGCGATAGCCGATACGCATGGTGTTCGGCTCTTCCTGCCGCCAATGCAGCCCGGCCTCATCACAATAAACCGAAATAGCGAGGTCGTTGATATCGCCGACGCAAACCTGGCTGGCGATCAGCGTTCCCTTGCCGCCGCCCGAAAGGCGGAACATTGCCGCGCCGTCATCGTCAATGCGTCGGCCGGGCAGCATTGTAAGCTCTGCGCAGATCGAGGCGATCCGCTCTCCCGTGATGAATTCGACGAGATTCGCGGCGTGCGTGCCAATGTCGCCGAACGCTCCGGCATCACCTGAGCGCTCTGGATCGACGCGCCATTCAGCCTGCTTGTTGCCCTCAAGGTCGGCGGCCCGCGACAGCCAGTCCTGCGTGTATTTCACTGAAACCCGCCGAACCTTGCCCAACTCGCCGCTGGCAATCAGGCGGCGCGCCTGCTTGACCAGCGGATAGCCCGTGTAGGTGTGCGTCACGGCAATTCGGCGGCCGGTCCGCGCGGCAGCCTCGGCAATGGCCTGCGCATTGACCAGCGAGTCCGCCAGAGGTTTGTCGATAATGACGTCGAAACCTGCCTCCATCGCGGCAATCGCGGGTGGAGCGTGCATGTGATTGGGCGTGACGATGGATACCGCCTCGATGCGGACATCGGCGGGCAGCGCGACTTCCCGCTCCAGCATTTCTGCCCACGAACCGTAGTTGCGGTCGGCGGGCAGGTTCAGTTGGGCGCCCGAAGCCTGCGCCTTCTCCGGCGTCGAGGACAGCGCTCCCGCAACCAACTGCCAGTTCCCGGCAATTGCCGCGGCCGTGCGGTGAACGCCGCCGATGAAAGCGCCTTGGCCTCCGCCAATCATACCATAGCGGATTGGCTTCACGGCTTTACCTCCGGGGTTGCGGCTGGCGTCGGCGCGGGATCGCAGCCCTCGCCTTCTTTGCGCATCACCCAGTTCAGAGCGCCTTGCAGAAGCTCGCGGTATTCCGGTTCGGCAAATGCCTCTGCCTGATGGCCCATGATGGAGTAAATCACACGGCCCTTGCCGATGCAGCGTGACCAGACGGCTGGATGATCGCCCATCCGAAGGTCTTTGCCGAACATGCCCTCGGGATTGTAGGTCTTCTCATCGACAGTCGCGAGGATGTGAGCGCCGCCTTCGCGAGGCGACTTGTCGAACGAATACCATTCCTCGGTGCGCTGCCACGTCGGCGGCAGGCCTTTGGTCGCCGGGTTCGTGGCGTCCTCGACGTGGACAGTTGCCCTCTGGAACTGCGGCTTCATCGTGTGCTGGGTGAAATGCGCGCCGATCAGCTTTTCGGTATACCACTTCCAGCCCTCGTGCGAGTTGTCGCCCGCCGCGTGGATGCCGACGAAGCCACCGCCATTCTCAAGGAATCCCTGAAACGCCTTACGCTGATCGGGCGTGAAGACATCGCCGCTGGTGTTGTTGAACACGACCGCATCAAAGCGCGAGAGGATTTCGGGAGAGAAGGTCGCGCCATTCTCGGTCTTGAAAATGCCCCAGCCGTTCTTCTGCGCCATGTCGGTGAACATGGCGTTGGCGGCGGGAATGGCCTCCTCATGCCGGAAGCCATTGGTCTTTGAAAAGACGAGGATGGCGGGCCGCTTCAGGTCGGCAGGGATCGCAGGCGGCGTAGTCTCATAGACCTTCACCCCGCCCAGGAACACGCGCTGGATCGTATCCCAGTACCGAAAGGTCTGGATCGCGAAAAAGGCCACGATCGCCAGCAGGATCCAAAGCAGGATGCGTTTCCACCTGAGCTTCATATTTTTCCTCTCTCCAACCCTCATGGAGTAACTGGCCTGACCAGTTTGTCAATTCACACTCAGAACCGGTTCACGAGATTTTCCAGCCACTCCTGCCGCCCAGAACGCGGCTCAGGCGCGCGGTTGCTCTGGATCGCCATCTCGGCGACGGTTTCCAATGTCGTGCCGGGAGCATGGATCGCCTTGCCCACCTCACCCTTCCATCCGGCATATCGCTGCGCGCGAAAGCCATCGAGGCTGCCATCCTCGGTGATCGCCGCAGCGCGCAGCAGGGCGCGGGCGACGGTGTCGATGCCGCCGATGTGGCCGTGGAACAGGTCGGCGGCGTCGATCGACTGGCGGCGAACCTTGGCGTCGAAGTTGAAGCCTCCGGTGGTGAAACCGCCCGCCCGAATGATCTCCAGCATGGCGAGCGTCAGCTCCTCGACCGAGTTGGGAAACTGATCGGTGTCCCAGCCATTCTGCGGATCACCGCGATTTGCATCGATCGAGCCGAAGATGCCGAGCGCACGGGCCATAGCGATCTCATGCTCGAAGGTGTGGCCCGACAGCGTGGCGTGGTTGGCCTCAATATTGACCTTCACCTCGTTCTCCAGGCCGAAGCGGCGGAGGAAGCCGAATACGGTCTGGGTGTCGAAATCATACTGATGCTTGGTCGGCTCGTGCGGCTTGGGCTCGATCAGGATCGTGCCCTTGAAACCTATGCGATGCTTGTGATCGACCACCAGGCTCAGGAACCGGCCGAAGTTCTCCTGCTCTATGCCAAGGTCGGTGTTCAGGATCGTGTCATAACCTTCGCGCCCGCCCCACAGGACATAGTTCGCGCCGCCCAGCCGGTGCGTAGCCTCAAGACAATCGCGCACCTGCATGGCCGCCCAGGCATAGACCTCTGGATCGGGGTTGGTCGCCGCTCCCGCCATGTAGCGTGGGTGACTGAAGAGGTTGGCCGTGCCCCACAACAGCTTGCGGCCATGCCGGGCCTGCAATTCCTCAAGGTGGTCGACTGCCTGCGCAAAACTGGAGCGGAAGGAATGGACATCCTCCGCATCGGCCATGACATCGACGTCGTGGAAGCAGTAGAAGGGAACGTCCAGCTTCTCGACAAAGGCCAGCGCCGCCTCGCGCTTTTCCGCCGCACGCTGGGCATCGTTCGGCCCGGCATGCCAGGGTCGGCGGAAAGTGCCACCGCCAAACACGTCACTCCCCGGCCAGCAGAAGGTGTGCCAGAAGCACACGGCAAACCGCAGGTGATCTTCCATGCGTTTGCCCATCACCAGCTGGTCCTTATCGTACCAGCGGTAGGCGAGGTCGGACGAGGACTCCGGCCCTTCATATCGGACCGTGGGAAATTCGGCGAAGTATTCGGCAGACATGGCGTACTTTCAGACTGTGCGAAGCGCCGGATAGGCAGCGCGGAAACGGGCGAGCTTGGGGGCGAGTCGGTCGGTAAGGACCGGGTCCGGCTCGATGACATGGGCTACAGGGGGTTTGCGGCAGACCTCGGAGGTCGAAGCCCCCGTCACGGCCAACTGCGCAAGCCTGGCGGCGCCGAGCGCCGGCCCGACTTCGCCGCCCTCATGATAAACCATCGGCACGCCGAGCACCGCGGCAAGAATGGTGCCCCAGTGGCGCGAACGTGCGCCGCCGCCGATGACCGACGCGGCCTTCACCTCAGTGCCGGCTTCCCTGAGGGCATCGAGCCCATCAGCGTGCGCGAATGCCACTCCCTCCAGTACGGCGGCGGCGATGTGCGAAGGATCGCTGTCGTTGCTGAGCCCCAGGAACGCTCCGCGGATATGGGGGTCATTGTGCGGCGTGCGTTCCCCGGAAAGGTAGGGAAGGAACAATTCCGGACCCGACGCCGGTCCTGCCCGCTCGGCCAATTCCATGAACGCGGCGGCATCGCTCATCCCCACCAGCCGCGCGGCCCAGTCGATGCAGGACGCAGCCGAAAGATGGACCGACATCTGGTGCCACATCTCTGGCAGGCAGTGGCAGAAGGCATGGACAGCTCGGCCCGGATTGGGGCGATAGGTGTCGGTCGCCACGAAAATCACACCCGATGTGCCTAGCGAGAGGAAAGCGTCGCCATCCCTGACCACGCCGACACCAGCCGCACCCGCGGCGTTGTCGCCTCCGCCGGCGGCAACAGGAACCTGCGCCATGCCCCAGCGCTCGGCGACCTCGGCGCGCAGCTTGCCCGTGACCTCACAGCCTTCGAAAAGGCGCGGCATATTTGCCCGTGACAGGCCGCAAGCGTCCAGCATTACGTCGCTCCAGTCGCGCGCGGCGACGTCGAGCCACATTGTGCCCGCGCTATCGGACATGTCGGAAGCCTTATCGCCCGTCATGCACAGGCGGACATAGTCCTTGGGCAAAAGCACCGCGCGGACTGCGCCGAAAATCTCCGGCTCATGCTTGCGCAGCCACAGCAGCTTGGGCGCGGTGAAGCCAGGCATCGCGAGGTTGCCGGTAATCTCGCGTGAACTGCTAACCGATGCCTCCAGTTCCGAACATTCGGCAAAGCTGCGGCCATCGTTCCAGAGAATGGCGGGGCGCAGCGGCAGGTCATCGTGGTCCAGCAAGGTCGCGCCATGCATCTGGCCGGAAAGCCCGATGCCCTGCACCTTCGCGCATATCTCTGCTGGCAAGGCGAGCACAGCAGCCTCCGTTGCCGCCCACCACGAATCAGGTGCCTGTTCTGACCAGAGCTGCTCGGGCCTTTCGACTGTGAGCCCAGCCTCTCCCTGAGCCACCAGCACCCCATCATCCGTGAGGGCAACCACCTTCACGCCTGAGGTGCCGATATCGACTCCGAGAAACATGCCTTGTCTTATCCTCTCCCTGATTGAGGTAGCGCTACCATTTGGCGTGGCAAGCAGAATTTTTGCTCGCTGCACATTGGCCGGCCCTTCCTCGTTCGCAATTGGGCGTTGGGCACATTCATTGCTGTCCCATGAGCGTGACTGGTCCGATCAGCCCCGAGGGTCGCAGTGGCGCGTCCTTGCGGTAGGTCGGCAGGGGAGTCCAGGTAACCTTTTCGGCGCCGGGCTGGGCGTCTCCGACCAGGCGGTTGACCCAAAGGTTGGCCACGCGGACTTCGAGCTTGTTCGTTCCGGGCTTGGCGAAGGCGCCAATGTCCACGCGATAGGGTGCATGCCACGCGCTTCCCGCGAGCTTGCCGTTGACCCGAACCTCGGCAACCTCACGCGCCTCGCCAAGGTCGATCCACAGGGGCTGGCCGCGCTTCCATCCCTTGGGCGTGGTGAAGTCTTTCGAATAGGTCGCGATGCCGGAGAAGTACTTGATGCCCGGCTCGGCACTTTCATTGAGCGGTACGAGCGACTGGAACGTCGCATTCGCCGGGGCGCCGCGCCCGCTCTGGAAGGCGACGTTCCATGGCCCCTCGAGTGTCGAGAGTGTCACAGGAACGAGCTTCTTGATCGCCAGCGCATCGGCCTTCGCGGGTTTGCGGAATACGACGTGGACGGCTTCATCCGCCAGCAGAGTGAGGGGAACGATCGTTTCACCGTTCTCGATCCGATAGCTGAGCGCCTCGGATGCACCAGTTTCGGCGTGCCATAGTTCCGGCGCCTTGCCGGTCACGCGGAAGCGGGCCTCTATGATTTCGGCGCGATCCTTCTGGTTGACCAGGAAGTAGCTGTCCCCGTCGGCCAATTTGCGGTGAAGGAACGGGATTGCACTGTCTGGCTGGCCGCCGGAATAGCGGAAGTCCGGCGCGACACCGGCCTTCGCAAGCGCGTCCTCGATGTCGTTGCCTGCGATAACCCGGCCCTTGCCGACTTGTGCGACCTCGCCGCCCGGCCAAAGCTTGGCAACAAGTGCTGCATATTCGGCATCGTTCGCTGCGAGGCTGGGATCGCCTACGGGCTTCGTGCCGACAACAGTAGCCCCGCCTTCAACCAAAGCGGCCAGCTTGCGCAGGTTTGGAAGTGTCATGCGCTGCGACGATCCGCCCAGGTAAAGCGCACGATAACGCGCTCCACCGGGAGCGACCAATTCCGCGCCGTCGTTCGACAGGGCGCCCGTCAGCGCCTCGGCATTGACGAAGTCATAGGCGTATTGCTTAGGCGCATCGGCCACCTGCGCCTTTTCGTACAGCGCTGTCAGCGGGCCTTCCTCGCCGTAGAAATAGCCGACATCGGCAACATTGCGGCCTTGCTGCAGCATCAGGGAATTGCGCGAGATATAGTCAACCCAAGGCCTGGCGAGGTCTGCCCAAGCCTCATGCCGGTTGAAGTACTGGCCGAATATGAACAGCGTGAGACCTGGCTTCTTGTCGTCGACCGGCTGGTGGACAGAGGTGTGGATCACCGGGCGATTGACGCCATTGACGAACTCTAGGTCGATCACGCGCTTGAGGCTGGACGGCGCATGATCCCAGTACGACAGCGACGAGGTCAGCGATTCCGCCGCGACAAGATTCTGGCCATAGATGTGCGCCACCGATGCGGCACCCTTCATGTCAGCGACATGGCTCGGCTGCGGGCCATTCTTGCGCGAATGAGTCCACATCGCGGACATCGGAATGTCGGTATACCGCCGCATCGACATGTCATCGCCCAGCGACGGACGGCCGCTTTCCAGCGCCTCGCCATAAACCTTGAGGTTGTTTTCATGCGCGACCTTGGCAACGGTACCGTAGTGTTCGCTCGCCATCAGGTCGGCCAGTGTACGGCGATAGTCGTAAAGGAACCTGTCGCTCTCTCTCCGTGAGCCGACGATCGTGCCGGTCAGGGCGGGGAGCCAAGGCATCGGGTCATAGCCACGCAGCTTCTTGAACTGCTCGACCATGGACGGCGTCCAGTTGGCCGCGCCCACCTCGATGCTATCGGTAAGGATCGCCTGCACGCCGCGCTTGCCGATCAGATCCGCGCCCGCAGCGTCCTTGTACATGGCGATATAGTGGTCGAGGTAACGGCGCACCGCAGGGCCGTCGAACTTGTCAACCTCAAGCCCTGTCGCTTCCGGCGGCGCCGGGTGGTTCATGGTGCCCAACAGCGAATAGCCCAGGCGCAGCACGCGCCAGTTGCCTGCGGGAGGCGTCCAATCAAGCGTGCCGTCGGACTTCAGGTGCGAGGTGATGTCGATCACCTTCGCCGGATCGATGCCTTTGGTTTCGGGTATATCCTTGCTCAGGTGGTAATATTCGGATTCGACCTCATACCCCGCCTTGGCCTCATAGCGGTCGATCCGATCTTCGCCCGATAGCCGCAGTTCGCCGATGCTCACCGGCTTTGCCGCGCCCAGCAGCGCCTGCGCACCGCCGCCGCCGATGATGCTGCTCAATCCGGCAAGATCAACGCCCGGTGCGGGGGTGTTCACGGCTGCCATCGAATGGCCACCCGTTGCTTTCGCGAATACCACCCGGAACTGGCGGGCCGTTACCGGCGCGAAACTGACTGTCGTTGGGACGGTGCCCGCAGGAATGTCCGTTACTTTGCGCCATGTCTGCCCTTCGTCGCTGGCCTCCAGCACAGGCGCAAACCCTGAACCCACGAACAACGCTGATGCGCCAGGCATGAACAGCGTTGCCGAACGTACAGTCTGGGCTTTGGGATATGACAGCACCAGAATAGGCGCGCCCTGCGCTGGCCGCGTAAGCTCAACTGCGCTGCCAAGGTCGGCGTCGATCAGTGCAGCGCCGTCCAGAGTCTTCCCCTCGCCACTGCGGACCAGCGGACGGGAAAGCTGAGGCGCGTCAGCCACGGGGAACGCCAGAACCGCGACATCCTGGTAATAAATGGGCGCCGATGGCCCCTTTTCAGATGAAAGCAGCGAACCGATACCCGATGCCTTGGAGATTGATTGAAACGGCCCGGTCGATGATGGGGGCGCCGCCAGTTTCCCTGCAAAGGGCTTACCGCCGCCAACGTCGGTTTCGCTCCACACCACCTTCTTCAAGCCATCCTGCGGAGGTACCCACGGGCCGCCGGTTTCGGACCAGCCCGGCGATGCGGCGATAGCGAGCTCAAGGCCCAGCCTGTCAGCCTCGCTCGCGGCGAAGCGAAAGGCGTCTTTCCACTCGGGCGTCATGTAAACCAGCCGCTTGTCGACGATCTGCGGCGTATTGAGATTGGCGTCGAAGTTTTGCAGCCCGCCGATGCCGACCGCCTTCATCCAGGCCATGTCCTTGGCGATACCGTCCTTGGAGATGTTGCCGTTCATCCAATGCCACCACACACGCGGGCGGGCGGAGTTCGGCGGATCCTGGAACTGCTCTTCAAGCGGCTGCGCCTGGTGCTCCTGCGTTTCTCCCAAAGGAGCGTCGCCAGCGACAACGGGAAGGGCAGTCAACGCAGTCGCGGCAATCAGGGCAACGCGCAGTCCGCGCGCTATTGCAGTCCCAGTCATTCCAATCTCTCCCTGTTTCGTTTCTTCAGACGATTCCGGCGCCAAGGCCAACCGTCTTGCGCTCTTGTGCCTTGCGCTCGCGCCAGCGACTTGACCGATAGGCGGCGAGGACGTCTATCGCGCCTCCCGCTTCGACACGTGCCTTGGCGAGGATGGGCGCGACATCGACGTTGTAGGCCCGGCGTAGTGCCTGGAACGCCATCATCGTGTCGTTCGCCTCTTGCGCGGCGTGAAGCGCCTCGCGGTCGACCAACAGGGCCTTGGTATAGCTGGAGGTGATCGCCTCTGCCGACGACAGCATGGACTCGATCGGATCGGTCACGTTGTGCGACTGGTCGATCATGTAGCTGGGATTGAAACCGTCCCGCGGGTGCAGTTCGGCTTCGACCAGTTCGTTGAAGATCAGGAACAGCTGGTGCGGATTGATCGACCCGGAATCAAGGTCGTCGTCACCATACTTGCTGTCATTGAAGTGGAACCCACCCAGCTTGCCAAAGCGGTGCAGCCGGGCGACGATCTGCTCGAGATTGGTATTCGGCGCGTGGTGGCCCAGGTCGACCAGGCATTTTGCCTTGGGGCCAAGTTCCTGCGCGGCAAGGATCGAGCTGCCCCAGTCGGAGATTACCGAGGAGTAGAACGCCGGTTCGAACATCTTGTGTTCCAGCAGCATGCGCCAGCCGTCCGGCAGCGCGGCGTAGACGTCGGCAGCGGCCTCAAGATAGCGGTCCAGCGAGCGGGTGAAGTCCTGTTGGCCGGGGAAGTTCGTGCCATCGCCGACCCAGACGGTCAGGTCCTTCGACCCCAGCTTCTTGCCGATCTCGATGCATTCAATGTTGTGCTCCACCGCTTGCTGGCGCGTGGCATCGACTGTCGAGGACAAGGATCCGGTTGCGTAGGTTTGAGCCTGTCCGGGCTGATCCTGGAAAGTGTTGCTGTTCACCGCGTCGAAGCCAAGGCCAAGCTCGGCCGCCTCTTCACGCAGCGCGCCGTAGTCGCTGACCTTGTCCCACGGAAAATGCGGCGAGACGCGCGGCGTTACCCGGCAGAGCTGGTTGATTACCGCGCAGTCCTCCAGCTTTTCGTGAAGGTTGGTCGGCTCGCCGGCAATCGGGAACTTTGCGAACCGCGTGCCGCCCCTGCCCGCGCCCCAACTCGGCACTGCTACGGAGAAACCGGCGATACGGTTCTTGATCGCATCAATGGCGATCCCCTTACGTGCAAGCTGGCGCCCGAGGGCGGCGTAATCTTCTTCAAGGGCGTCGATCTCACGCGCATTGGCTTCGGCGATGAGTTCGTCAGAAAGCGGCAGATTCATGGCGATATCCAATTGCGTATCCAGATGAGTTGCCTGGTAATCCGTTCAATAGCGCCGGGCCGGGGGTCCACTGTGATTCTTGCAACCCCTGACCCGGCACCGATCACGCGTCACCGCGTGAAAGCCTGAGCATTGCCCGCATCAACGTTGATCATGTTGCCGGTCGACTTTGCCGATGCGTCGCTGGCAAGGAACCAGACAGCCTCGGCAATGTCCTCTGGCAGAACGTCGCGCTTCAGCATCGAGCGCTGGCGGTAGTGTTCTTCCAGCTCCTTTCCTGGATCGATGCCGTGAGCTCCAGCCCGTTCCTGCCGCCAGTCGCCGTCCCAGATTTTCGAGCCGCGGATGACGGCATCAGGGTTCACAACGTTGACGCGGATGCCATTCGGCGCGCCTTCGAGCGCGAGGCAGCGCGCAAGATGGTTCGCCGCAGCCTTGGCCGAGGCATAAGCGCTGGCATTGGTCGCTGCCGCGACGCCGTTCTTCGAGCCGATGAAGACGATTGCCGTGCCGCCCTGCTTCTTCATGCGCTTCATCAGTGGGAAAGCCGAGCGGGCGGTGAGGAAATAGCCTTCCGCGAGCACGTCGTAGTTCTTGCGCCAGAGGGCAACAGTGGTTTCCTCGATCGGTGCGGACGAGGCGATGCCGGCATTGGCGACAAGAATATCGAGCCCGCCGAATTCATGCGCGCAGGCGTCGAACGCAGCCTGCACCTGCGTCTCGTCAGTTACATCGCTGACCGCGGCGCGGACTAGGTCCTTGCCGAAGCGCTGGGCAAAGCCGGCGCGGACTTCTTCAACTGCAGTCGCATCGCGGTCAGTCAGCATAACGCAGGCGCCATCCGCCATGAGGCGTGCGGCAGTCGCGGCACCGATACCGCCCGCACCGCCCGTCACCAGCGCGATCCGACCGACCAGCGGTTTGGGCGCAGGCATGCGCTGCAACTTGGCTTCCTCAAGCAGCCAGTATTCGATGTCGAAGGCTTCCTGCTCGTCGAGGCCAATATAGTCACCGATGGCCTCTGCACCGCGCATCACGTTGATGGCATTGCCGTAGAATTCACCGGCAAGGCGCGCGGTAGTTTTGTCGGTGGCAAAGGTCATGCGGCCGACGCCCGGAACCAGCACAACGACTGGATTGGCATCGCGCATGGCAGGCGAATTGGGCCGTTTGCAGCGTTCGTAATAGGCCGCGTACATCGCCCGGTACGCTTCCAGCTTGTCGTCCAGATAGGCGTCATCCTGCAATCGCGCCGGATCAAGCGTCAGCGGCGCAATTTTGGTGCGCAGGAAATGGTCAGGGCAGGACGTGCCGATGGCAGCGAGCCGTTCGAACTCGTGCGAATTGACGAATTCCAGCACCTCGGCATCGTCGGAAAAGTGGCCGAGCTTGCGCCGCACGCCGGTCATCAGTCCGCGCAGGCGCGGCATCAGATCCGCTGCAATGGCAGCGCGGTCCGGAGATGACAGGTGGACCGCGCCGCCAAAGGCCGGTTTCCCGGCAAGCTTGGAATTCAGATAGTTCGCCGCATCGGCGATGAGCTGGACGGTATGCTCGTAACAAGCCTTGGCGCTGTCGCCCCAGCAGATGATGCCGTGTCCGGCGAGCATGACCCCTTCGAGGCCAGGATTGGCCTGCACATAGTCGCGCAACTGTACGCCCAACGTGTATCCGGGCCGTTTCCAAGGGAGCCAGCCAATGCGTCCGCCCCAGATCGCCTTCGTCGCCGCCTCACCGCCCGAGGAAGCCGCGAGCGCAATGATCGCGTCCGGGTGGACGTGATCGACGTGCGCAAAGGGCAGCAGCGAATGGAGCGGCGTATCAATTGAAGCTGCGCGGCCGTTCAGGTTGAACGTGCAGTGCGGCAGGTAGCCGACCATCTTGTCGTCATCGTCCGGCCCGCCGTAGTGCTTTTCCAAGCCCAGCAGCTTGGACTGATAGAGCGTGGCAAAGCCGTCAAGCTTCATCGAACCGATGTCGCCGCCCGATCCCTTCACCCACAGCACCTCAACCGAATCCCCACTCAGCGGATCAGTCTCAACCAGTTTGGCCGAAGTGTTGCCGCCACCAAAGTTCGTGACCGTCAGGTCGGAACCCAGCAAATTCGATCGATAGAGCAGCAGTTCGGCAGGCGACATCGCGGCAGCCACGCTGTCATCCCAGCGACTGGCAGGTACAGCAAAGAGAATTGCCTCGGCGGCAAGGTTCGATTGGACGTTCATGTATTCCTGCCTAACATTTCCCCTTTTCTCGATCAATCCACTTCGCTACCAATCAATCATCTTTAATCAATAAGTGTCATCAGGAGAGAGCGCTGGAACCGGGTTCGATCATTGTTGTCGATATCGGCAAGACGTTGAGCAAGGTCACATTGTGGACCAAGCAAGGGCGTTTGCTGGATCGAAAGATTCGGCCCAACGAACAGGCTTATGCCGACGGCCTGCTGCGCCTGGACGTGGAAGGCATCGCTGCCTGGCTGGTCCAATCGCTCGCAGGATTCAAAAGCCACCCCATTGAGGCGATCGTTCCCGTTGGACACGGCGCGGGCGTCGTTGCTTTGGCAGGTGAAGCCCTTGCCTTCCCGCCCCTCGATTACGAACAGCCGATCCCCCCTGAGGTCCGTGACGAATATCAACAGCTTCGAGATCCATTTTCGCTGACGGGCTCCCCCGCCCTGCCTGACGGGCTGAACATCGGCAGTCAGCTCTTCTGGCTCGACCGCCTCTATCCCGATGCCATGGCGGGGGCCGTGTTCGTGCCATGGGCGCAGTATTGGGCGTGGTTCCTGTCGGGCCGAGCAGTCAGCGAAGTGACCAGCCTTGGCTGTCACAGCGACCTGTGGAACCCGTTCGAATCCCGCTTTTCGCCGCTGGCGCAGAAGATGGGCTGGGCCGACCGCTTCGCCCCCTTGGCGCGCGCCGGGGATACGATCGGCACCCTTCGGTCGGAAATTGCAGAGGCGACAGGGTTATCCACCAAGGTCGAGGTCCTGGCAGGCCTGCACGATTCCAACGCCGCCTTGCTGGCAGCGCGTGGGTTCGAGGAAATTGCACGGAACGAGGCCACGATCCTTTCAACCGGAACGTGGTTCATCGCCATGCGCCTGGCGGGTAGACATGTTCCAACTGCATCATTGCCCGAAGCGCGCGACTGCCTCGTCAATGTCGATGCCTATGGCTGGTCGGTACCCTCGGCGCGGTTCATGGGGGGACGAGAGATTGAGACGCTCATCAAGCTCGATACCCGGCGTGTCGACATCAAGCACGATCAGCCTGCGCTGCTGGCTGCCGTTCCAGGCTTGTTGGCCTCTGGCTGCATGGTGCTGCCGACTTTCGCTGCTGGCTGCGGGCCTTTCCCGGGCCAGACGGGACATTGGGTCAATCGGCCTGACGACTGGTTCACCCAGCGAGCAGCCGCCTGCCTCTATGCGGCGCTGGTTGCTGATGCATCGCTCGACCTTATCGGATCACGGGACCAGCTGTTGGTCGAAGGCCGCTTCGCTGAGGCCGAGGTCTTCGTGCGTGCACTGGCCGCGCTGCGTCCCGACACAACGGTCTATACGGCCAATGCCCATAATGACGTGTCCTTTGGCGCGCTGCGCCTAATCAATTCCATGCTCAAGCCACAAGGCGAACTGCGCCGTGTCGAACCGCTTGAGAGTGACATCACCGATTATCGGCGTTTGTGGCGGGCGCAGGTCGGACTACCAGGATGATCGTCGCTGATATCGCTGATTTCCGCGAGGCAGCGCGGCGCCGGCTCCCCCGCTTCCTGTTCGAATATATTGACGGCGGATCTTACGCAGAAGTCACGCTCGGCAGGAACGTAACGGACCTTCGCGATGTCGCCCTGCGCCAGCGCGTTTTGCGCGACGTCGCCGACCTCGACCTGACGACCGAATTGTTCGGCCAGAAGCTGGCGCTGCCCGTCGCCCTCGCCCCCATCGGACTTGCCGGCCTGAACGCCCGCCGAGGCGAGTGCCAGGCCGTGCGCGCGGCGGAAGCTGCAGGCATCCCGTTCACGCTTTCGACTGTTTCTGCCTGCTCGCTGAGCGAAGTGGCGAATGCGGCAAGCAAGCCCTTCTGGTTTCAGCTCTACATGATCCGCGACCGTGCATTCATGAAGGACCTCTTGGCCCAGGCTGTCGAGGCAGGGTGTTCAGCACTCGTCTTTACCGTCGACATGCCAGTGCCGGGCAGCCGCTATCGTGACTATCGGACCGGCCTTGCAGGTGCCTCCGGCTTCACGGGGGCAGCGTGGCGCCTGCTGCAAGGCGCGGTCCGACCGGACTGGGCCTGGGACGTGGGCGTGCAGGGGCGTCCGCATTCGCTGGGCAACGTGGCTCCCGTGCTGAAGGGCACGACAGGCATTGAGGACTTCTTTGCCTGGATGCGTGAGAACTTCGACCCCACGATCAGTTGGCGCGATCTCGATTACATTCGCTCAGAGTGGAAAGGCCCGCTCATCATCAAGGGAATTCTCGATCCGGAGGACGCGATCGAGGCTGCCAATCTCGGCGCAGACGGCATTGTCGTTTCCAACCACGGCGGCCGCCAACTGGACGGCGTTCTGTCCACGGCGCGAGCCCTGCCTCCAATTGCCGATGCCGTGGGTGATCGGTTGACGGTGCTCGCCGACGGCGGCGTACGGTCAGGCCTGGACGTAGTGCGGATGCTGGCGCTCGGCGCAAAGGGCGTGTTGCTGGGCCGGGCGTGGGCCTACGCCCTTGGCGCACAGGGCCAGGGCGGGATCACCAAGGTACTGCAACTTATTGAAGCGGAAATGCGCATCGCCCTGTCCCTGACCGGTGTGACGCGAGTGACCGACATAGATCGAACGATATTGGCGGGAGGGCATACATCTTGAGCAGCAGCACCGTGGACAAGGAAAACTGGCGCGACACGATCCTCGCGGGACTCGCCAACTATATCGATGCCGGTTCGATCGTGGCGGGCGCAGCAGCGCTGGCCCTGTGGCAGGAGCAGTTCGGGCTTTCCAACGACTTCGTCGGAATGATCGGTGCTTTCGGCCCGAACGCCATCGGTGCCGGTGTCGGGGCCTTGATCGGCGGCTGGTTGTGCGACCGGCTGGGCCGCAAGAAGATCTACCAGTGGGACATGCTGGTTTACGCGGTGGGTATGGCGTTGCTGGTTTTCGCCACCGCGCCATGGATGATCGTCATCGGGTTCCTGATCGTCGGTCTGGCCGTTGGTGCGGACATCCCGGCAAGCTGGTCGCTGATCGCCGAGCAAGCGCCTGACAACAGGCGAGGCAAACATTCAGGCGTGGCGCAGGTGCTATGGTATCTTGGCCCTGTTGTTGTTCTCTTGATGAGCCTTGCGCTCACTAATCTTGGCATTCTTGGCGCACGCATTGTCTTCGCGCACTTGCTGGTGATCGCCCTTGGCTTGACGCTCCTGCGATCCCGCATGAAGGAGTCGCGCCGCTGGGAAGAAGCGCAGAAGTCCGAGGTAAAGCGCCTGCCGGTCTCTACGCTGTTCAAGGGGAAGTACCTTACCTCCATCCTGGGCCTTGTCGGCATGTATGGCTTCTGGAACCTGTGGGCTGGAACCAACGGCTTCTTCTTCCCCTATATCCTGCGCACAATGGGCGCGGCGACGCAGGCGCAGTCCGTAGCAATCCAAGCATTCAGCTTCTTCATCGGCATGGCTTCGATCTACCTCGTGTTCATGCGGCTTTCGGACAAGGTGAACCAGCGGACCCTGTTCGCCATTTCAGCCGTCATCCAGGTGGCAGGTATGATGCTGCTGGCGATCTTCCCACTGACCATCCCCGTCGCGCTGCTTTACGTGTTCCTGCTGCAGTTCGGCGGCGGCTTTGGCGCGCAGAGCTTTTTCCAGCTCTGGAGTTCAGAGATGTTCCCCACCATGCTGCGAAGCACGGCACAGGGTGTCTGCTTCGCCATCGTGCGGATCAGCCTTGGCGTGTTCAGCTTCTTTGTGCCGTTGCTGACGGCCACCGGCTTCACAACGCTGGCATGGATTTTGACGGGCTTCCTCGTCATAAGCGGCGTTATCGGCGTGCTATGGGCACCCCGGAATGAGGGTAAGTCGTTGGAGCAGCTTGAGGCTGAACGCCAGGCAGCCTGACGAATAGGGAAGATTGCGAATGCACGCGACCGAACGCGAAAGGCTGATACTCGAGGCGCTGAGGCCCAGCGGCTTCATCAGCTACCGCGATCTTGAAGCTCACCTCGGCGCGTCACCGGCAACCATCCGCCGTGACCTCAGCCGGCTTGAGGAGAGCGGCCGCATCGAGCGGGTGCATGGTGGGGCAAAGCTTCCGAGCAAGGGAGATGCCGATGGCATGGGCCGCCTGACAGGAACACCTTTTGACCTGTCCATTACCCAGAACCTCGCCGCCAAACGCGCCATCGGTAAGGCAGCGGCGGCACTGTGCGATCCGGGCGAAGGGATCATGATCGACGGTGGGACGACCACGCTGCAGATGTGCCAGCACCTGGGCGGGCTGGACCTGCAGGTGCTGACCAACTCCCTCCATATCGTGAACGCGCTTCTGCCACAGCCCGGAACGCGGGTGCTCGTTCCTTCCGGCTCTGTGTTCCGCGAGCAGAACATCATCCTCGCCCCCGCTGGCGAGGACAGCATGCCGCGCTTTCATGCGCCAAAGCTGTTCATGGGAGCAGCTGCGGTGGGTCCGCAGGGCGTGATGCAACAGGACGTGATCCTCGTTGCTGCAGAGCGGCGGCTGATCGATCGGGCAGACACGGTCATCCTGCTGGTGGATAGTTCAAAGTTCCGATCATCTTCAGGCGCCATCGTATGTGGCCTTGAAGAAGTCGACCTTCTTGTCACCGACAGAGGAATTGGCGACGAAATGAAACAAATTATTGAACGTGCGGGCGTAAGGCTGATTGTTGCAGCGTAATCGCGAGCAACTGCGTCACGCGAAGTTTCGGGCGCTAGACCTGGCCTTCCGAATATCAACAACCTTCGCGATGTTGAGGAAGTCTGCCCAGTCCTGCATCATGCGGCGACGTGGAAGCATATACTCTGCCGCATTATATGCGCCGCGCACCTCGTTCTTCTCCGAATGCGCGAGTTGTATTTCGACCCAATCCTCGTGGTACTTCCTCATCCCGATGGCTGGCTTGCCAAACTCGACCAACTGGTCGTTCGCCCAGGTACTGCCCAAGGCGCGGAACCCGTGCATGGTCTGACGGCTGTGATAGCCCAGACGGTAGAGCGCATAGATCATCGTGTTTTCAGACAGTGGCTTGCCGGGGACGGTGCCTGGGAAAAGACAGTCCCCCGATGCCACCGAGATCATGTGCTTTGCAATCCGGGCTGCCTGATCTGACAGCGGGACCAGATGTTCGCGTCTTCATGCGCTCCGGCGGTATGCGCCAGATCGGAGCGCTTCCGTTGACATCCTCAAATTCGGATTTGACCGCCAGGCGCAGCTCTTTGGTCCTGACCCGGGTCAGCAAGGCAAAGAGGACCGCATCGCGTGTAATGGAAGAGCGACGATCTCCTTCCTCCTGGTAGGCATGCAGTTTTTCGAGGA
>JBEVKC010000170.1:0-4766 GCA_040509895.1 Novosphingobium sp. | reverse complement strand
GCCTCCAAATCTGCCGGTGCGGCTGCAATCGGCATCGCGCTGCCGCTGGTCGGCTGGCTCGGCTTCGATCCGAAAGCCGCGGTCAACGCACCCGCTGCACTCAACAGCCTGCTCTACGTGTTCGCGCTCGGGCCCGCCCTCGCGCACGCCGTCTCCGCCGCGCTGCTCGCCCGCTTTCCGCTGGATGAAGCCGCGCACACCGAAATTCGCCGCCGGCTGGAGGATGCCCCCCTGTCCCTCGCGCCTGCCGAATAGCCCGACCGCCAATCCCTCAACTGGAGTGACTCTCATGGCTACCCTCGTCGACAGTTATCCCAACGCCAAGGATCCCAATTCGCCGCTCGACATTCGCCCCGTCACCGGCACCATCGGCGCCGAAATCCGCGGCGTTCAGCTTTCCGGCGATCTTGACGCCGGCACCGTCCGCGAGATCGAGGCCGCTTTGGTTCGCCACAAGGTGATCTTCTTCCGCGGCCAGGATCACCTCGACAACGCCGAGCATGAAGCCTTCGCGGGCCTGTTCGGCGATCCAGTCGCCCACCCCACCGTGCCGGTCGCCGAAGGTTCCAAGTACCTGCTCGAGCTGGACAGCAAGGAAGGCTACGCCGCATCGAGCTGGCACACCGACGTCACCTTCGTCGATGCCTATCCCAAGGGCTCGATCCTGCGCGCGCTGAACGTTCCCGAAGCGGGCGGCGACACCCTTTGGGCCAATGGCGAGACTGCCTATGAAGGCCTGCCCGAGGCGCTGCGCCAGCTGGTGAACAACCTGTGGGCCGTCCACACCAACGACTATGACTATGCCGTCCAGTTCGGCCTGTCGAAGGACGCCACCAAGGCGACACAAGACCGGGCGAAGTTCCAGCAGAACATCTTTGCCTCCACCGTCTATGAGACAGAGCACCCGGCCGTTCGCGTCCATCCGGTGTCGGGCCAGCGCAGCCTGCTGCTGGGCCACTTCGTCCGCAACTTCGTGGGGCTGAGCAAAACTGACTCCGCGCGGCTCTACAACATCCTGCAGGACCACCTCACCAAGCCGGAAAACACCGTGCGCTGGCGCTGGCAGCCCGGCGACGTGGCTTTCTGGGACAACCGAGCCACCCAGCACCGCGCCATCGCCGACTTCGGCCTGCAGCGCCGCACCCTTCGCCGCGCGACCGTGGCGGGCGACGTGCCGGTGGGCATCGACGGCCGCACCAGCCGCACAACCCGCAAGGAGAAGAATGCCCATCTGGAAGAAATCTGAGCCGTCCTTTCGATCTGAATTCTTGAACTGACTCCCTGAGCCGTTTCCTGCCGGCTCTCCCAAACTGCCACGCCGGCCTGAAAACCGGCGTGGCTCTTTTCCGACGGACCCGCCATGCCGAAGATCAAGCGCCTGACCCTGCGCACTGCCCTTGCCTGCACTTTCCTTACCGCCAGCCTGACCGCGCCCGCCCTTGCCAAGGAGGCACCTGCACAGCCTGTACAGCCAAACTTCCTTGTCATCGTGGCAGACGATCTGGGCTATTCCGATCTCGGCGCATTCGGCGGAGAGATTTCTACTCCCAACCTTGATGCGCTGGCTCTCAGCGGCGTGCGCCTGACGGGATTCCACACCGCGCCGACCTGCTCCCCCACCCGCTCGATGCTGATGTCGGGCACGGACAACCACCGCGCGGGCCTTGGCAACATGGCAGAGGCAACCGCGCCCAACCAGCGCGGCAAGCCCGGCTATGAGGGCTATCTGCGCGCCGATGTCGCGGCCCTGCCCGAGCGATTGCAGGCGGCCGGCTACACCACGCTTTTCTCTGGAAAGTGGCACCTTGGCCTGACGCCGGAACAGGATCCGCACTCTCGCGGCTTCGAGCATTCCTTTGCCCTGCTGCAGGGCGCGCACAACCACTTCGGGCTGGGCCTCTCGACCGAAACGCCGCAGGCATTGGGCAAGGGTTCTACCTACACCGAAGATGGCCGGGTGCTTTCCAGCCTGCCGGCGGACTTCTATTCGTCCGACTATTTCGCCACCAAGCTGATCTCGCAATTGCAGGCGGCGCAAAGTGAGGACGCCGGAAAGAAGCCGTTCTTCGCCTATCTGGCCTTCACCGCCCCGCACTGGCCGCTGCAGGCCCCGGCGGACGACGTTGCCCGCTACAAGGGCCGCTATGATCAGGGCTTCGAGATATTGCGCCAGGAACGGCTGAAGCGGCAGGAAAAGCTTGGCCTGGTGCCGGCCGGAACGGCTGCGCACACACCCGACCTGAAGAAAGATTGGGCGTCTCTCACCGCCGAGCAGAAACAGGCGGCTGCGCGGGACATGGAAATCTACGCGGCCATGGTCGATAGGCTCGATCAGAACGTGGGCCGGGTGATCGCGGAACTGAAGCGCAGCGGGGAGCTGGACAACACGGTGATCGTCTTCCTTGCCGACAACGGCGCGGAAGGGTTGACCGAGGAGAGCCCGCTGCTGGCGCCGCGCGTTGCACAGTCCGACAACAGCTTTGCCAATCGCGGGAAGGCCAATTCGTTCGTCGCCTATGGTCCCGGCTGGGCGCAAGCCGCCACGGCGCCGTCATGGAAGATCAAGGGCTATGCCACCGAAGGCGGCACCCGCGTGGTCAGCTTTGTGTCAGGCAAAGCCGTCGCCAAGCCCGGCAGCGTTGCCACGGCATTCCTTTCGGTAGCGGACATTGCGCCGACCCTGCTCGATCTTGCGGGCGCGCCTGCGGCGGGAGAGACGTTTGGCGGCAAGCCTGTTCAGCCAATCACCGGCAAGAGCTGGGTGCCATACCTGCGCGGCCAAACTGATCGGGTCTATGGCGCGCAGGACGCATTCGGCACAGAGCTGTTCGGATCGCGCGCTATCAGACAGGGCGACTGGAAGATCACCGACGCGGGCGACGGGCAATGGCGTTTGTTCAACGTCGCAAAGGATCCGGGCGAGACGCAGGACCTTGCGGCATCCCATCCCGATCAGCTCAAGAAGCTGGCTGCCGAGTGGGACAGCTATGCCAAGAACGTTGGCATCATCCTGCCGGACAATATCCTATATCGTCCTTAGATTCTGCCCTGAGGGGGGCGTGCCGGGGTGGCGGGGCTATTTGCCCTTCCACTCCGGCTTGCGCTTCTCAGCAAAGGCGCGCGGGCCTTCCTGTGCGTCTTCACTGTTATAGGTCGGCTCATGCGCGGCGCGGGCGGCCTGCAGGGCAGCGGCGCGGCCCATTTCGGTGGCCAGCATGACCGTCTCGCGTGCGGCCTTCACCGAAAGCGGCGCGCCTTCAAGGATTTCCTTCGCCAGTTCGATCGCCGTGTCCATCAGCACCTCAGGCTCAGCGACGCGGTTGACGAGGCCTACCTCATAGGCGCGCTGGGCGGTGATCGGCTTTCCGGTCAGCACGACTTCCATGAAGATGCGCTGCGGGATCATGTGGATCAGCGGCGCGGCCCAGGGCGAGCCGCGACCGACCTTCACTTCGGTGATGGCGAACTTTGCATGGGTGCTGGCAACGCAAAGGTCGCAGGCCTGCGCGATCATCCAACCCCCGGCAAAAGCCACGCCGTTGACCGCGGCGATGGTCGGCTTGGTGAGTTCGATGTTGTCATAGGGCAGCGGGAACATGTCGCGCGGCGGCACCTTCATGCCCGTTTCGACCATTTCTTTCAGGTCGCCGCCCGCGCAGAATGCCTTTTCGCCGCTGCCGGTCAGGATGGCGATCCGCAGGGCCGGGTCGGCCTCGAAACGCACCCACGCCGCGCGCAGACCTTCGCGGACTTCGCGCGAAAGGGCGTTGCGCTGTTCCGGACGGTTGATCGTGATGATGGCAATGCCATCTTCGCGGGCATCGAACAGGACGGGATCGGTCATCAGAAGCCCCTTGAGCGGATTTCGTGAGCAGCCCTGTCCAGTTCCTCGCGGAAGTCGGGATGGGCGATGGCAATCAGGCGCCTGGTGCGTTCGGCAAGGGTCTGGCCCTTCAGTTCCGCCGCGCCGAATTCAGTAACGATGACATCGACCTCGGTGCGCGCCGTGGTGACGGGGCCTGAGAGCGACGGCACGATCTTGCTGATCGACCCGCCCTTGGCAGTGGAACCTAGCACCATCAGCGCCGCGCCGCCCGGAGAGCGAGCTCCCGCACGAACGAAGTCCACCTGCCCGCCCGTGCCGCCGAGATAGGCCGCGCCAGACTGCTCGGCATTCACCTGTCCGGTCAGATCTACTTCCAGCGCCGAATTGATCGTCACCAACCGCGAAAGCTGGCCGAGCACACCCGCATCATGGGTATAGCTCGTCGGCGTCATGCGGATCGCCGCGTTGTTGTGCGCGAAATCGTAGAGCCGCTTGGTGCCGATCAGCGCGCCGTTGATCGTCACGCCGCGATCGATCTCCTTGCGTGCATTGGTGATGACGCCTGCCTCGAACAGATCAACCAGCCCATCGCCCAACATACCCGAATGAACGCCAAGGTCCTTGCGGTCATGGAGCATGCGCAGGATCGCGTCGGGCACCGCGCCGACGCCGGTCTGGATGACGCTGCCGTCACCGATGTAGCTGGCGCAGTGGCGGGCAATCGCCTCGTCCGTCGCACCGATCTTGGCAGGTGCGACTTCCACCGGTCTGCGCGATACCTGCACCGCCACGTCGATGTCAGAAGCCGGGATCATCTCGCCATGCGTGAAGGGAACAGACTCGTTCACTTCGGCAATGACGACGCGCGCCTTGTTCACCGCAGCGCGGACGTAGTCGCTGATCAGGCCGCAGCTGTGGTTGCCATTGGCGTCCGCCGGGC
>JBEVKC010000169.1:0-34369 GCA_040509895.1 Novosphingobium sp. | reverse complement strand
AGGTGGCCGAGTGGTTAAAGGCAGCAGACTGTAAATCTGCCCGTGCAAGCGTACGCTGGTTCGAATCCAGCCCTGTCCACCACCGAACCTTCGCCGCTCCGGATCGAGCGGCGGACGCGTTATGGCCTCATCGTTAGGTCCGCTTAAAATCGTCCCCGCAGCGCACTTCACCAATGGGGCGTGCGGGGTTTCCGCCCACAATCGCGCGCGCCGCTACGTCGCGAGTCACGATTGCGCCGGCGGCAATCACCGCGTGATCGCCGATCGTTACGCCGGGCATGATGATGGCGGAGCGGCCGATCCAGACATTGCGACCAATCGTAATTTTCCGGACCCGCGCCTTGTCGCCCTCGTTTACCTGATGGAAATCGGTGTCCTGGATGACGGCGTTGTCACCGATGCCGGAGTCCGGTCCAATCTCGACGCTGTAGGCGGCGTAGATTTGCGCGCCTTCGTTGACGAATGTGTTCTCCCCGAGGCTGATTTTCCCGCCTCGGGCCGTCGTCAGCCACACCGGCGATCGCACGGAACGCAGGTGCACTCCCTTGGCAAAGGACATGCTGCCGCGATTTACAATCAATGGGCTGCGGCCCGTCACCCACCAGCCGTCACTCTTGATACGATGACGCGCGGCAATCAGCGATGCGCGGCGCCTGGAAACCCACGAATGTATGCTGGCATGAAGCCTTCGTATCATAGTCTTATGACCGCCGTTTCCAAAATCAGGCTATACCTTGTTCATTGTGTTGCGCTGCAGCGCAATGCTGCCATGTCGCAAGTCCAGCGACAATCGGGAAAAAACCGAAAAGCGCCGCACATCCGGCCAAGATTGAAGATGGTAACGATACTGGTGAAGGGTGCGGCCGACCCACTCGGACTTGATCGCTGGTGAGTGTCTGCGATCTGCCCGGTAAACAGTAGCGTGGGGAAATGCCCGATGCATGCTTGTCCTCTTCACCTCCAAGCCCTAGATGGCGCCGATGCCCGGAGAAATCCTAGACAACCAGGGAAAGGGCGAGGCCAGTTGGAACTGGCCCAGCGTGCATCCCGAAGGTCGCAAGTTCGCCTTGGCCGCAGCAGCGGTCTGTCTCCTCACCGCCTTTCTGGCGTGGGAAACCATTGCCTGGCCGCTTGTCGGTCTGACGATTGGTATCCTGGCCTTTTTCCGCGATCCGGTTCGGGTTACGCCTCTGGATGAGCGGTTCATCGTCTCTCCCGCGGATGGACTGGTCTCGCTGATCCAGAAGGTGCAGCCACCGCGCGAGCTGGCGATGGACGACAGTGGCGGATTCAAGGGGCTGGGCGACGCGCCCGTGACGCGCATCTCCATATTCATGAGCGTGTTCGATGTGCACATCAATCGTACGCCCGTGGGAGGAACGGTCCGCCGCCTGATCTACATTCCCGGAAAGTTCCTCAATGCTGACCTCGACAAGGCCAGCGAAGAGAATGAACGCCAGCATATCCTGGTCGAGCGTACAGATGGCCTGGTAATCGGATTCACCCAGATTGCCGGCCTAGTCGCGCGCCGGATCGTGCCCTTCGTCAAGCCCGGCGACATTGTCGCGGCGGGCCAGCGCATCGGCCTCATACGCTTTGGCAGCCGTGTGGACGTATATCTGCCTGCAGGAACGGAACCCAAGGTTCTGCTTGGGCAGAAGGTCATAGCGGGTGAGACTATCCTTGCCGAGATCGGACAAGTGGCATTGATCGAGGGCGTGAGCCAGTGACGGAAGGGCCGGTCGGGCCCCGCGTCGGGCGGCTTCCCGGAGGCCTGACCCTGCGGGCGATGACGCCCAACGCGATTACCGCATCCGCGCTGTGCGTCGGCCTGACGAGCATACGCTTTGCCATTGAAGGTTCTGCGATTGCCGATCCGGCGAAGGCTGAGCCAATCTGGAAGCTGTGCGTGGCCGCAGTGATCCTTGCCGGAATGCTCGACGGGATCGACGGGCGGATTGCTCGTTTGCTCAAGGCTCAGTCGCGTTTTGGGGCCGAACTGGATTCATTGGCCGATTCGATCTCGTTCGGCGTCGGGCCGGCCTTGATCCTCTATTTATGGAGCCTCCAGCAATTGCCTCGGCTTGGCTGGTTTGCGGCTCTGGCTTTTGCGATTTGCTGCGTGCTGCGCCTTGCCCGCTTCAATGCGCGGATCGACATGCCCGACGAACCGCGCAAGCTGGCCGGTTTCCTGACGGGGGTACCTGCGCCGGTGGGGGCTGGATTGGCCTTCCTGCCGATGTACCTTTGGATCGCAAGCGGTCGTGAGGAGTTTCGCGATCCTCGTCTTGTCGGCATATGGCTTGTCGTCATTGCCTTCCTGTTGATCTCAAGCATGCCGACCTTGAGTTGGAGCAAGCTGCGTCCGCGAAGGCATATCAGGCTGGAGGTAATTGCCTTGGTGGGCCTGACCGTCGCCGCCCTCTTTGCAGAGCCGTGGCTTACCCTTGTCGCTATCTGCGTCGTCTACCTGCTGCTTATTCCGGTAGGCCTGGTGGCCTATTACCGGGTCAAGCGGCGCGGCGTGAAGCCTGTGTCGGAAGTGCCAGCTTCTGGGGATTGAACACCGGCCGGTGAATCACTGCGCTGGCCCGTTCGACTTCGACATTGATGATCGTGAACCGCAGTTCCCGGGTTGCCGGGCACGCAGCCATGTCGCGGCGGAGGCCGCTGGCGCTTGACCACTGTCGCGCCCAGCTTGCCCAAATGGTGTTTACTGCGATGGCTGAAGCGATGAGAAGCACGCCGAGATAAGCAGACATGGCTACAACCCTTCTTGCTGCCGCCCCTTGGTACAAGAGGGTGGATAGACTGTGGATAAGTGGTGTATTAGCTGTGTGTTCTTGTTGAGAGCTAATGTTCTCTATTTGTTCCGGCATGTCAAACGAAAAAATGGTCTCGTTGATCGCGAGCGCGTCAGCAGCGAGGAATCCGTGCTTTTGGGGTGGATTTTAGCCGGGAAGCGAGTTAAGGGCGCACCCGTCACGGGTCATACGGTCCAATCGGGATCGTTTGCTACCGCGGCAAATCCACATGGGAAGCGCCAACACACCGGTGCCGCAGCGGGCTTTTTCCGCACGGTTCCAGCTTCCCAGAGGCAGTAACCGGAAGGAATTCTATTATGGCGGCTCCTACCGTCACCATGCAGCAATTGATCGAGGCCGGCGCTCACTTCGGCCACCAGACCCACCGCTGGAACCCGCGCATGAAGCCGTACATTTTCGGCGCGCGCAACGGCGTTCACATCCTTGATTTGTCGCAGACCGTGCCCCTGATGGCCCGTGCGCTCGACTTCGTTTCCGCCACCGTTCAGGCCGGCGGCAAGGTGCTGTTCGTTGGCACCAAGCGTCAGGCTCAGGAGCCGATCGCCGAAGGTGCGCGTCGTTGCGGCCAGCACTTCGTCAACCACCGTTGGCTGGGCGGCATGCTCACCAACTGGAAGACGATCTCGCAGTCGATCAAGCGTCTCAAGACCCTTGAGGAACAGCTTTCGGGCGACACTGCCGGTCTGACCAAGAAGGAAGTCCTTCAGCTCACTCGTGAGCGTGACAAGCTTGAGCTGTCGCTCGGCGGCATCCGCGACATGGGCGGCATTCCTGACGTGATGTTCGTTATCGACGCCAACAAGGAAGAACTGGCCATCAAGGAAGCCAACGTCCTTGGTATCCCCGTCGTCGCGATCCTCGATTCGAACGTCGATCCCTCGGGCATCGCTTTCCCGATCCCGGCCAACGACGACGCCAGCCGCGCCATCCGCCTCTACTGCGAGGCGATTGCCCAGGCTGCGACCAAGGGTCGTCGTGAAGGCGTGGTTGATTCGGGTGCCGACATCGGCGCGCTCGAAAACCCGGTTGAAGAAACCGTCACCATCGAGGCTCCGGCTGAGGAAGTGGCCACCGAAGCCTAAGGGCTTTCGCTGTCACGATTTTGTAGCGCGCCGGGTCCAGCTGGGCTCGGTGCGCCCCAACTGATTCAAGAGGAAATACGGAAATGGCCTACACCGCCACTGACGTGAAGAACCTGCGTGAGCGCACCGGCGCCGGCATGATGGACTGCAAGAAGGCGCTGGACGAATCCGGCGGTGACATCGAAGCGGCTGTCGACCAGCTTCGCGCCAAGGGTCTTGCCGCTGCCGCCAAGAAGTCCAGCCGCACCGCGGCAGAGGGCCTCGTCGGCGTTGCAGTTTCGGGCACCAAGGGCGTTGCCCTCGAGGTGAACTCGGAAACGGACTTCGTTGCCAAGAACGACCAGTTCCAGGATTTCGTCCGCAAGTCGACCGAAGTTGCGCTGGGCGCAGCTTCCGACGACGTCGAGGCGCTCAAGAATGCTGCCTATCCGGATGGCGGTACGGTTGGCGAAAAGTTGACCAACAACGTCGCCACCATCGGTGAAAACCAGCAGCTGCGCCGCATGCGCACCGTTTCGGTGTCCAACGGCATCGTCGTGCCCTACATGCACAACGCAGCGGCCCCGAACCTCGGCAAGATCGGCGTGCTTGTCGCGCTGGAATCGGAAGCTGGCGCAGACGTTCTCGAGTCGCTCGGCAAGCAGATCGCGATGCACATCGCTGCCGCTTTCCCGCTGGCGCTGAGCGCAGACAACCTCGACGCCGATCTCCTTGAGCGTGAGCGCAAGGTTGCGGCCGAGAAGGCTGCCGAAAGCGGCAAGCCGGCTGACGTCCAGGCCAAGATGGTCGACGGCGCCGTGGCGAAGTATGCCAAGGAGAATGCTCTCCTGTCGCAGCTTTTCGTCATGGATAACAAGACACCGATCGCCCAGGTTGTCGAGCAGGTCGGTAAGGCTGCAGGCAAGCAGATCAAGCTGGTGGACTATGTCCGTTTCCAGCTTGGCGAAGGCATCGAGAAGGTCGAATCCGACTTCGCGGCCGAGGTTGCTGCGGCAGCCGGCCTGAACTGAGTCCAGTTCTGATGATCCCCGCGCGGCCATTGTGCTGCGCGGGGATTTTTATGCCCGCGTCCTGCCCTTGGCAGAGCCTTCCATCCGGCTATAAGTACGCGCGAAAAGCACAATCCTGCTAAAGGTCATTCATGAGCCTCCCGAAGTTCAAGCGCATCCTGCTCAAGCTTTCGGGCGAAGTGCTGATGGGAAACCAGCAGTTTGGCATAGATCCGGATTTCGTCGCTGAGCTTGCCAAGGAGGTAAAGGCGGCGAAGGACTCCGGCCTCGAAATCTGCCTTGTAATCGGTGGCGGCAATATTTTCCGCGGCATGGCCGGTGCGGCCAGAGGCATGGATCGCGCGCAGGCCGACTACATGGGCATGCTGGCGACAGTGATGAACGCGCTTGCCATGCAGAATGCGCTGGAAAACCTGGGCGTCCACACTCGCGTGCAGTCAGCAGTGCAGATGGACACTGTCTGTGAGCCGGTGATACGGCGCCGGGCTGAACGTCATCTCGAAAAGGGCAGGGTGGTGATTTTCGCCGCTGGCGTGGGCAGTCCCTATTTCACCACAGACAGCGGCGCCGCGCTGCGCGCTGCCGAAATGAAATGCGACGCACTCCTGAAGGGCACCAGTGTTGACGGGGTCTACGACAGCGATCCCAAGACAAACCCTTCAGCAAAGCGTTATGATACAGTAGATTATGACACAGTCCTGGCAGGCAACCTGAAGGTCATGGACGCATCCGCCGTGGCGCTCTGCCGCGACAACGATATCCCAATCGTCGTCTTCTCCATTCGCGAGCAGGGCAATCTTGCCCGTGTACTCGTTGGTGAAGGCACGCAAACCATAGTGCAGAAGGGAGCCTGAGCCATGGCCAAATACGACAAGGCCGATCTCGAACGGCGTATGAAGGGCGCTGTAGAGGCGCTGAAGCACGATCTTTCGGGTCTGCGCACCGGCCGCGCCAACACGGCACTGCTCGATCCGATCACCGTTGAAGTCTATGGCGCACACATGCCGCTGAACCAGGTTGCTACGGTTTCTGCGCCGGAACCGCGCCTGCTTTCGGTGCAGGTGTGGGACAAGTCGAACATCGGACCGGTGGAGAAGGCCATCCGTTCGGCCGGGCTTGGCCTGAATCCCATCAACGATGGTAACACGCTGCGCCTGCCGATTCCCGACCTGACCGAGGATCGCCGCAAGGAACTTGCTAAGCTGGCCAGCCAGTATGCTGAAAAGGCCCGCATTGCGATCCGCAACGTTCGCCGCGACGGCATGGAAAACCTCAAGGCTGACGAAGCCAAGAAGGAAATCTCCGAGGACGAACGCAAGCGGCATGAGACGGATGTTCAAAAGCTCACCGACGAAGTGATCAAGGCGGCGGATGAGGCTGCGGCGCACAAGGAAAAGGAAATCCTCGGCAAGTGATCAAGGCCTCCCCCAAGGGCGGGAGCGCGGATCACGGCGCGCGACACGTCGCGATTATCATGGATGGCAACGGCCGGTGGGCGAAAAAGCGCCACCTGCCGCGCGCCGTTGGGCACCAGCGCGGTGTGGAGGCTGTACGCCGGCTGGTGAAGGCTGCCCGGGAATTGGGCCTTGAGGCGCTGACGCTTTATGCCTTTTCGACCGAGAACTGGCGTCGTCCTGAGGAGGAGATCGAGGCCCTGATGGGGCTGCTGAAACGCTTCATCCTCAGTGACCTTGATGAATTCGCATCCAACAATGTGCGTCTTAAAATTATCGGTGATTACAAGGTGTTCTCACCGGATATTATCGGACTGATTGAAGATGCGCTGGAGCGCACCGCTGCTAATAGCGGCACAACGCTGGCTGTCGCGCTGAATTACGGTGCCCAGGACGAAATTGCCCGGGCCGCAGCCAAGGCGGCAGCCAAGGGGGCTATCACGCCGGAAGCGATTGAGGCGGAACTCGATACCGCCGGTATGCCGCCTCTCGACCTGCTGATCAGGACGTCGGGAGAAGTTCGCCTGTCCAACTTCCTCCTGTGGCAGGTCGCATACGCTGAAATGGCATTCATCGATGTGCTGTGGCCGGATTTTGAGCCCCAGCACCTTGAAGAGGCTCTTGCCGAATTTGCCCGCAGGGAACGTCGTTATGGCGGACGCTAAGGTGCAGGCGAAGAGATCCGATTTTGGCATCCGGGTAGTCTCTGCGATCGGCATGCTCACAGTTGCAGGGCTGTGCGTTTGGGCTGGCGGCCTGGTGTGGGCAATCTTTGTCCTGGCTATCGCCATGGGCCTGCTTTGGGAGTGGCGCCGGCTTGTCGCAGGATTTGAACCCAATCCGATGAAGCTCGGCCTGTGGAATGTGGGGGGCATAATCTACATTGGCTTCGCAGCAGCAATGCTCCTGTTCCTGCGCAGCGACCTTTTCGGAACAGGCCCACTCCTTTGTGTGCTGTCGATGGTGATTGCCACCGACATCGGCGCCTATTGTGCTGGCCGGACAATTCGCGGACCCAAGATCGCTCCGTCGATCAGCCCCTCGAAGACGTGGGCCGGACTTGCCGGAGGGATTGTCGGGGCATCACTTGCCTATGGAGCCTTCGGCCAGATCAGCGGCGATTTTGCGGGCATCGGTCAACCTCATGCATTTGACCTCACTCTGGCAACTGGAGCGCTGACAGCCGTGGTAGCCCAAGCGGGCGATTTCTTCGAAAGCTGGATGAAGCGCCGGGCAGGTGTCAAAGACTCAGGTAACATGCTTCCAGGGCATGGCGGGCTATTTGACCGGGTTGATGGTCTGTTGGCAGTGCTTTTCGTGCTGGGTGTGTTATTGGCGGTCGGCTCGGCAATCTGAACATGAGAACTATCTCCATCCTCGGCGCCACCGGCTCCATCGGCGCATCAACGTTGGACTTGATCCGGCGCGAACGGGATAAGTGGCGTGTCGTCGCCTTGACCGCCAACGGAAACGCGGCCGAACTGGCTAGGCTGGCGCGGGAATTCATGCCGGAAGTTGCCGTCGTCGCCGACGAAACCCGGCTTTCAGAATTGCGTAAAGCTTTGGCGGGGACGGGAATAGCCGCCGCTGGTGGGGCAGGGGCGCTTGTCGAAGCCGCCGCTCGTTCCGCTGACCTGACTATCGCCGCGATCGTGGGCTGTGCTGGCCTCGCTCCGACCATGGCCGCGATTGAACAGGGCGGAGCTATTGGCCTTGCCAACAAGGAGGCTCTGGTTTCGGCGGGTGGCGTCATGACGTCAGCAGTGGCTCGCCATGGTGCGACGCTGCTGCCAGTGGATTCCGAACATAACGCCATATTCCAGTGTCTTGCCGGTAACGATGCTGCCCATGTGCGGATGATCACCCTGACAGCCAGTGGCGGACCATTTCGCGACTGGCCTGCTCATCAGCTTGAAACGGCAACACCATCACAGGCCGTGAAGCATCCGAACTGGACAATGGGCGCAAAGATCAGCGTCGATTCAGCTACCATGTTCAACAAAGGGCTCGAACTGATCGAGGCCCATCACCTCTTTCCGGTGGGGCTGGATCGGTTGCGGATTATCGTTCACCCGCAGTCCATCGTACATTCCATGGTCGAGTACCGTGACGGCTCAACGCTGGCACAGCTCGGCCCTTCCGATATGCGCGTTCCGATTGCCTCGGTGCTGGCCTGGCCGCACCGGATGGATACGCCCTGCGCCCCGCTGGACCTTGCCGCGATTGGCGAGCTGACTTTTCGGGCGCCGGACGAAGACCGCTTCCCGGCGACGCGGCTCTGCCGTCAGGCTGTCGAGGCGGGCGGTGCCGCACCAGCGGTGCTTAATGCCGCAAACGAAGTGGCTGTTGCAGCGTTCCTGGCCGGTCAGATTTCGTTCACACGCATTGCGGCATATGTCAGCGATGTCCTGTCGTGTTATTCGCCGCCACCTCCTGCCGTGCTGGAGGATGTCATTGCGGTGGATGCCGAAGCGCGTGCCAAAGCGCGCGCATTGATGGAGCCTGCCTGAATTGGTCGAATATCCTTCCCTGCTGACGACGGTCTTTGCTTTCCTTCTGGTGCTCGGCCCGCTCGTGCTTGTTCATGAACTCGGCCATTACCTTGTCGGCCGCTGCTTCGGGGTAAAAGCCGATGTCTTCTCAATAGGTTTCGGCAGGGAGATCGCGGGCTGGACCGATCGTCGCGGTACGCGCTGGAAGCTGTCGGCCTTGCCGCTTGGGGGGTACGTCCAGTTCGCCGGGGACATGAACGCGGTCAGTGCGCCCGATGCATCGGTGGCGGCGCTTCCCGCTGAAGAGCAGACTCACACATTTCATGTGAAACCGTTGTGGCAGCGAAGCCTGATTGTTGCGGCCGGTCCAGTCACCAACCTCCTTTTTGCCGTGGCCATCTTCGCCACCTTCAACATGGTCTATGGCAAGGTTACTGCAGCGCCGGTTGTGTCGCAGGTCGTTGAGGGCTCGGCAGCTGCAAAGGCGGGCATTCAGCCCGGCGATCGCGTCATCACACTCAACGGCGACCGGATCGAAAGCTTCGACCAGATCCCGGGGCGCGTGCTTCCCTACCCAGGCCGCGAGATCGACGTCCGGTTGGTCCGCGATGGCAAGGAACTGGATCTGCGCTTCCGGATTGGTGAACGGGTGGAGCGCGACCGGTTCGGCAATGAATCGCGGATAGGCTCGCTAGGGGTCGTTGCGGGCGACGTTCAGGTGGTCAAGGTAGGCCCGGGCGAAGCGGTGGTGCTTGCTTTCCAACAGAGCGTCGGCGTCGTGAAAATGATGGTGACCGGGATCGGCCAGATTTTCACCGGCGAGCGCTCGGTCAAGGAACTGGGCGGTCCGATCAAGATCGCGAAGTATTCGGGCGAGCAATTCAGCCTTGGATGGCCGGAATTCGTCTATTTCGTGGCCCTGATCTCAATTAACTTGGCATTCATCAACCTCCTGCCAATTCCGGGGCTGGACGGTGGGCACTTGGCTTTCTACGCGGCCGAAGCGGTTCGCCGGAAACCCTTGGATATTCGCAGTCAGGAGTGGGCATTCCGCACTGGCCTTGCATTCGTGCTTGCGCTGATGCTGTTCGTTACGATCAACGATATCGTTTCACTGCCGATCTTCGGCCGTTAGGCGGTGGACAAATAGGACGGGTGGGCCTGTTCGGCCGGATCACAGCTTGATTGGCGCTACTGCATCGGGCAGAGGGCTGCGATTGCCTTGGAAACGGGGTTCGCCAGCGCCAGGGATCAATAAACTAAGCGTTGGGTCATAAGGGAATTGCGGTGTCGATGATGGGACGGAAGATGGTTCGAAGCTCTGGGGCCCGTCACGCTTCACGCTATGCGTTGGCCCTGCTGGGAACTTCTGTTCTCGCGGGTATTCCGACAGTCGCCATCGCCCAGCAGGCATCGTCAGCCAAACCGGCTGCGGCGGCGTCCGCCACGGACGCTGATACGGCCGCGCCCGCTCAAACTATCCAGACCATCGTTGTCGAGGGCGCCCAGCGGCTGGAACCGGACACGATCCTCTCCTACATCCGTCTGCGTCCCGGCCAGCCATATACTCAGACCGCGGCTGACCAGGCGCTGAAGGATCTGTTTGCGACCGAACTTTTCGCCGACGTGCAGGTGCGGAACGACAACGGCATCGTTGTGATCGAGGTCAAGGAAAACCCGGTCATCAACCGCATCATCCTTGAAGGCAACAAGCGCATCAAGGACGACAAGATCCTGCCGGAAATCAAGCTCGCGCCGCGGCAGATTTTCACGCGTTCCAAGGTGCGTGCCGACGTTGCCCGCATCATCGAGCTTTACAAGCGGCAGGGACGTTTTGCCGCCACCGTCGAACCGAAGATGGTGATGCTTGAGCAGAACCGCGTCGATATCGTCTTCGAGATTACCGAGGGGCCAAAGTCCAAGGTTCGCCAGATCAACATCATCGGTAACGAGAAATTCTCCGATGGTGATCTGCGCAGCGAGATGGTGACAAAGCAGGCTCGCCTGACGCGCATCTTCAGCTCGGGCACCAGCTATGACCCTGACCGTCTTGCCTTTGACCAGCAGAAGCTGCGCCAGTTCTACCTGACGCAGGGCTATGCCGACTTCCGCGTTGTTTCCGCCGTTGCTGAACTTACGCCGGACAAGGAAGACTTTATCATCACCTACGTGGTGGAAGAAGGTGAGCGCTACAAGTTCGGTGACGTGAAGGTCGACAGCCAGCTGCGCGATTTCGACAGTGAACTGCTTAGCAAGCAGCTGCCGATGAAGGCGGGCGACTGGTATAACGCAAAGATGGTGGAGGACACCATCGAGCAACTGAACGAAACGGCGGGCGCCTACGGTTACGCATTTGCTGAGGTCCATCCGGATTACAACCGGAACAAGGAAGACCTCACCATGTCGGTCACCTTCAACATCGACGAGGCGCCGCGCGTCTATGTCGAGAGGATCGACGTCAACGGCAACACGCTGACCCAGGACAAGGTCATCCGCCGGGAGTTTCGCATTTCGGAAGGCGACGCGTTCAACTCGTACCAGGTCAAGCGTTCGTCGAACCGCATCAAGTCGCTGGGTTACTTCCAGGAAAAGTTCGAAATCGAACAGAAGCCGGGCAGCGCACCGGACCGGATCATTCTTGAAGCGAATGTCGAGGAAAAGCCGACCGGTGAGCTCCAGCTTTCGGCAGGTTACTCCAGCGTCGAAAAACTGATTTTCCAGGGTTCGATCCGGCAGAACAACTTCCGCGGGCGGGGCCAGACCCTGGGCCTCAGCGGCAGCTTCTCGAACTATTCGAAGAGCGCGGAACTGAGCTTCACCGACCCCTATGTGTTCGACAAGAACATCTCGCTGGGTGCTGACCTGTATCGCCGCGATTACGATAGCTTCAATCTTAGCGGTCAAGATCGCAACACAACCTACAAGCAGAGCACTACCGGATTTCAGGTCCGTGCGGGTGTTCCCCTGACCGAATTCATGACGGGCATCGTTCGTTACACCCTGAGCCATGACAAGGTGTCGCTCGGTTCGCAATATTTCCGCGATATCAATGGAGATGGAGTCGAGGAGTGCGATCCACTGATCGCCGGGCGTTACCTTTGTGACGCACTTGGTTCTTGGACAAGTTCGATCATTGGCGCGACGCTCGTTCATGACACGCTGGACAACCGTGCGCGGCCGTCCCGTGGACACGTGATTTCGATCAATGGCGATTTTGCCGGACTTGGCGGTAACGTCAAATATGCACGCCTTCGTCTGAACGCAGCGCAGTACTGGCCATTGGGAGGCGGTTTCATCTTCTCGATTCAAGGAGAAGGTGGCGCGATCAAAGGCTTCGGAAACCATGGCGATGAAGCTGCGGGGATCGATGATGTTCGCATCACCGATCGCTTCTATCTGGGCGAACCTCAGATGCGTGGCTTTGATATCCGCGGTATCGGTCCGCGCATGCTGCGTAAGCCCGCTGATGCCAGTGGCGTAGTTTCGACCAACCGAAAGGAATGGACGGATGACGCGCTCGGAGGCAAATATTACTATTTGGGACGTGCGGAGCTCGAGATCCCCTTGGGATCCGGTGCGCGCGAACTAGGCTTGAGGCCATCGATATTCGCGGACGTTGGCTCGCTGTGGGACATCACTTCGCCGATACCGCAGCCATGTCTCACGGGCTGCGTAATTGATGGCCAGACGGTCTATTTCGAGGAACAGTTTGTAGGCGACACCTGGAAGCCGCGCGTCGCGGTCGGTGTCGGCGTCAATTGGAACTCGCCCTTCGGTCCATTCCGCATCGACTTCGCCAAGGTCCTCGTGAAGCAGGAAGGCGATGATACCAAGGCATTTACCTTCAACGTAGGAACCCAATTCTGATGAAGACCATCCTAAAGTCCGTTGCAGCGGCCGGTCTCCTCCTCGGCACCGCCTCGCTTCCCGCATTCGTTGCCCCGGCCATGGCCGCAGGTCCGATCATCCCCGGTCTGGGCGTAGCAAATCTTGAAGCCGTTCGTGTCAATTCGAACGCCTTCAAGACCGCAGCCCAGCAGCGCCAGACGACATACAAGGCGCAGATTGACCAGGCGAACAGCCGTGCCCAGCAGATCCAGGCGCAACTCAAGCCGCTGGCCGACAAGTTCGAGGCTGACCGTCGTGGCGGCAAGGCAAGCGAAGCCGCGCTGCAGCAGCAGGTTGCCCAGATCCAGCAGCTTCAGCAGTCCGGCCAGCAGGAAGTGAACCAGATCCTGCAGCCCGTCGCCATCTCTGAGGCCTATGTCGATGAACAGATCGCGGAAAAGCTCAACACAGCGGTCCAAAACGCCAACAACAAGCGCAAGATTTCGATCCTGCTCCGTCCCGACAGCCTGATCTATGCCGATAACGGCTACAACATGAATCAGGATATCCTGAACGAGTTGAACACACTGCTGCCTTCAGCGCAGATCGTTCCGCCCGCTGGCTGGGAACCGCGCGAGATCCGTGAGCAGCGCGCTGCACAGCAGCGTCAGCAGGGTGGCCAGCAGGCTGCTCCGGCGGCCGCTCCGGCACAGCCGGCGGCTCAGCAGCCTGAAGGCCGCTAAGGCCGAAAGGGGCAGCGATGTCTGACGAAGCACAGGGCGAGGCGGCTTCGGCCGCCCGCTCGCTCGATTTCCGCGATATCCTGGCAGCTTTGCCGCATCGCTATCCAATGTTGCTGGTTGACCGGGTGGTATCGTTGCAGCCCGGCGAGCAGATTCACGCGGTAAAGGCGGTCAGCTTCAACGAGCAGTTTTTCCAGGGCCACTTTCCGGGCCGCCCGATCATGCCGGGTGTCCTGCAGATTGAGGCACTGGCGCAGGCCGCCGGCGTGCTGGCTGTCGAAACGCTGGAACTCGCAGGCTCCGGGAAGCTCGTCTATTTCATGGCGATTGAGGAAGCGAAGTTCCGCAATCCTGTGGAACCCGGCTGCCTGCTCGATCTTGAAGTCGGCTTTGTCCAGCGCCGATCAAAGGTGTGCAAGTTCTGGGGCAAGGCCTCGGTCGATGGCAAGGTAACCTGCGAAGTGCAGTTCACCGCCATGATCGCCGATCCGCCCGCAGCCTGAACGGACTGACCTGCCAGCCTAGTCAGGCTGGACAATATCGCATCTCGCGGCTATGGGCCGCGCTTCCCTTTCCGGGCCGGTCGGAACCGGCCGTCAACGAAAGTCACGACAATGAAGGCCGATACGCATCCCGACTACCACATGATCAAGGTGCAGATGACCGATGGCACCGTGTTCGAAACTCGTTCCACCTGGGGCAAGGAAGGCGACACGCTGGTGCTTGAAATCGATCCCACCTCGCACCCGGCATGGACCGGTGGCAACCAGCGCCTTCTGGACGCCGGTGGCCGTGTTGCGCAGTTCAACAAGCGTTTCGGCGGTCTCACCCTCAAGAAGGGCTGAGCTTCGGCCATATCAGTCAAGCGGAAAGGGCGGCTTTCGGGCCGCCCTTTTTGTTAGTGGATCAGTTGTCCAAAGCGATTAGCGTTTGCCAAACGTCCAGGTGCGCTGGAACTGCGTGCAGGAAATCCAGTCCGGCGCGGTCTTCGCGTACCCACCGGACAATGGCCTGCAGCGGCGTGCCGTCTTCGAAGCCAATGCTGACGAACCGACCGGGCCGCAGAGAGCCCGACGCGCATTGGATTGAGCAACCGTGCGACGACGCGTCGCCGATCAGGACAAGGGCACTTTCCCCATGCGCAGAGTTGATCAGGCCGCGTCTTTGGGCGATCACCCTTTGTGCCCCGCGCTGGGCAACACGCACTGATTCCTGAGGCTGTACGAGTCGAGCAATTGCAGTGACCATCTGCCCCCCTTGGCATCTCCGGATAAGGAATGCCCCTGATCTATAGGCATGCTGGCGTTAACAACGAATAAGCGCTCGGCGAATTTCAGGCCCACGGCCTTTCCCGGTACCAGCGGGTAATCACGTACTTCAACCCCTTGCGGACCTTCATCCCGTGGTGGATCGTCGCGAGGTGGGGCGTGCCGTCGGCAAGACGGTTGTTCCATGCCAGCAACTTGCCGCGCTCTGGTTGGATGGTCTTGCCGATTTCGCGGAAGCGGGTTGCTCCTCCCGCTTCAACATCATTCAGATAGATCATGAACGTCCAGGTCCGCTGCCCGGTGATTGAGCAATAACGTTGAAAGTCGGCGCCACGTGGTTCGAGATAGTCTGTGTGCGGCTTGAACTCCTGCCCCTCCTCATAGCGCTGTCCCTGAACAGGCTCACCATATGCAGGGGCGATTCCGGAAAGGTGCGCGAATTTTGCGTCGAGCGCAGCGATCACCGGATCGGCAGGGTCCAGGTCGCAGGTCTCGCTGGTGCGGAAGTATTCGTCGCCATTGACGTCGGCAATGGTTGAGGGGCGCCGGTCGGCATCGATACGCTCGATCAATGCGGCGCATTCACCAGCATCGAGAAAGTTCCTGAGAACAAACAGTTCAAGGGCAGGGGACGGAACCCGCTGGACTCCCTTGTGCATCAGCAAATGCGCAGCCGAAGATTCGCCGGAACCAGTCGTCATCAGCCTGCTTCAGCAAAGTCTCGTGGCAAGAATATTACGCGTTCGGCGTGTGCAGAAACTTTTCGCTTCCAAACCGGCGCGCCCTGTGCAACAGGCCGCCTCCGCGTTAATCGCGGCTTGCGCACGGGGGCGAGGCTGGCCTAACAGCCCGCTCCTCGGCACGCATGGGATGATGGCGACCGTAGCTCAGTTGGTTAGAGCGCCGGTTTGTGGTACCGGAGGTCGTGGGTTCGAACCCCATCGGTCGCCCCATCCCGTTCCATCATGCGTGCCCTGCGGAGGGACGCATGGACGCATTCTGGACACAGCCCGATTTTGACGATCACGAACTCGTGCAGTTCGTGCGTGACAGCGCTTCGGGCCTGACTGCGATCATTGCGCTCCATTCGACTCACCTTGGCCCGGGCGCGGGCGGCACGCGATTTTGGCACTATGCGAAGCCCGGTGACGCCATGCGCGATGCACTGCGCCTGTCCAGGGGCATGAGCTACAAGAACGCGATGGCCGGACTTCCGGTTGGCGGAGGCAAGGCTGTAATTCTTGCCGATGCTGCGCGGACCAAGACACCGGCTCTGCTCTCTGCCTTTGGTGACGCAATCGACGCGCTGGGCGGCCGATACATCACGGCTGAAGACGTGGGCATGGCAGAGGCAGACATGGTCGCCATCGCGGCCCGTACCGACCATGTGACAGGACTTCCTGCCAATGACGGCAGTGCCGCTGGAGGCGATCCGGGGCCGTTCACCGCAATGGGGATATACCTTGGCATAAAGGCTGCAGTTGCCTGGGCCTTGGGCAAGGATTCCATGCAGGGCGTACGTGTCGCCGTGCAGGGCACTGGCAGTGTGGGCGGAGGTGTCGCCCGCTTGCTGGCCAAAGATGGCACCCGGCTGACCCTTGCCGACATTGACGGCGCTCGGGCCGCCGCACTGGCGAACGAGCTGGGGGCGGAAGCTGTCCCGGCGAATACTATCATGGACGTTGCCTGCGACGTGTTCAGTCCGAATGCATTGGGGGCCGTCCTCGACGATACCGGCATTGCGCGCCTGCAGGCTCCTGTCGTTGCGGGTGGTGCCAACAACCAATTGGCTCGCGAAGGCCATGGCGATGCGCTCGCCGCGCGGGGAATCCTCTACGCCCCTGATTACGTTATCAATGCCGGCGGTATCATTAGCGTGACGCTGGAATACCTCGCCCGCCGCAGTGGTCAGCATTGCGAGGTTGCCGAGGTGCATCGCCGTCTTGCCGAAATTCCGGAGCGACTGACGCGAATTTGGGATGAGGCGAGGAATAGCGCACTGTCTCCCGATGTGGTCGCGGATGCCATGGCGCAAAAGCTGATTGGCCGCTGATTCTCTTTCGTCCGATACAGTCTGATACTTGCCGTGCATCGCGCCGCCTGCCAAAGCGCGACGCTATGCACGGCTTTGCCAATCCCGCTCGCTTTTTGCGCCTTGCCCGCTGGCTGACGCCGCTCTTGCTGGTGAGCGGGCTGGTGCTTGCTGCCGGCGCGCTTGCGTGGGGGCTGTGGCGCGTGCCGCCGGATCGCCTGATGGGCGACACGGTGCGGATCATGTATATCCACGTTCCCTCTGCATGGCTGGGCATGGCAGGGTGGACAGCCATTGCCGTGGCGAGCTTGGTGGAACTGGTCTGGCGCCATCCCCTGGCCGGGATTGCCGCTCGTGCGGCGGCAGTGCCGGGCGCCGTGTTCACTGCCATATGCCTTGTCACCGGATCGATCTGGGGGCGACCGACATGGGGAACATGGTGGGTCTGGGACGGCCGGCTTACCAGCATGCTGGTGCTGCTCTTCCTCTATTTCGGCTATATCGCTCTGTCGGACGCGACACAGCGGGACGGCGGGCACAGCCGCGTGGCGGCAATCTTCGGCCTCGTCGGGGCGATCAACATTCCGATCATCAACCGTTCAGTCGTGTGGTGGAATAGCCTGCACCAGCCCGCCAGCATCACCTTGGGCAAGTCGGCGATAGAAGCCACCTTCTTGTGGCCGCTGTTTGTGTCCGCGCTGGGCTTTGGGTTGATCTTCGGCGGTGTGGTGCTTGCGCGGATGCGTGCAATTCTGGCGGACATTCAGGCCGAGGCCCGCTTGCGGCGAAAGGCAGCAGGCTGATGCGTGAAGTGTTGAATGAGTGGAATTTTGTCATCGCCGCCTATGCCATCGGAATTATCGGAACGCTGCTGATGGTTGGCTGGAGCTGGATATCCATGCGCCGGGCCGAGGCGCGCCGTGAACGGAGTCGCGGGCGATGATTGCTGCCCTGCGTCCTAAGCACCAGCGGTTGGTCCTGGTCGTGATAGCGCTGGTGGTGCTGATTGCAGCCGGGCTTCTCGCCGCATGGGCGCTGCGCAGTCAGGCTTCTTACTTTTACGTTCCCAGCGACATCAAGGCGGCTCCGCCTGAACCGGGCCGCGCGGTGCGGCTTGGCGGCATGGTGCAGCAGGGAACGCTCAAGACAGAGCCCGACGGCGTGACGGTAACTTTCGTCGTGGGTGACGGAAAGGCGCAAGTGCCGGTACGTTTCGCTGGCATAGTGCCTTCTTTGTTCAAGGAAAATTCGGGCGTCGTCGCCGAAGGAAAGCTGCGCGTCGATGGCGTTTTCGTCGCTGACAACCTCCTTGCCAAGCATGATGAGAATTATGTGCCGCGTGAACTGCAGGAAATGGACCAGCATCAAGCCAAACAGGTGGTGGCCGAAACGCAATGATCGCTGAACTCGGACTTGCCGCCCTGTGGCTCGCCGCCGCACTTGCCGCGCTGCAATTGGTGGCCGGTGCGTTTTCGCTGACGAAGCGTGGGGAAGGATTGTCGGGCGTTGTCCGGCCTGTAGCGGTGGTGCAGGGCGCGCTTTGTGCCGTGGCTTTCGTTGCGCTGATCCTGCTTTTCATCCAGACGGACCTGTCGGTGAAGCTGGTGGCGATGAATTCGCATTCGGCCAAGCCATTCGTTTATAAACTCGCGGGGACTTGGGGGAACCATGAAGGTTCCATGTTGCTGTGGGTGACGGTGATGAGCCTTGCCGGGGGCTTCGTCGCGCTGGTTGAGCGCCGCTTGCCAGAGCCGACGATGCTGGCGACGCTTGCCGGACAGGCGTTTGTTTCGCTGGGTTTCTACGCTTTCCTGTTGATGTCATCGAACCCGTTCGAGCGACTACCAAACCCGCCGGCCGAGGGGCAGGGCCTGAACCCGCTGCTGCAGGATCTTGGGCTCGCATTCCATCCGCCGACCCTTTATCTCGGCTATGTCGGACTTTCGATCGCGTTCAGCTTTGCCATCGGTGCGCTGGTCACGCGGCAGGTCGGACCGGCATTCGCCCGCGCCATGCGGCCTTGGGTGCTGGGCGCATGGATTTTCCTGACCCTGGGCATCGCTGCCGGTTCCTATTGGGCTTACTACGAACTTGGCTGGGGTGGCTGGTGGTTCTGGGACCCGGTCGAGAACGCTTCGCTCATGCCGTGGCTCGCTGCGACTGCGCTGCTCCATTCGGCCAGCGTGCTGGCGGCGCGCAACGCATTGCGGGCGTGGACGGTGATGCTGGGCGTCGTGGCGTTCTCCATGTCGATGATCGGCACATTCCTGGTGCGCTCGGGCATCCTGACAAGCGTTCACGCGTTCGCGGTCGATCCTGAGCGCGGCACGTTTATCCTTGGCCTGCTTGCGATCAACATCGGCGGTGCACTGACGTTGTTCGCCATCCGCGCTGCGACCGTTACCGAGGGTGAACGTTTTGCGCTGACGAGCCGTGAAGGCGCGCTGGTGTTCAACAATGTGATGCTTTCGGCGATCTTGGGCATTGTCCTTTTCGGTACACTCTATCCGCTTGTGACAGAGGCTTTCGGCCAGAAGGTTTCCGTCGGGCCGCCATACTTCAATCCGATGGGCGCGCTATTTGCGGTGCCGATGATGTTTGTCATGGCAATAGGTCCACTTCTGCGCTGGCGGAAGGACCGCTTCGCGCGAATCCGTGGAAGCCTCGCTATTCCGCTTCTGATCTCTCTCGCGGTTGCTACCGGCCTTTTCGCTGGGGCCGCGATCGGCGCGCTGCCCTTTATCGGCATCTCGCTGGCAGCAGGCCTTGCCGTTGCCAGCTTCCTTCCGCTGAAGGGCCGCAACCTGCGCCGTACCCCGCTGCCCGTGTGGGGCATGGTATTGGCGCACTTCGGCATTGCGGTTGCCCTATTCGGCATGGCGAGCGAGCGTGCATTCTCGACGGAAAAGCTGGTTGCGGCACGGGTCGGCCAGACGACGGCCGTTGGTCCGTGGCAGGTGAAGCTTTCAGGCGTCCGGCCAGTAGCCGGACCCAACTGGACCGCGCTGGAGGCAGATATGTTCGCCAGCTACAGAGGCGGCACGCCGGTCGAAATTCGCCCGCAAGCGCGCAGTTTCTGGTCACCACCCCAGATGACGAGCGAATCCGCGCTTGTGACCCGTTGGAACGGCCAGCTTTACGCGGTTCTGGGAGACGAAACCGATGACGGCCGCTGGCAGCTTCGCCTTTGGTGGAAGCCATTTGTGCCGATGATCTGGTACGGCGGATTGTTGATTGCGTTTGGCGGGTTGCTCGCTCTTATCGGGCGTGTGGCAAGCGATGTTCGCCGCATAGTTGCCCGGGACAAGATCGCATACCGCCGCACGAGGCAGGGTCGATGAGCGAAAGCACCAAATCCTCACGCTGGGCGCTATGGCTGCCGCTGGCGATTTTCGCTGCCTTCGTCGTTTTGGCTGTCGCCGGATTGCTCTGGCCGGCCCAGCGCGAAGTGGCCAGCGCAATGATCGGAAAGCCGCTACCTGAATTCAATCTTCCGGCGGCAGTGCCAGACCGGCCAAGCCTTTCCAAAGCTGACTTTGCCGATGGCAAGCCGCGCCTGCTCAATATCTTTGCCAGCTGGTGCATCCCTTGCGCGGTTGAATCGCCCCAACTCGCCCAACTTTCGGCTGCAGGCGTGGAGATCCACGGTATCGCCATCCGCGACCGGACGGAGGATGTTTCCAGCTTCCTCGCCCGTAACGGCAATCCTTTTTCGCGCATTGGCCGTGATGATGTCAGTCAGGTGCAGCTTGGCATCGGCTCATCGGGCGTGCCGGAGACCTTTGTCATCGATGGCAAGGGCGTGATCCGCTATCAGCACATCGGCGACATCCGGCCCGAGCAGGTGCCGATGATCCTCGAAAAGCTGCAGGAGGCGGCACAGTGAGGGCGTTCCTGCTCTTCTTGCTGGCATTTTTCGCTGCTCCAGTGGCTGCGCAGGACACCATGCCTCCCGCACCTTTCGCCTATCGCCAGCTTGATGATCCGGCGCAGGAGGAAAAAGCACAGGCGCTGATGGAAACAGTGCGCTGCCTCAAGTGCCAGAGCCAGTCGATTGCCGATTCCGACGCCCCCATGGCCGGCGACATGCGTAGCCAGATCCGAATGCGCATCGCAGCGGGCGAAGATCCCGAGGCGATCCGCGCATGGCTGGTCGAGCGATATGGCGATTATGTGAGTTACTCGCCGCGCATCACTTCGTTGACCTGGCCACTGTTCGCCATCCCCGTCGTATTGATGACGCTGGCTTTCCTGCTACTCCGCCGGCGCTTTGGCCGAAAGGGTGATGTATGAGCTGGGTGCTTGCCGGTGGTCTTGCTGTCATCGCCTTTCTAGGCGCAGCCTTTGTTCTGAAGGCCCCGCGAAAGGGTTGGGAAGCCATTGCCGCAGCCTTGCTGCTTGGCCTGACCGGTTATGCCCTGCAGGGGAGCCCCGGCTTGCCCGCAGCCCCCAAGGCGCCTGAGCAGAAGGTCGAAGGCAACGACGTCGCGCTTGTCGAAGCGCGCAGAGCTTTGGACGGCAAAGTTGGTCCAGCGGGTGACAACTTCCTTGTGATCGGCGATGCATTGGCGCGTAATGGCCAATATGCCGATGCCGCCGGAGTAATGCTGGGCGCTGTCGAGAAAAACCAGAAGAATGGTGAGGCATGGCTTGCCATCGCCAATGCGCTGACCAGCCATGCCGACGGGCAGCTTACGCCCGCCTCGCTGTTTGCTTTCCAACGCGCAGCTGATGCTGATCCGACGCATCCCGGTCCGCCTTTTTTCCTGGGATTGGCGCTGGCGCAGTCGGGACGGCTGGCTGAGGCTCGCAACCTTTGGACAAACCTTTTGCAACGTACACCCGCCGACGCCCCATGGCGGACCGATCTTGAACAGCGGCTGCAGCAGCTCGACGCAATCATCGCTCGCCAACAGGGTCTTCCGGGCCAGCCGTAAGAGAGATTGCACCCGCAATCCCCGACTGCTAAGCGCCGCACCCTTGCCGTCGGGGGGCGGCGGCCGGTAAGTTGAGTCCAGTCGAGGACAGGGCGCATGCATGGGCGAATCTGACACGCAGGCTTCGATGGACGGTGCAGAGCCGTCTGCCAGTCCGACGCATGGCCATCATGGTCATGCACAGGGTGGCCTGCTCAAACTGGCAGTCGGCGCCATCGGCGTTGTCTTTGGCGACATCGGCACCAGTCCGCTGTACGCCATGCGTGACACATTTGCCGGGCATCACAAGCTGCCGCTGGATGTGTTGCACGTCTATGGCATCGTCAGCCTGATGTTCTGGTCGATGATGGTTATCGTGACGCTGAAATATGTGTCGATCATCATGCGCGTGGATAACAAGGGGGAGGGTGGCAGCCTCGCTCTGCTGGCCCTTATCAACCAGCATGTCTCAACCAAGAAATGGACGGGCGGCATTGTGCTGCTGGGGGTTTTCGCGACGTCGCTGTTCTATGGCGACAGCATGATTACGCCGGCGGTGTCGGTGCTTTCCGCGATCGAGGGCGTTGCAGTCTATAATCCCGCCCTGGGCCGTCTTGTTGTTCCCTTGGTAGTCGGAATCCTGATTGGCCTGTTCTTCATCCAGAGCCGGGGAACGGCGAAGGTGGCAGCCTTTTTCGGCCCGATGATGCTGGTCTATTTCGCCACAATTTCGGTGCTTGGCGTGATGAGCATCGTGCAGATGCCAGAAGTCATCCAGGCGCTGAGCCCTCACTATGCGGTTGCCATGTTCATTGCAGACCCGTGGCACGGCTTTCTGGCGATGGGTGCTGCCGTATTGGCGGTTACCGGCGCGGAGGCGCTCTATGCCGATATGGGGCATTTCGGCCGAAATCCGATCCGTGTGTCGTGGCTTGCCTTCGTGCTCCCCGCGCTGGTCCTGAACTACCTTGGTCAGGCATCGCTGTTGATGCGCCAGCCGCATGCGATTGAAAGCCCGTTCTATTTTCTTGCGCCTGAGTGGTTCCAGTGGCCGCTGCTTCTGATCGCGAGTTCGGCAGCGATTATTGCGTCCCAAGCGGTTATTTCCGGCGCATTTTCGGTGACTCAACAGGCCATCCAGCTCGGCTTCATGCCGCGCATGACGATCAAGCACACCAGCGCGGCGACTGCCGGGCAGATATATATTCCGGTCCTCAACTGGGGCCTGATGATTGCGGTCATCCTGCTTGTTCTGGTGTTCCAGCGTTCGTCGAACCTGACTGCCGCGTACGGCATCGCCGTTACCGGTGCGATGCTGATCGACAATTTCCTGCTGGCGGTGGTCCTGTTCTACCTGTGGAAGTGGAAGCCGTGGGCGTCGATCCCCTTGCTCGCCCTGTTTTTTGCATTGGACGCGGCCTATCTTGCGGCCAACCTGACCAAGATTCCGGACGGTGGCTGGGTGCCGCTTCTGATGGGCTTCACGATTTTCACGTTGTTGACCACCTGGTCGCGCGGACGGGCGCTGATGCGGCAGAACATGGCCGAGGGCTCCATTCCGATCGAGGTGTTTGCGAAGAGCGCGCATTCCAGCGCAACCCGCGTTGCGGGTACGGCGATCTTCATGGCCTCCACCGAAAAGGGCGTGCCTTCTGCGCTCCTTCACAACATCAAGCACAACAAGGTACTGCACGAGCGGGTGGTGATCCTGACTGTGGCGATCCAGGACGTGCCCTATGTCGAGGAAGAAGACCGCTATATGGTCAAGGAACTCGGCAATGGTTTCTATCGCCTGATCATGCGATTTGGCTTCCTTGAGGAAACCGACGTGCCGATCACGCTGAAGCGCGTGACGATGTGTGGCGAACCGTTCGAGATGATGAAGACCAGCTTCTTCCTCTCACGCCAGACTCTGCTCCCTTCGGCCAAGCCAGGCATGGCGATCTGGCGGGAGAAGCTGTTCGCCTGGATGCTGCGCAATGCGGCGAGCCCGATGGAGTTTTTCCGCCTGCCGACCAACCGCGTGGTGGAACTGGGAAGCCAGCTGGAAATCTAGTTCCCGCTGGCGGCCATGATGGCTAGCGGGTTCAGGTACTCGACGTGTTCAAGGACCACGCCGTCGCGGATGCGGGTCAGCATGATGTACTCGTTGCGATAGGGTCTTCCGTTCCCCATCACTGCCTCTGCCCGCGCGGTGGTGAGGGCCAATTCCGGGTCTTCGGTGCGGCGGATTACCTTGTCGGTAAAGACCAGCGGGCTGCGGCCCAGCGCGCTCGCCCGGAGTACCGCCTGCGCCACATCCCGCCCTTTGAATTCGCTTGGAACCCCATCTGGCACAAAGGGTAGGCGCAGGACGAAATCGGGTGAGACATCGCCGGAAAAGGCTTCAAAATTTCCGGCGGGCAGAACTTGTAGCCACTCCTCGGTGAGCTTGATCAAATCGGTCATAGTTCTCCCTCTCCGCCCCGTTTATGTTTCTCCCTGGAGCCAAAGGCACGGACCACAAAGGAAAAGGGCGGAGTTCCTGCTGGAACCCCGCCCCCTTATTTCGGGCCAATCGGGCTGAGATCAGCCGAGGTTGGCGCTTACCATCGCGTAAAGCATCGGCAGCGAAAGCAGCAGGTTGGTGCGGCTGGCAGCAAGTGCAAGCGGCGCGGCCTTGGCCTTCGCCTCATCCGTTGCCTCGACAATGCCCAGGATCTTCTTCTGGGCAGGCCAGATCAGGAACCAGACGTTGAAGGCCATGATCAGGGCCATCCACATGCCGACGCCGATCAGGTTAACGTTGCCCTCACCGGTTAGGGTCAGTGCCTGGTGGCCGTAACCGCTGACAAAGGCGATGACGAGGCCCGTGATGACCGTAAGCAGTGCGGCATAGCGGAAGAAGAAGAACACGTTCGGCGCGATGTAGCCGGTGACGCCCTTCTTCAGTTCGGCTGGAACCTTGGGCATGGTCGGAACCTGAACGAAATTCAGGTAGTAGAGCAGGCCGATCCACAGCACGCCAAAGAAGATGTGCAGCCAGCGGAATATTGAATTGACGTCGACCGGAGCCGACGGCGCGAAGGCCATCATCACAACGATAGCTAGCACAAGGCCCACGACCAGGACCAAATGCAGATTGCCAAAGAATTTCGCCATTGCTTCCCCCTCTATGCGAACCCGAGTGCGGGTTGGAGCGAGTTCCTACGTGTCATTGGCCGCCCGTCAAGCGGCAGCGGCCGCAATTATTGTCTTAGCGCGCAAGAATGTCACATCGTTTTAAGGGGTTTTGCACTTATTCATGCGGCGGGTGGGTGACTACGTCTTCCTTTGCCTCCGCGCCGAGCCCGTGCCGCAGCAGCATGGGCATGTGGGCGAAGGTGAACAGGAACGAAAGTGGCAAGAAGACGTAGAGCTTGGCTTGAAGCCATCCGCCGAAGCTCAAGAAGTGGCGGAATCCTTCATTCAGCGCTGCAAGGAACAGGAAAAACAGTCCCCAATTGCGTGACAATATCAGCCATCCCTTGTCGCTGAGTCCCTCGAATGCCGCCTCAAGCAGGTATTTGAGCAGGGCCTTGCCCCGCCATACGCTGCCCAGCAGCGCGAGCCCGAAGATCAGGTAGATGGCGGTCGGCTTGATCTGAATGTAGAATTCGTCCTGCAGAACGATCGTCAGGCCACCAAAGAATACGATCAGCGCAGTGGACAGCCACAGCATGGGTGAGACCCGGCCGAACTTCATCTTGGACACGATTAGCGCGGCGACTGCCGCGAACATGAATGAGGCGGTACCCTTGATTACCGCCAGTACCTCTCCGACCGTGTTCTGCTTGTCGGCGGGAGAATAGTACCGATAGACCAGGAAGAAGACGAGGATCGGTCCATAGTCGACCAGCAGGTTCAGCCAGCCTGACTTCTTTGGGCCTGAATCCTTCTGAGGCGCTGTGTCGGTCATCATGCCACTCCCGCAATGACCCGAGCGACAAGGTCGGGGTCGAAGGGCCGCAGGTCGTCAATCTTTTCGCCGACCCCGATTGCGTGGATCGGCAGTCCGTATTGTTCCGCCGCCGCAACAAGCACGCCGCCGCGCGCCGTACCGTCAAGCTTGGTCATGATTATGCCGGACACTCCGGCGACCTCCTTGAATATCTCGATCTGCTGCAGCGCGTTCTGGCCATTGGTGGCATCCAGCACCAGCACCACGTCATGTGGGGCCTGGGGATTGAGCCTGCCCAGCACGCGGCGGATCTTGGCGAGTTCGTCCATCAGTTCGCGCTTGTTGTGCAGTCGTCCCGCAGTATCGACGATCAGCGCGTCGATTCCCTTTTCGGTGGCTGCCTTGACGCCGTCAAACACGATGCTCGCCGGATCGCCGCCTTCGGGGCCACGGATGATCGGGACGCTCAGGCGGTCAGCCCAGACGGCAAGCTGGCCGATGGCTGCGGCGCGGAAGGTATCGCCGGCCGCCAGCATAACCGAATAGTCCTGTTCCTGGAACAGGTGGGCCAGCTTGGCGTTAGTGGTCGTCTTGCCGGACCCATTGACGCCGATGACAAGGATGACCTGCGGGCGAGGGAAGGCGATGATTTCCAGCGGCTTTGCCGCCGGACGCAGGATGGCGGCGATTTCCTCGGCCACGGCCTCCCTGATCGCGGCTTCGTCTGCACCGCGTTCAAAGCGTTCCGCGGCCAAACGTTCGCGGATCCGGCTGGCTACGCGGGGTCCGAGGTCCGACAGGATCAGTGCGTCCTCGATGTCATCCAACTGGCTGTCAGTGAGTCGCGTGGAACTGACAATGCCGGCAAGGTTTTCCGACAAACGCTCCGACGTCTTGCGGAAGCCGCCGAACAACCTATCGGACCAGGTTTCGGCGCTCATGCCAGAAGTCCTTCGATAATGCGCGTTGGGGTGATGGTGAGGATGCTGCCTGCTGGAGTGCCGGCGGGCAGTTCGATCCTTGCGAAATTGGGAGCATGACCCGTGCCGTCGCGTTCCGCCAGCACTTGCAGCGGTTGCCCGATCAATGAGTTGAGCCAGCGCGCGCGCTCTTCAGCGACGGCGGCGCGAAGTTCGGCGGCGCGGCTTTTGATGGTTGCTGGTGCCACTTGGGGCATTCGGGCAGCCGGTGTGTCCGGTCGCGGCGAATAGGGAAAGATGTGGCCGTGGACGATTGCCAGCTCGCGTATGATGGAGAGGTTTTGGTCATGGGCGGCCTCATCCTCGGTCGGAAATCCGGCGATAATGTCCGCGCCCACGGCGATTTCGGGACGGTGCGACCGAAGCTTCTCGACGAGAGAAATGGCATCTTGCCGGGAATGACGACGCTTCATTCGCTTGAGGATCAGGTCGTCGCCCGATTGCAGTGAGAGGTGCAGATGCGGCATCAGGCGGTGTTCGAACGCAAGCAGCTCCAGCAATTTCCAGTCGATCTCGACGCCGTCTACCGACGACAGGCGTAACCGCCGCAGTTCGGGGAATGCCCCAAGGATCGCCGAAACTAATTGGCCAAGTCGCGGCTCACCAGGCAGGTCGCCACCCCAAGACGTCAGATCGACGCCGGTGAGCACCACTTCCCTGGCGCCGCTTTCCAAATGCCTTGCAATATCGCCCAGAACGGCAGGAACGCTGTGCGAGCGGCTTTGACCGCGCCCTCGCGGGATGACACAGAACGTGCAGGCATGATCGCAACCGTTCTGCACCTGCACGAATGCGCGGGTATGAGTGGATGGAGCAGTGTCGGTACGCACAGGAACATTCCATGCGCGCGGATCAAGTTTGACGGCATTGCCGATAAGACCGTCCACCTCGGGCATGGCGGCCAGTTGCTCGCGCTCTACTTCGGCGGCGCAACCCGTGACCAATAGGCGTGCATCCGGACGAGCCTTGCGGGCCCGGCGGATTGCCTGGCGAGTCTGGCGCACCGCCTCTGCGGTAACGGCGCAGCTATTGATGACCACAAGTTCATCGTTTCCCGCCAGCATGCCGCGCAGGCGTTCGCTCTCAGAGAGATTGAGCCGGCAGCCCAGCGAAACGACTTCGACGGTCACACCCTCATTCCAAAGGCGGTGGCATCGAAACTGCCTCGGAAGCTTTCAGCAGCGGCGCCGGTCATGACGATCTGGTTGTCTTCGCGCCATTCAATCAGAAGCGGACCGCCGGGCAGGGTGACGGTTGCGCGCCGATCGACCAGGCCACGGCGCATTGCGCCGATCGCGGTTGCGCATGCGCCGGTGCCGCACGCACGGGTAAGTCCGGCGCCGCGCTCCCAAACGCGCAGGCAAATGGCATCGCGCGCAGTTACAGTGGCGGCGTTGACGTTGATCCGTTCCGGGAACAGCGGATCGTGTTCGACCAGTGGCCCAAGGCGTGCAAGGTCAAGCCCGTCGCAATCCGGCACGAAGAAGATCACATGCGGATTGCCGACGTTGACTGCTGTTGGATCTTCCAGATCCTCCCAGCCAACGGGCATGTGTAGGGTATCCATCGCGTAGGCGAGGGGGATGCGATCCCATTCGAAGCTCGGCACTCCCATTTCAACCGAGATGCCGTTTTCCGTCGGCGTTGACTGCAGCATGCCGCCCTTGGTCTCGATCGTAGCCGCCGCGCCGTGGAGCAGCCCTACGGCGCGGGTGGCGTTGCCGCAGCTTTCCACTTCGCTGCCATCGGCATTGAAGATACGCATGCGGAAATCTGCCGAGGCTGACGGTTCCAGCAGGATAAGCTGGTCGCAGCCGATGCCGGTATGCCGGTCAGCCAGTGCGGTCGCAGCAAGCCCGTCGATCACAGGCAAGGATTCGGCGCGACCGTCCAGCACGACAAAGTCGTTGCCCAGGCCATGCATCTTGACGAACGGAATGCGCATTATGACCCGCGCTCTATGCGCTGGCGCGGTATGCGTCCAGTGGCGGAACGACTAGCGTGTGGCTGATGCGCCGGTTTTTGCCGATGCCTTGGGCGGTTTGGCTTCAGCGCCTTGCGATTGTTCCGATTCTTGCTCGACAGCTGTGTCGGCCAGCAGGTCGAGTTCCTCCAGCCGTTTTATGGTTGCCGAAGCAGGCTCCGGCCTGCCGTACAGATAGCCCTGTCCTTTCAGCTTCCCGTACTTGCGCAGCCTTTCCAGTACCTCCTCATTCTCGATTCCCTCGGCGGTGATCGGGAGGCCCAGGCCTTTGCCAAGCGCGGTGATGGCATCGACGATGGTCGCACTGTCAGAGCTTTCATGCATGCTCATGACAAAGCTGCGATCGATCTTGATGTGATCGAATGGCAGCGTGCGAAGCTGTGACAGCGAGCTGTAGCCGGTGCCGAAATCGTCGAGACTGACCTTGATCCCCTGGTTCTTTAGGCTGGTGATCAAGGTGCGAACGACGCCCACATTTTCATGCAGGCAGGTCTCGGTTATTTCGATCTCCAGCCTGTTGGGGGGGAAGTTCGATTCCACCAGCATCTTCAAAAGGCGCTGGGCAAACCAGGGGTCTCGCAACTGCAACGGTGAAATATTGACCGAAAGGGTCAGTTGCACGTCCCAGCTCTTTGCATCAGTCAGAGCCTGGGCGATCAGCATTTCGGACAGTTCAGAGATAACGCCGATCTCTTCGGCAACCGGGATGAAGATGTCCGGCCCGACCATGCCAAGGGTGGGCGAGTTCCAACGCGCCAGCATCTCAAAGCCGGTCAGGCGGCCAGTCTTGAGGTCGATTTGCTGCTCGTAGTAGGGAACGAACTCGCCCGCTGATATGCCCCGGCGAATACCGCTTTCAAGCTCGCTGCGGAAGCGAAGCTCGCTTTCCATGGGTGCTTCGAACCAGAAGTAGCAGTTCCGTCCCTGCTTCTTTGCATGATACATGGCGATGTCTGCCATGTGCTGCAGGTCATGTGCTTCAACGGTGCCGGAACCGCCGGCAGCATTCGTGTCGCTGCGGGCAAGGCCGATAGAGGCGGTGACTTCAACCGACAGGCCATTGACCGCTGCCGGCTGGGCCAATGCCTCCACCATCGCCGCGGCCAATCTGTCCACGCGGTCCCCACGACCGGGCGCGAAGGGAATGGCACATGCGAATTCGTCACCACCCAGACGCGCTATGAGACCGTCCGGCGGCAACAGCGCGACAATTCGCCGAGCCGACTCCTGAAGGATGAAATCGCCGGCGCTGTGACCGTTGAGGTCATTGACCTGCTTGAACTTGTCGATGTCCAGCATGAACATCGCGACCGCTTCTCCGCGGGCGCTGGCTTCGGCGAGCAGTCGCTCTGCCGCCGGCCCCATGGCGCGGCGATTGAGGCAGCCGGTAAGCGGGTCGGTTTCAGCGAGGATGCGGGCCTGGGCTTCCGTGCGCTCGCGCTCCTCCCGTTCCCTGACCAGTTCGCTATACCGGCGCCAACTGAAAATAATCAGAGCAATATTGAGCAGAACAGTGCTGACCAGCAGCTTGTCTGGCCCAAGGCCCATGCCGGAAAATGACCGCACAATGCCCGGCATGATCGCGCCGCCGGTGCCGACGAACATCGTGATGCTTGCCAAGGCTATTGCAAGCGCGACCGCGTCACGCCCGGCCTCGCCAGTGCGGTTTTTATCCGTGCCGCCGGATATCTGTACTTCGTCGGGCCATGCCAAGGTCCGGTACCCCCCTGTCATTCAGAGGGTGTTTTCACACACGTTACTGAAATATCGGTTAATCCGGGAAAAGAAATGGCGCGACAGCGATATTCCCGTCTGACGCTAGTTCTTGAGCCCGATTTCTTTCAGCCGCTGCTGCAGATAGTCGTCCGCCGTGATTGTCTCTGGATAGCGATCTGGATTGTCGGGAGAGATGCATTGCGGCAGGGTTCTGATGGGAAAATCGCTCCGCAAATGCAGGAAAAATGGCATCGAATAGCGGCTGAACCGTGCCCGTTCACCTTTCGGATTGCGGACCCGATGGGTCGTCGACGGCAAGACTCTGTTGGTAAGCCGCTGGAGCATGTCGCCGATGTTGACGACAAGCGCACCTTGCGGCGGCGACACATCCAGCCAGCGGCCTTCGCGCGTCAGAAGTTCCAGTCCGGCTTCCTCTGCGCCCAATAACAGCGTGATAAGATTGATGTCCTCATGCGCTCCCGCACGGATCGCATCGTCGGCTGTGTCGTCGACAGGTGGGTAATGAAGCAGACGGAGTACCGAATTGCCATCTGCGATTGCTGGGTTGAACCAGTCCGGTGGCAAGGAAAGATGGGCAGCAATGCGGGACAATATTATCGAGCCGACCCGGTCGTACTCTGCAAACAGTGCCGAAAAGGCTTGTTGAAAACCTTGCGGGACGCGCGGCCAGGTATTCGGAGGCATGGCATCCGAGAGCGGATGTCCGGCTGGCAGGTCGCGACCTATATGCCAGAATTCCTTCAGGTCATGGGCAATGGCCCCCTTGGCGATCTCCCTGCCAAAGGGGGTGTAGCCTCGCGCGCCAGCGAGGCCGCCCATGTGGTAGCCAAGTTTCTCACGTTCAGGCAGATCAAAGAAGGCTCGGGTGAGTTCCCATCCGCGTTCCAGCAGTGCGGAATCGATGCCGTGGTCGCAAACCATGGCGAAGCCGAAATTGCGGAAGCTATCGCCGATCCGGGCTGAAAAGCTTTCCGGATCATCTTTGAGGCTAAGTATTTCGAGCGATTCGAGATGCATGTGGTCCGATCGGCGCGTTGGCTTTAATGGCGTGCCATAACCTGATTCCGGAGCGTGCGCATGGCGAATGTCAAATCCTATTGGCTGATGAAGTCTGAACCCGATGCTTACGGTTGGGATGATCTTGTCGCGGAGGGAGAGGGCACATGGGACGGTGTGCGCAATTATCGTGCACGTAACAACCTCGCGGCGATGAAAGTGGGGGACGAGGCTTTCTTCTATCACTCCAACATTGGCCTGGAGATTGTTGGAATCATGAAGATTTCCAAGTCCGGCATTTCTGACCCGAGCGATCCCGACGGGAAATGGGCGGCGGTCAAGGTCAAGCCGGTGAAGAAGCTGAAACGCCCGGTAACGCTGAAAGAGATCAAGGCCGATCCCGCCCTGGCGGAAATGGAGCTGATCAAGCAGTCGCGTCTCTCGGTCGGGGTGGTGACGCCTGAGGAGTGGAATTACATCCTGTCGCTGTCGAACCGGAAGGCGGCTTAGCGCGGGCCCCGCAGCGCGGAGACGGTCAGCCCGTTCGCGGCCAGCACTTCAATGTCGGTGACAAGGTGGATCAATCGCACGCCCTTGCGCGTTGCGGCCGACCGCAGGGCCGAGCTGAACTCTGCCGTTTCCACGACAGTCTCGGCCCATGCACCATAGGCCCGGGCTAGCGCGGCGAAATCGGGATTGGCAAGCGTCGTGCCCGATACGCGTCCGGGATATGACCGTTCCTGGTGCATGCGGATGGTTCCGTACGATCCGTTGTCGATCACCAGGACGATGATGTCGCAGCCATATTGAACAGCGGTTGCCAGTTCCTGCCCATTCATCAAGAAGTCGCCATCGCCGGCCAGGGCGACAACAGTTCGGTCCGGGAAGCGGCGTGCAGCGGCGACCGCGGCTGGCAGGCCATACCCCATGGCTCCGGCAGTGGGGGCAAGTTGTGACGGGAAGGCCTCATATGGCCAATAGCGGTGCCACCAGCTGGAGAAATTGCCTGCGCCGTTGCAGATGATGCTGTCGGCTGGAAGCAATTCGCGCATGGCAGCAACGCAGGAGCCAAGGTCCAGCTTCGTTTCGCTGGGTGACGGCGTGCTCCACTCAAGCCATTCATTATGAGCTTCCCGGCCGGCATCGAAGGGAGTGATCTCGTCATCGACCAGCGCGGCGGCTTCCGCGAATTCCGCCATGTCGGCGCAGAGGGCAAGGTCTGCGCGATATACGCGGTTCAATTCCTCTGGGTCAGGGTGCACATGAATCAGTATCTGGTCCGGATGACCGGGCGTAACGAGCGCATATCCGTCAGTAGTCGCCTCTCCCAGTCGCGCGCCTACGACCAGCAACAGATCAGCCTCGCGAACGCGCTGAGCCAGCTTCGGGTTGGGACCATAGCCAAGGTTGCCCGCCCAGACCTTGCTGGAATTGGCAATCGCATCCTGCCGACGAAAGGCGCAGGCGACGGGAATCCCGATTCGCTCTGCAAATTCGGTGAAATAGTGGCGCGCCTTTTCGTTCCAGCCAGCGCCGCCAATGATCGCGACGGGCGCCGCCGCGTCCTCGATCAGCCGGACCATTGCCTCCATGGCGTCAAGGCAAACTGCTTGTGCAGGGCGATAAACGAACGGGCGAGGGCTGGCGTCGCGCACCTGTTCCAGCAGCATGTCTTCCGGCAGGGCGAGCACGACGGGGCCGGGCCTTCCTGAAATGGCCACCGACCATGCCCGTGCGACATATTCCGGAATTCGCGAGGGATCGTCTATTCGCGCCGCCCATTTGGCGAGCGGGGCAAACATTGCGGGAAGATCGACTTCCTGAAATCCTTCACGGTCGCGCATCCCGCGATCGACATCTCCAACGAAAAGTATCAGCGGGACCGAATCCTGCATCGCGACGTGCACGCCGATGCTGGCGTTCGTAGCGCCGGGCCCTCGCGTCACGAAACAGACGCCGGGGCGACCCGTGAGAGACCCGTCAGCACAGGCCATGAACGCTGCGCCGCCCTCCTGCCTGCAGACCGCAGTCTCAACCTGGGGCGTGTCGTGCAGGGCATCGAGCACAGCGAGGAAGCTCTCGCCAGGGACTGTGAAGATGCGGTCGCACCCTTGTTCGACGATGCAGTCGACAAGAAGGCGTCCACCGGTGACAGCGCTTTCGCCCGCGGAAGTCTCGGTCATGCGCAAGGTCTAACCGGCGACTGCCATATCAGCAACTTGGATACTGTCCCTGATTGGGAAAGAAGGATTTCCGGGCTGGACGATGGTTAATAAATTCTTAACCTGTCGACTCATGAAGCGTAGAGCATTGGTCATAACCGACGATGCCGCAAGGCATCCTTTCCTGGCCAGTTTGCCGCCGCATGTGCGCAGTGCGAGAGAGGGCCAGATGATCAACCGCAAGAAGACAGGCACCGCCGGAAATTCGATACGCGATTTCCTGATGACCTATTGCGCGTGCTTTGCTGCAGTTGCGGTATTTATCGCCTGAGATGCACTTTCTGGTCTGACTAGGCGGTAAGGGCGGCGCCCTCGGCTCGGTACAGAAGGTTGCCCAGCCAGGCCGAGATCAGGCACATGCCGGCGCTCAGCAACAATTGCTCGATGATCGGCACTCCGGCGGCGCTAAGTCCGATTGCAATCAGCGAGCCGATCACCATCGCGCCTGAATTCACGATATTGTTGGCGGCAATCGTGCGCGCAGTTTGAGACTTGTCGACGAAAGTCGTGAGGAAGGCATAGAGCGGCACCACGAACATGCCGCCCGTAACTGCGATACCCAGCAACGTCAGGAGCAACGGGATGGCAAGCGGCTCTGCGACAAAGCGCCCCACATCAAGCAGGCCATTTTCCGGATGAGGTGCCCACGCCCTGCACACAAGATGGAACAGCACTACGCACACGGCCATGGCGACCACCGAAGCTGGTGCATAACGCGCCGATACGCGGCCGTTCAGCAGCCAGTTGATCGACACCGATCCAACCGCGACGCCGACCGAGAATATCACCAGGAACAGGCTTGCGACTTCCTTGCTGGCCATCAAGACGTTCTTGGCGAGCGGCGGAAACTGGATGAACAGGACTGATCCGACCGCCCAGAA
>JBEVKC010000168.1:0-13132 GCA_040509895.1 Novosphingobium sp. | reverse complement strand
GCCCTTGCACCCATGCTGATGCCGTTAAGTGCGGCGTTCTCTTCAACCACGCCGACGCAAACGGAATCGATGTCGCTCGCCGTAGCCAATGCTCGTGGCCACAGGTCGAGTGCGGCAAAAGCAAGCAGACCGGTGCCCGTGCCAATGTCAGCGCAATTGCGGACGATGATGCCCGTGCGCTTCATTTCGGTAAGCATGGAAAGGCAGCCCGCGGTCGTTGCATGTTGGCCGGTTCCGAAGGCTCGACTGGCGGGGATGATAAAATTCCTTGCGCCTGGCTCCTTTGAACCTGGATGATCCGGCGTGCGGACGTAGAAGCGTCCCGCACGGATTGGCTCGAGCCCCTGCTGGCTTTCCGTTACCCAGTCAGTCTCGGGCAGTTCCTCAATAGTGAATTTGGGAGCGCCCGCAGCGAACAGCGCGGTAATCGCAGCCTTGTCGTCCCGCGATGGCTTGCGAGGGAGCCAAGCCTCCAGTCTCCAGTCATCGGGCATGTCTTCGGCAATCTCGCTTCCGGACAGCACGATTTCGGCATCCCAGTCAAAAGCGTCTTCATGGGCCAGCAGTGCCGCCTCGATCACGGGACGAGGGGCGAGGGCGGTGACTTTCCAGGTCATCGGATGACGTTTCCTGTCTCGCGCGCAAGCCGTTCATCAAGCTGCTGTTGGCCCCGTGTTGCATGACGTTTACAGGCGTCGCGGTCTACGAGCGGCGCCTGTCCCGACAGCCGCTCAAACAGATTGCTCGCGCCCGGGTGAGGGGTAACGATGATATCGCAAGGCAGGTCTGACATGCGCTCCATCCCCTTGCGTGCTTGCTTGATACGGTCTGGATGGGCGGAAAATTGATAGCTGTCGTCGGAGATCAGCGTGGCGCTGTCCGCGTAGGCGATCTTGTGGCAATTAGCGTCCTCGCACGAAGTCCACGTCCAGCTTGCTGAACCCGGAGTGTGCGCGGGCGTGGCGTGAACAGTGAGGCGTAGCGGGCCGACGTCGACATGATCACCATCTCGCAGGATGCGATCGACGCCAAATGGTACGAAGTCGTCCACCTGGCCGAACTGCGGATCATCCCGGTTCGGCTTGCCGGTAGTGAGAACCAGTGCCGCGGCGTTGAGCGCGGCCACCTTTGCGCCCGTCAACTGCTTCAGTTCGGCCAGGCCGCCGACGTGGTCATGATGTTCGTGACTCGACAGAATCCAGCGCACGTCCGGCAGGCGGAAGCCCAGCCTCTGGATGTTTTCCGCGATCAGTGGCGCGGCCGTGGCAGGCCCTCCGTCGATCAGGACATGCCCCTTGTCTGATGTGACGAGTACGGCAGCGACACCACAGGTTCCTACGTACCAGCTGCTGCCGAAAATTCGTGCCGGAGGGGCAGGATCGGACCAGCCTTCGCGGTCCTTGCATTCCTTCACGAGGTCAACGGCGGCGGGCGCCGCGGATGTGGTTGCCGACTGTGCGGCCAAGGGCGACTGGGCCGCGAAGAGAATTGCCAAGCCGCCAGCCATGGTGCTGCCAGTGCGGCAATGCCTTCGGAAGGTCTGTAAGGTAGAGTGAATCATTGCAGGCCTTTAGGCTCCCTCGGAACCTTGCGCCAGACCGCGTGCTAGAACTTGCACCACCCAGCGATTTGGCTAAGGGGAGCCGCAAGGGCAGCGAGTGTGACTGCCGCGTCAAGGGATTCGACAGCATGGCTCAAGCCGGCCCGGCAAGGAACAGACCGCTTTCCCCCCATCTCCAGATCTGGCGTTGGGGCCCCGCCATGGCAGTTTCCATCCTGCACCGCGTATCGGGCAATGGCCTTGCGGTTGCGGGCCTTGGTGTCCTGCTCTGGTGGCTGGGCGCATTGGCAGGCGGACCTGCAAGCTATGCGACTTTCACCGAACATGCCTCGTCCTGGTACGGCATGGTCGTGCTGGTCGGCATTAGTTGGGCTTTTTTCAATCACATGGCATCCGGCATCCGCCACTTCGTGCTCGATATCGGCGCCGGGTTTGAGCTGAACTCCAACAACCTCTGGTCGGTAATCACGCCGATCATCGGGATCGTGCTGACCGCCGCCTTCTGGGCCGCGCTGCTGCTGCGCTGAGGACAGGGAAACATGGGTAACGGAACCTCAATCGGCCGCGTGCGCGGCCTCGGCTCGGCCAAGAGCGGATCGCATCACTGGCTGGTCCAGCGTTTCACCGCCATCGGCAATCTTGTGCTGGTTGGCTGGCTTGTAATCTCGCTGCTGCTGTTGCCGGATTTCCAGTTCGCGACTGTCCACGAATGGCTTTCCCGCCCGGTATCGGCGACCGCCATGGCGCTGCTCGTCATCTCCAGCTTCTGGCATGCCCGTCTTGGCATGCAGGTAATGCTTGAGGACTATGTCCACGAACACGCCAACAAGTTCGCCTGCATCGCAGCGCTGAACCTTGTTGCTTTCGCCGGGGCCGCATTCGGTCTCTTCTGCGTAATTCGCCTGGCGCTGGGAGGCGCGTGAGAATGGCTACCCAGCCCGCCTACAAGATCATCGACCACACCTATGACACTGTCGTCGTTGGCGCTGGTGGTTCCGGCCTGCGCGCGACCATGGGCAGCGCCGAAGCTGGCCTGAAGACGGCCTGCATCACCAAGGTGTTTCCCACCCGCTCGCACACTGTTGCTGCGCAGGGCGGCATCGCGGCTTCGCTTTGCAACAATTCGCCCGATCACTGGACGTGGCACATGTTCGACACTGTCAAGGGTTCGGACTGGCTGGGTGACCAGGACGCCATCGAATACATGGTGCGTGAAGCTCCGCAGGCTGTTTACGAGCTTGAGCACGCTGGCGTTCCCTTCAGTCGCAACGAAGACGGTACGATTTACCAGCGTCCCTTCGGCGGTCACATGCAGAACATGGGCGAGGGCCCGCCGGTGCAGCGCACCTGCGCCGCGGCTGACCGTACCGGCCACGCCATGCTGCACGCGCTCTACCAGCAGTCGCTGAAGTACGATGCGGACTTCTTCATCGAATATTTCGCCATCGACCTGATCATGGACAGCGGAAAGTGCGTTGGCGTGATCGCGCTCTGCATGGACGACGGCACGATCCACCGCTTCCGTTCCAAGGCAGTGGTGCTGGCGACCGGTGGCTATGGTCGCTCCTACTTCACTGCCACATCGGCGCACACCTGCACCGGCGACGGCGGCGGTATGGTGCTGCGTGCGGGCCTGCCGCTGCAGGATATGGAGTTCGTCCAGTTCCACCCGACCGGCATCTACGGTGCCGGCGTTCTCATCACCGAGGGCGCACGCGGTGAAGGCGGCTACCTGACCAACTCCGAAGGTGAGCGCTTCATGGAGCGCTATGCGCCATCCGCGAAGGACCTCGCATCGCGCGACGTCGTATCGCGCTCCATGGCCATGGAAATCCGCGAAGGCCGCGGTGTCGGTCCGAACAAGGACCACATCTTCCTTCACCTCGATCACATCGATCCCAAGGTGCTGGCAGAGCGCCTGCCGGGCCTCACCGAAAGCGGCAAGATCTTCGCTGGCGTCGACCTGACCCGCCAGCCACTGCCGGTGGTTCCGACCGTCCACTACAACATGGGCGGCATCCCGACGAACTACCACGGCGAAGTCATGACCATCGGTGCCGACGGCGATCCTGAGACCGTGGTGCCGGGCCTCTTTGCTGTTGGCGAGGCTGCCTGCGTTTCGGTCCATGGCGCCAACCGCCTTGGCTCGAACTCGCTGATCGATCTTGTGGTGTTCGGCCGCGCTGCCGGCCACCGCCTGAAGGAATTGATCAAGCCGGGTACATCGCATGAAGAACTGCCGAAGGATTCCGCTGAACTTTCGCTCACCCGCCTCGATCACTTCCGCAATGCCAAGGGCGGTTCGCCTACGGCAGAGGTTCGCGTCGAAATGCAGCGCATCATGTCGAAGCATGCCGCTGTGTTCCGCACCGACGAACTGATGGTCGAAGGCAAGGTAGAACTGGCCAAGACCTATGAGCGAATGCAGGACCTGCATGTCTCGGACAAGGGCCTGATCTGGAACTCGGACCTCATCGAAACGATGGAACTCGACAACCTGATCTCGCAGGCCACCGTCACCCTGCACGGCGCGCAGAACCGCAAGGAAAGCCGCGGTGCCCATGCGCACGAGGACTTCCCCGATCGCAACGACGCCGAGTGGATGAAGCACACTGCGACCTGGTTCGAAGGCTGGGGCGGCAAGGGCGGCAACGTCCGCATCGACTACCGCCCGGTGCACGAATATACGCTCACCGACGACGTCGAGTACATCAAGCCGAAGAAGCGCGTGTACTGATCAACGCGGGCCATCGATCGGCCAGCATTTGGATTAGAAGGGCGGTGCAGGGTTCCTGCGCCGCCCTTTCCATATCTGCTCCTGACACAGATCAGATGAAACGTTGCAGGTGATAATTATCGGTCTTTGGCATTGCGTTTGTTCGGGGTGGGTTGCAAAATGACGACCACAGAATTAACAGGCTGGAGAGGCCGGTGCACCCGAAATATCCTAATGTTTTCAGCTCCATTCAGTTGGGGCCGGTGGAAATCCCTACGCGCTTTTTCTTCGCCCCGCACGGCAGCGCACTATCGGCCGGCACCAAACCCGCCGACGACTTGGTTGCCTATAGCGCCGAGCGAGTGCGTGGTGGGGGCTGCGGCCTCGTCATTGTCGCGCTGGTGCAGCATGATCGCGGGCGTACCCGGCAACCCAGCCCCTATCCGATAGCCAATATCGCAGCTTTCCGCGCCATGGCAGATGCGATCCACGAGGCAGGAGGCAAGATATTCGGCCAGTGCTTCTATCACTGGATCGGCACTGGCCAATGGCAACCGCTTAGCCCACCTGCGCCCGCCCTTGCACCGTCGGTGCGCCAGTTCGGCCTAGGTGACCGTTCCTCATCCACCCATGCCATGGGTAGGGACGAGATCGCTGCAATGATCGCAGCGATGCGCCAGACCTGCGCCAACATGCGCGAGGCGGGGTTTGATGGCATCCTGCTGCACGGGTCGCATGCCGGTCTCATTGAGCAGTTTCTCTCCCCCTATTTCAACGAGCGTGAAGATGAGTACGGCGGCAGCCTTGAAAACCGGATGCGCTTCCTGATCGAGACTCTGCAGGCGGCGCGGGTAGGCGGTGGCAAGGACTTCGCAGTCGGAATCCGGCTCAACTGTGATGAGCAGGTGCTGGGCGGCTATGGCACTGACACAGCGCGCGAAGTCGTGCGAACCATCTGTGAGCGTGGGCTGGTCGACTACATCGATCTCGACATCGGCTTGGAGCCGCAGCAATTCCACCACGGCATGCCGACCGCCTTTTCTGCACGGCAATTCTATCGGCCCTGGGTGGAGAAGGTGCGAGATGCGGCAGGCAAGGTGCCTGTGCTATCAGTCCTCGGCCGCATCACCGACATGGCTGACGCGGAAGCGGCAATTGCTTCGGGGGTGATCGACATGGCGGGCGCCGCGCGCCAGCTCATCGCCGAACCGCAATTCGTGCAGAACGCGCGCCACGGAAAAGAGGACCGTAACCGGACCTGCATTGCCTGCAACTGGTGTACTGCGGCGGGCGGTGACGGCGCGCAGGGATGCACAATCAATCCGGCAAGTTATCGCGAGCGACTGTGGGGCGTGGACAGCTTCGCGCCTGCAGCCAAGCCTTCTCGCGTCGTAATCGTCGGTGGCGGGCCGGGAGGGCTGGAGGCAGCGCGCGTTGCGGCGCTCAAGGGACACCGGGTCACACTGGTCGAGGCGCGCCCGCAGCTTGGCGGTGCGCTGGCGCTTTGGTCGCAGCTACCGGGTCGCGATACCCTCGGAACGGCAATTGGCTGGTGGGAACGAGAATTGGCGCGGTTGGGCGTCGATGTCCGGCTGAACACTGCGGCAGACGCTACGTTGGTGCTGGGCGAGGCTCCCGATGCCGTAATTGTTGCCACAGGCGGGCGCTACAGCTCGGGAGGGCGCAGCATTACTGCCGACTTTGACCTGCCCGGTCATGACCTTCGGCACGTATTCCGCCCAGAGGATATTCTGCTGAACGGTGCACGGCCTTCCGGGCGCGTGTACCTTATCAACGGCGAGGGATTGCATGCATCTGCTGGTCTTGCCGAACTCCTCGCGGAGTCAGGGGCAGAGGTGCATTTCGTGTCCGCAGGCTTTTCGCCGGTTTCGCAGAGGCTGGTCGACAGTTTTGAAGCTCGTTTCGTCATCCAGCGGCTCAAGGCTGCACGGGTGCAGTTCCGTCCCACCTGTTGGCCTCGCGAAATTCGAGAGGGTGAGATCACACTGTTTGATGTCCATACCGGTGAAGAGCGGACCGAGCCAGCCGACGCCGTTGTGCTGGCCACAGGCCGCGAACCGCAGGACGCCATTGCGCGGGAACTTGAGGGCAAGGTGCCGCAACTGTTCACCATCGGCGATGCACTCGCCGCGCGTATGCTGGCGGCGGCGACCTATGAGGGGCAGAAGTTCGCGCGCCTTGTCGGCGAACCAGACGCTCCAAGCACAATTGCCGAGGCATATTTCCGCCCCGATCCGCCCGAGGTCATGCCGCTCCCCGCTGACGTTGTCCGGTAGAGCTTGCGTTAATCTGCAATTCATGTTTACAACCGTAATCGATTACAGGTGTAAACAAGGAGGGGGACATGTCAGACGATCCCCAACAGGGCGAGCGGATTACGGAAGCCGAACTGGCGGTGATGGAAGCCCTGTGGGCGCAGGCACCGCTAGGCGCGACTGACGTTGCCGATGCTGTAGGCAAAGCCCGAGGCTGGAGCCTTGCCACTGTAAAGACACTGCTTTCTCGCCTTGTCGCAAAGCAGGCCGTGGCCACGGAGCCTGACGGCAAGCGCTTCCTTTACACGCCGCGCATTGACCGTTCCGACTATCTCGGCACCGAATCCCGTCGGCTGGTTGACCGTCTGTTCGGTGGTCGTGCCGGCCCCCTTTTCGCGCACCTTGCCGAAACCGAGGCGTTGAGTGCGCAGGACATTGCCGATATTGAGGCTCTCCTGAAGGAGCTGAAGCCATGATCCCTTGGCTTATCGATACGCTCGTTGCCACCGGTGCTCTGATGGCGGTGGTTCTGTTGCTTCGGCGCCCCGTTGCCCGCGCTTTTGGGCCGGGGGTGGCATATGCGCTGTGGGCGCTTCCGCTCATACGCCTGATTCTTCCGCCACTGATGCTGCCATCAAGTTTTGCTCCTAAGCAACAGTTGCCCGGCACGACGAATGAGGTGCTGGCCATTGCCGCGCCCAGTTCCGTCACGAGGCATGCTGTTGAATCCGATGGTTGGTCTCTGATTGAGGGTTCTATAGCGATATGGCTCTGCGGAGCCGTTGCGCTGCTAATTTGGCGAGCATGGAGCTACGCGGCGATGCGGCGGCGCCTGCTTGAGAACTCGCGGCCCATGGGGGAAGCGGATAAGGTACGCATCATAGAGACCCGCGCGGTAACGGCGCCCGTGGCATTCGGTGTGTTTGACAAGGTCGTTGCCCTTCCATGGGGTTTCATGGCCAGTCCCGATCGCCGCTCGCGCAATTTTGCGCTGGAACATGAGTTTGAACACCACGCAGGGCGTGATCTTGCCGCCAATCTGGTGTTCCAGCCCTTGCTGGCGCTCCACTGGTTCAACCCGCTCGGCTGGCTGGCGTGGCGCGCGATGCGGCGCGATCAGGAAGCTGCATGCGATGCAAGGGTCTTGGCGGGGCGTGGTACCGCTGCGCGTGAGGCTTATGCCCGATTGATTGCCGGTTATGCGGTCGGGAGCCGGCTGGCTTTGGCGGCACCAATGGCGTGCCCGGTGCTGGGCGACAAATCGATCGTGCAGCGGCTCAAATGTCTTGCCCGGCCCGAAATGTCCTCGCGCCGCCGTGCTGTTGGTGGGGCTTTCCTGGCAACGACGGCTCTTGCGTTGCCGCTAACTGCTACCATCAGCTACGCCGAGCCAGACTTTGCGGCACCGGTCAGCCCGGCTGCTCCTGCTATTGCCAGCAATGAATTGCACACGCAGGCCGTTTCCGTTCCTGCCGCGAAGGCACCCACTTTCGTCAACGCTGCAGAGGTTGAGCGGCATGTCGCACGGGTCATGCAGGCATCCCACTCCGATCGTTGGGTCAGTAACGATGCTTGGGCTCCCCCGGCGCCGCCGGAGCCGTCGGCACCGCCTGCTCCGGCTGTCGCGCCAGTGCCGCCAGTTCCACCCGCGCCGCCGATTCCTCCGATGCCGCAGCATATGGAGGCGACGTTCGCTGGCCCGACATGGGCGTTCAGTCACGGCGACGCACATTTCAGCGCCGACAACGATTGTAGCGATGAGGCCGATGCCATGGCTGAAATGGCTGCATCCGGTAAGGATACGCGGCAGGCCCGCGCGCGCTTTTCAAAGTGCACCAGTGCCGTTGCAAACCTTCAGGCGATCGAAGGGCTGGTTGATGCACGCGATGACGTCGCGTCTGACGATTCCATGCCGGAATCGGTGCGCCGCAAGATCATCGAGAACTTCGACCGCCAGATCGAACGCCTTTCACGGCGCATCTAATTCGCAAGGCGGCGAACCGAGATCACGCGGATCGGCGGATCGAGCATTTGCCCTTTCATCACGCCTACGCCTTTTGTCGGTGAACGCGGCGCATCCCAGATCCGGCGGACTATATCCATGCCCTCAACCACATGACCAAAGGCTGCAAAGCCTGCGGCAAACTCAGGATTGGCGGAGGACGGATCGGCGTCGAGCGAGGGCATGTCCGACAGCAGGATCGAGAAATCGCCGCTTGCCGTCCCCGGCGCGTAGCGAGCCATGGAAATGGCACCGGCCTTGTGCCTGATACCCGTGATGTTGGTTGGCTCATGGGCGATGGGCGGCAACACCCGCTTGGGATCGTTCTGGGTTCCCGCCTGGATCAGGCCATTTGGCGGATCACCCCAGGCAAGATGCATTGACCGATAAAAGCTTGTCCCGTCGAACCGCTTCTCATCCGCATAGCGCAGGAAGTTGCCGGTTGTGACCGGGGCATGCTTACCATCAAGTTCTACAACGATCGCCCCGGCTTCGGTCGTGATCGCAACGCGTACCGTGTCAGGCACAAGCGCGGGCTGTGGTGCGGCTGCGGTCAGCGCCAGCATGAACGGCGCGGCGAGGAGGGCGAATCGGTTCTTCATGGGACTATGATGGGGCGAGGGTTCACCTGCAGTAAATGCTTGTTACAAGAAGCTGAAACCGATGTGACTGGAGGGGGCTATGAGCGAGGAACTGCGCAAGGAGCGATCGCCGGGGATCAAGCTGTTGCTCGCGAGCCTGATCGGCCTGGCGCTGGTGATCCCGTTGATGCTTGTCTACGCACTTGTCTGGGATCGTGAGAGCCAGTCACAGACTGCCCAAGGCGCTATCAATGCAGGGTGGGGTGGGCCTCAGGTCATTGCCGGGCCGGTAGTAGTCGTCCCATTCCGTACGACGCAGACCCAGAATGAAGAAGTTGGCGGTAAGACTGTTACCCGGACGATAGAAGTCGAAAAGCTGCTGTATATCTCGCCAGTAGAAAACAGCGTCACCACCTCCGTAAAGCCGGAAGAGCGGCGTAAGTCCATATATCGCAGTGTGCTGTTTGAGGCGCAGGTCAATGGTGAGGCGAAGTTCGCATTGCCACCCGATCTTCCGCGCTTCGGCGTTACGCGTGAGCGCCTGCTGTGGGACAGGGCCGAACTGCGCATGGGTACGTCCGACGCTCGCGGATTGACGAAAGGCGCGAGCTTCAAGGCAAACGGGCAGCCCCTTGCGGTGCAGCCGGGCAAGGGGCCGGGTGCGACGAGCGGGCAGGGATTCTTCGCCTTCCTGCCGTGGAATGGCGAGGGCGACCTTTCTGTTGGCTATGATTTCGGCCTGCGCGGTAGCCGCTCATTGAGCTTGGTACCGCGCGGAGGGCAGACCCGGTGGACTGTATCCTCGACCTGGCCAAACCCAAGCTTCAGCGGGGCTTTTCTGCCGGAAAAGCCGACGATCTCCGACAAAGGGTTCAAGGCAAGTTACACCATCGACAAGCTTGCATTGGGGGAAGCGCCCGTTGCAACGGAAGAGGCTGGCCCTCCGCTGATCGAGGGCGGCGGCCATGCTGACTATAGCGTCTCAACGGGTATGCCAGAGGCCGTTTCAGGCCAAGCCAGAGCCGTCACCGTGGGACTGGTCGAGCCAGTGAACCTGTACAGCAAGGTCGACAGGGCCGTGAAATACGGGTTCCTCTTCATCGGCTTCACATTCCTTGCCTTCCTGCTGTTCGACATCGTGGGCGGGGCGAGGGTGGCTGCGGCTGAATATCTGCTGACGGGCGCGGGATTGGTGCTGTTCTTCGTGCTGCTACTGGCCTTTGCCGAGGTGGTGGGTTTCACAGCCGCCTATCTGATCGCCAGTGCCGCGATTATCGGACTGCTGACGAGTTATAGCGCGGCTGTGCTGGGCAGCTGGAAACGTGCGCGGTTCATCGGGGCGCTGCTGGTTGGGCTCTATGCGCTGTTGTTCGTGTTGCTGAACCTCGAGGCATGGTCGCTTCTCATCGGCTCGATCCTGCTGTTCGTTGCCCTTGCCGGGGTGATGTACGCGACACGCAAGGTCGATTGGGGACAGGTCGGCCGTCGCGAGGCAGCTGTGTAAGATGGACGGATGGTAGGTGTTCGCAAGGGCACCTGCTGTCGCAGCTCTATTTCACCAGCTTTGGGGTTTTGTCACGGCAGTGTGTGTGCGGGCTTTCCCGCGCCTTCCGTTCTATGATGGAAGGTAGTGGCTCCCCGAGTAGGATTCGAACCTACGGCCATTCGATTAACAGTCGAATGCTCTACCGCTGAGCTATCGGGGAGCAGCCCTTGCAGGCAGGGGTGCGCCTATAACAGCGCTTCAGAGTTTGGCAAGCACCAGAAACACGCTTGTGGAAGAATATTCAGACCTGGAACTGTTCCGCGAAGATACGCTCTTCCAGAGTGCGGCCTGGGTCGAACAGCAGGGTAAGCTCTTTGCCGCGTGCCGCGGAAATGCGCACATCTTTGACATCGCGGACTTCCTTCTGGTCCGCCACGGCGGCGACGGGGCGCTTTGACGGCTCTCGAACCCGGAATTCCACTTCGGCGCTGTCAGGAAGAATCGCGCCCCTCCATCGGCGAGGCCGGAAAGGGCTGATCGGCGTGAGCGCCAGCATGTTGCAGCCCAAGGGCAGGATAGGGCCGTTGGCGGAAAGATTATAGGCGGTCGATCCGGCGGGAGTTGCCACCAGCACCCCGTCACCTGCCAGTTCGGGCATCCGGACCTTGCCGTTGACTTTGACCTCCATCTTCGCCGTCTGCCGGGTTTCGCGCAGCAGGGACACTTCGTTGATGGCATAGTAGCTGAATTCCTGGTCGTCTTGCGTGGTCGCAGTCATCTGCAGCGGGCGTACCTCAACGGGACGAGCGCGTGCGACTCGCTCTGCGATAGTGCGTTTGTTGTTGCCCAGTCGGTTCATCAGGAAGCCCACGGTGCCGAGGTTGAGCCCATAGGCAGGCCGTAGCCTGTCGTGATCCAGCATCAGGTGCAGCACGTGCAAAAGGAAGCCGTCACCACCCAGCACTACCAGCACGTCGGCATCGGCCGGCGCCACCCAGTCGTGCGCATCGCGCAGCGGGGCTGCACCTTCTTGCGCCTTCGCGCTGTTGGACACCACGAGGCCCAGCTTCAGACTGTCAGACACGCCCCGCTTCTCCACACATGTAATTGCTGCTGCTGATATTGTCCGCGCGCAGCTTTGGCAACGATACCTCCAAAACTGAACGCTTTGGCAATGCCTTTGAGCTAGAGTGGCGCCGATGAGTGAAGTTCGGGTTGATGGCGATGCGCCGCGCGATGTCCTGACAGGCCTGCCAGGGTTTGAAGCAGTGCGTGCGCGGCTGGCCGAATGGCTGCCCAGTTCGGGTGTGCATGTGCATGCGGCTTTGCTCGGCCTCCGGCGATTCGATGCGATCAACATGACCTATGGCGTGCCGGTGGGGGATGCCGCACTGGCGGAAGTTGCTGCGCGTATCTCTCATTTCGCGTCAGAAGAGCTCGACGGCCCGTTTATCGTGGCGCGCAGCGGGGGAAGTTTTTTACTTGTCGCGAACGAGGCCTGCAGCCGGGAACGGTGGCAGCTCTTCGCCGAGCAGCTCGCCGACGCGGTCGCTCGTCCCGTTCCGCTGCCGGTCGGCATGTTGCGATTGTCGCCACGGATATCGCTGCTTCGTGGCATTTCCCAAGAGAGTGTCGATTCGACGCTTGATCGGCTGGGGCAATCGCTCGCGTCGGTAAAGCGCCAGCCTGGCGGCCGCATTGCCTGGGTTGATGGTGAGCAAATGCGGCCCGGCCCCACTACCGCACAGTTGGAAGAGGATCTGCGTGGCGCTATCCATCGGGACGAGATCGAGGTGCTCTACCAGCCGCAATTCTCCCTGCCGGATGACAAGCTGGCGGGGGCAGAGGCGCTGGCTCGTTGGAACCATCCCATGCTCGGCAGGATCGGTGCCAGCGCATTGTTCTCAATCGCGGAACGGGCAGACCACATTGCTCCGCTTTCGCGCCATATTGCCCGGACTGCCCTTGAGGGCGCGCGGGGATGGCCTGAACCGCTGCGCCTCTCCCTGAACGTTACCCCTGCGGATCTGGCTGTCGCGCAGTTTGGTCAGGGTCTCATCGGTATCGTGGCGGAGAGTGGCTTCCCCCCTGAACGGCTCACACTGGAACTGACAGAGCAGGCGCTGTTGGCCGATATCCAGCTTGCCGGAAGGACCCTGCGTGACATTGCAGCCCAAGGCATCAGAGTCGGGCTCGACGATTTCGGCGCGGGTTTCTGCAACTTCAGGTACCTGAAGATGCTGCCGCTTCACTATCTCAAGCTCGACAGATCCATGGTTTCCGGCATCGTAGAAGATGCACGCGATCTTGCGGTGCTTCGCGCCATTGTGGCGATGGCAAAGGCGCTGGACCTGCGGGTTATTGCAGAGGGCGTGGAGAGTGAAGGCCAGCGGCTGCTGGTCGCGGCCGAGGGATGTGAACTCTATCAGGGCTTCCTGCGAGCACAGCCGATGAGTGCCGAAGATTTTCGAGTTCTGGCAACCAGGTAGATCGCTGCTGATCGAATGGCG
>JBEVKC010000167.1:0-5852 GCA_040509895.1 Novosphingobium sp. | reverse complement strand
GTCGATCATCGCCGCGCCGTTGGGGCTGTGGCTGATTGACCCGCTGGTACCCGCCGACATCAGCTTGCATCCGATAAAAATCCTGCCCCCCATCCTCATGACCATCGGCCTGCCGCTTTTGCTGGGCCTCGCGGCGCGTAGGCTGTTGGGAGACAGCCGCGCCGATTCATGGGCGGGCCCCATATCCCGGGTCGGCAACATCGTCCTTATGGTGGCGGTGATAGTCCTGGTCGTCCTGCTCGCTCCGGCGATGTGGAAGGTGGTGCACAATGGCGCCGTCATCGCGCTGAGCGCGATGATCCTTTCCGGCATCGGCGCTGGCTATCTGCTGGCGGAGCGTGGCCGCGGCGACAAGGCCGCTCTGGCCCTCGCCGCGTCGGCACGTCATCCCGGTGTCGCGATAGCGATAGCAGTAACTGTATTCCCGGATGAGAAGCTGGCACCGGCAGCCATCTTGCTGGGCACACTGCTGAGCGTGATCATCTCAATACCGTTCATGAAGCGGATTGGATCGACCAATGTGGGGGCCGCAGGGTAGGGGAGACACGCAGACCGTCACACCACTCAACCAACTGCGGTTAATCGGCAGGGCAGGCATCGAAGGTGAGGGCGGGCCGCAGCCCGCCCATCAATGGATCAGCGAATCCTGACCGGCAGGTACGTTGCAGGCTGGCCGCGGCGTTGCACCTGCAGGAGCAGCGCCGGGCGATTGGCGCCCTTGGCTTCCCGCAGGGCAGCTTCAAGATCGGCAGCCGTGGCAATTGGCTTGTAGTTTGCCGACAGTACGATGTCGCCGCGGCGCAGTCCCTTGCTGCCCGCATCGGACGACGGATCGACCGCGTTGATAACCACGCCGCGAACGCCATCGGGCATGCCCAGCTGGCGCGCGATCTGCGGCGTCAGCGGCAGGACCGAGAGGCCCAGAGACTTTTCGGAAATGCCTTCACCCTGACGCTCTGGCGTCTTGTTGAACGCGTCGTCCCCGGGCGTCTGGTCCTGGTCAAAGGTGTTCTGCGCCAGTTCCTCTTCGGTGGGACGCTTGCCGACCGTGGCCGTGATGTTCATGCGCTTGCCGTTCCGGATCAGCTCGATCGGAATGCGCGCCCCGGGCCGGGTATTGGCGACAAGGAAGGACAGGGTCTGGTCCGGGGTGACTTCCTTGCCAGCAACCTTGAGAACCACGTCGCCCGCCTGGATGCCGGATGTCGCCGCAGCACCGCCGGGTTCAACGGCCTGGATGAATTCACCGCGGTTGTGGGGAATGCCAAGCGAATCCGCGAGATCTTCGTTGAGCGGCTGGATACGAACGCCCAGATAGCCGCGCTCGATCGATTGGCCGGCCTTCAGCTTGTCGACGATAGGCGCTGCGATCTCTGCCGGAATGGCAAAGCCGATGCCGACAGAACCGCCGGTGGGAGAGAAGATGGCATTGTTGATGCCGATCACCTGGCCCTTCATGTCGAACAGCGGTCCGCCCGAGTTACCCCGGTTGATGGAAGCGTCGGTCTGGATGTAGCGGTCATAGGCGCTGCCGGTGCCGGTCGCGCGCTGGATGGCGGAGATGATGCCCGAAGTCACGGTGCCGCCAAGGCCAAAGGGATTGCCGATGGCAACAACCCAATCGCCCACGCGGGATGCACGGCTGTCACCGAACTTCACGAAGGGGAGCGGCTTGCCGGCATTGATCTTCAGCACGGCAAGGTCCGACGCGCCGTCCCGGCCGACCAGCGTTGCCGGAAATTCGGTACCATCGGGCAGGGTGACGGTGATCCGCTCAATCTCACCCTGTCCGTCAGCGGTGATGACGTGGTTGTTCGTTACCACGTAACCATCGGGCGAGATGATGAAGCCGGATCCGAGCGACTGAGCTTCGCGCGTCTGTCCGCCGCCACCCTGATCCCCGCCGAACAGGTCCGCAAACGGGGTACCGGCAAACGGGTTCTGGCTAGCGACGCGGACGCGCTGGCGGGTGGAGATGTTTACCACCGCCGGCTGCAGTTGCTCGGTCAGGTCGGCAAAGCTGGCAGGGGCTCCCCCGCGGGGAACGATCGTCTGCATTTGCTGCGAATCGTTCTGCGCAACCTGTGCGCCAGCGGGTAAACCGGTGGTCAGCGAAAGAGCGGCGCCGCCCAACAGCAGTGCGCCGGTCACTCCATACGCATATCGCACTTTCTTCACGTCCTTCAGCTTCCTTGTCATTCGGGCCCCGGGTGGAGCGTCATGTCACTTGCGTCCGATACAGGCCCGAATGGCTGAACGGGAATTGAATGGCCGGTTTCCTATTGAAACCTAGTGTCCCTTGAACTGCCTCAGGTAATCATTGTCCGGAGAAATGATGATCGTGCTCTGACCGTCCTTGTTGGCGAAAGTATAGTCATAAGACTGCATTGCGCGATAGAAGTCATAGAAGCCCGGATCCTTGCCGAAACTTTGCGCATAGATGTTTGCAGCCCTGGCTTCCGCCTCGGCGCGGATGATCTGGGCACTTTTCTGGCCCTGCGCGCGGATTGTCGTCGCTTCCTGTTCGCGAGCGGCCTGCATTCGGGAGAACGCGCTTTCCAACGCGCCTTCGGGAAGGTCGGCGCGCTTGATCTGCACGTCGATGACCTGCGCGCCATATTCGCGCGCCTGGCGGTCAAGCCCCTCGCGGATTTCCTTCATCGCCACGCCGCGGTCTGCGGTGAGAAGCGACTGGAAAGTGCGCTTGCCCAGTTCCTGCCGCAACACGGATGAGAAGATTGGCTGGAGCTGTTCCTTTACCCGTTCGGTGCTGCCCGCTGTGCGCACCATCTTCACCGGGTCGATGATGCGGAAGCGGGCAAAGGCGTCCACTTCAAGCCGAAGCTGTTCGGCCGAGAGCACCTGCTGGCGCTCCATGTCGACGGTCATCATGCGCTTGTCGATCCGCACCAGCCTTTCCAGGAAAGGGATGCGCAGCGAAAGCCCGGCGCCAGTGGAACCGAAGTCGGTCTTGGGGGCAAAGCGGTTGATGACGCGCACCGGCTCGCCCACGCGGACCACGACGGCCTGCTCAGTTTCCGGAACAATGACGACGCTGGAAAACACCGCCACCACAACGGCGACAATCGCGATCAGCGCGATTTTCTGCTCTTGCCAAAAATTGCCGAGCATCACTGGCCTCCCGGTGCAGGGGCAGCTTGTTGTTGCTGCTGGCGCCGTTTCACTTCGGGAAGCGGCAGGTAGGATGTTACGCCATTGGCCTCGACCACGACCTTGTCGTTGGAGGAAAGCACGCGTTCCATTGTTTCGTAATACATGCGCCGCTTGGTCACTTCCGGGGCCAGCTTGTATTGTTCAAAGACCTTGTCGAAGGCGGTGGCATCGCCCTGCGCGCGGGCCAGCAGTTGCTGCGCCCAGGCCTGTGCATTGGAAAGGTCGCGCTGTGCGTCCTGCTGTGCGGCGGTCACCTGCTGGAAGGCGCCGATCACCTTGCCCGGCGGATCGGCCTTCTTGATCTCCACGCCCTGGATCAGGACGCCAGAGCGATAGGCATCAAGGATCGCCTGCATTCGCTGGCGCACGTTCTGTTCGATCTGGGCCCGACCGGCACCGCCCATAGCCTCTTGCAGCGTAACTTCTGCGACAGATGCGCGCATTGCCGCTTCGGCCACTTCGCGAACCGTCTGTTCGGGATCGGCGAGCTGGAAGGTAAAGAGCTTCAGGTTATTGATGTTCCAGCGCACCAGATAGCTGAGGTCGACCAGGTTCTGGTCGCTGGTCAGCATAAGTTTTTCGGTGTCGCCTTCGGGAATGGTGTCACGCTTGATAGAAGTGACATCGGTGACAGACACATTCTGGATCGGCCAAGGGAGAGTCAGTGATACGCCTGGGTCGATGGTGTGCGAATATTTGCCGAAAGTGGTGACGATGCCCTGTTCCTTCGGGCCGACCATGTGCGTGGTTGTGACCAGCAGCCATACCAGAGCGACGCCGCCCATGATGATGGGAAACCAGCTTTTGCCCCCCGCGCGCTGGGGCAGACGGGGGAAACCGCTACCTCCGCCACCGCCGGGGCCGCCGCGCTGGGTGCCGGGCTCTCGCGGGCGGAAAATGTCTTCGATACCGGCGGAGCGGCGCGGGCGCTGCTCACCCTGCGGCAGCCACGGGTTGCGCGGGCCGCGCGGTGCTTCGCCGGATGGCGGAGGCGTTTCGGCCTGCCCGTCGCCATCGCCAGCGGGGTCACCACTGCCTGATCCACCGGAGCTTTCCGGATCGTTCTTGTCCCCGCCACCCCAAGGGCTGCGGCGTCCAGCCATGGCCAAAACGCCGCGCGCGATTGCATCGCCAACTGTTTTCATGACGCTGTTATAGGAAGGGTATGTTGACAAAAACAGTGCCTCCCTTCGCTTTTTCCCGCTAGGGGGCCAGAAGGTTATTCGGGACGCTAGAAGGAACTATGATGAGCGGGGATGATGGCGAAGGTTTGAAGGCGGTTCTGCCGCCCTTCGCGCAGGCCCGGCTCCAGTCGTTGCGGCAGGCCGACGGTGTCGTGACCGTGGTGCTTGATGTGGCCGGGATGGACCGGCTTGACCGGGATAAGCTTGAGATCGCGGTGAAGGACGCGCTTCGGGAACAGCAAGGCGTGACCGAAGTGCGCGTCGCCATGACGGCGGACAAACCGCGCCGCAGGATCATTGCGGTCGGATCGGGCAAGGGCGGCGTCGGCAAGTCCACGCTTTCCGCCAATCTTGCCATCGCGCTTAAGCAGATGGGCCGCAAAGTTGGCCTTGTTGACGCCGACATCTATGGGCCATCTCAACCCCGCCTGCTGGCCACAGAGGGCCAGCGCCCCGAAGCGCGGGACAAGAAACTACTGCCGGTGCAAACCCAGTGGGGCATTCCGATGCTCTCCATGGGGCACCTCGTCCAGCCGGGGCAGGCGATTGCGTGGCGCGGGCCGATGGCGGGCAATGCGCTGTCGCAGCTGATCGATGCCGAATGGGGCGATGCAGAGATTCTGGTGGTCGACCTGCCGCCGGGCACGGGCGACGTCCAGTTGACCATGCTGCAGAAGTTCAAGCCGGCGGGGGCAGTGATCGTCTCCACCCCGCAAGATCTTGCCCTGATGGACGCAACCCGAGCCGTCAGCCTGTTCGAGCAGGCCGGGGTGCCGATTGTCGGCATGGTCGAGAACATGTCCGGATACGAATGCCCCCACTGCGGAGAGGTGAGCGATCCCTTCGGGCAGGGCGGGGCGGAAGCGGCAGCGAAATCAATGAGCCTGCCATTCCTTGGCCGGGTTCCGCTGGACCTCTCGATCCGTCAGGACAGCGACGCGGGCAAGCCTCCCGCAGCGGGCGAGGGGCCTGCGGCGGACATTTTTGCAGCAATAGCGCGGCGGGTGGCCGACTGGCTCGACAGCAAACAAGGATAACATGCGGATAACGCGACGGGGGATCATGATCGGGGCGCTGGCCGGGGGCGGCCTGGCGCTGGGCTATGTGCTGCGTCCGCGCAACTATCCGCTGCCGCTGGAGCCGGGGAAGGACGAAGTCGCTTTCGACGCATGGATCAAGATCGCCAAGGACGGCATGGTAACCGTCGCGGTTCCGCAGCTTGAGATGGGGCAGGGCATCACGACCCTGATCCCGCAGATCGTGGCGACCGAACTTGGCGCGGACTGGAAGCGGGTTGCGGTTGAGCCTGCGCCTGTCAGTGCACATTACGCCAACACCGCGCTTGCCTCCCGTTGGGCAGGGCTATGGGCGCCCGCGCCGTCGCTGGCTGCCAGCCCGGACAGCTTTACGACGCGCCGCTGGGCGCAGGACAACCGCTTCATGGCGACGGCAGACGGCATGTCGCTCGCCGCCTATGAAGCGCCCGCCCGCGCC
>JBEVKC010000166.1:0-8224 GCA_040509895.1 Novosphingobium sp. | reverse complement strand
TCCATCCTCTATTACCTTGGCGTGATGCAGCTGGTGATCCGCTGGATCGGCGGCGGGCTGGAGAAAGTGACCGGCATCAGCCGCGTGGAAAGCCTCTGTGCCGCGGCCAATATCTTCGTCGGCCAGTCAGAAGCGCCCCTGGTGATCCGGCCGTACCTTGCCGCGCTGGCGCCATCGCAGCTGTTCTGCGTGATGACCGTCGGCATGGCGGGCGTCGCGGGGACCATCCTGGCTGCCTATGCCAGCATGGGCATTCGCGTGGACTATCTGGTCGCCGCCGCCTTCATGTCCGCGCCGGGCGGCATCCTGATGGCCAAGCTGATGATGCCCGATCCCAAGGACCTCAAAATCGGCGCGCTGGCCGAAGCGGAGATCGCGCCCTTCGGCGATGAGGAGCGTCCCGCCAACCTCATCATGGCGGCATCGCAGGGCGCGCAGACCGGCGTGAAGCTCGCCGTCGCGGTGGGGGCGATGGTGCTGGCCTTCGTCGCGCTGGTGGCGATGGCCAATGGCTTTATCGGCTGGGCGGCGGGGCTGCTGGGCTTTGAGGGCGTCACCTTCCAGTCGCTGCTGGGCAATGCCTTCGCCCCGGTGTTCTGGCTGATCGGCACCCCCGATTGGGCAGAGGCTTTGCAGGCCGGGGGACTTTTCGGCACCAAACTGGTCCTGAACGAATTCGTCGCCTTTATCGAACTGGGCCGGGGAAGCGGCCTTTCAGTGCACACCATCGCCGTTGTTACGTTTGCGCTCTGCGGCTTCGCCAATTTCGCGTCCATCGCCATTCAGATGGCCGTCACCGGCGGGCTGGCCCCGAACCAGCGGGAGGTGATCGCCCGGCTCGGCATCCGCGCCGTGATCGCGGGCAGCCTCGCCAACCTGATGAGTGCGGCCTGGGCCGGACTGTTCCTGAGCATCTGAAATCCGCAGAAATCCGTGGCCTGATGATCCATACCGGAGGGAAACCACGCGTTTCCCCGGATAGCCCCCGCCCGCCCGCCAGCCGCATTTTCGCGGCATGGCTATTACCTCGATCCTCATCACCGCCGCCTTCGCCCTCTGCGGCAGTGGCCCCCGCATCAACTGCGTCGTCGATGGCGACACTTTCTGGCTGAGGGGTGAGAAGGTCCGCATAGCCGACATCAACACGCCCGAAACCTCCCGCCCTGCCTGCGGTGCCGAGGCTGCGCGCGGAGCGGCGGCGACGCGGCGGCTGATCGTGCTGCTCATCAGGGTCCGATCGGGCTTGAGGCCGGTTCGCGAGACCGTGACCGCTATGGACGACTGCTCCGCGTCGTCACCCGTGACGGGCGCAGTCTGGGGCAGCAACTCGTCGCCGAAGGGCTGGCAGAGCGGTGGAGCGGACGCCGGGGAAGCTGGTGTCCGGCATGAGCCCTTGCCCCGCCTCCCTCGCTTGCATAGCTTGGGTGCATGGGCGAGGTGATTCAATTCCGCCGCAAGCGACGCTGGACTACTCCAGAGGACTACGGCCACCATCCTGAGAAGCCGCCGCTGCCGCCAAAACCGCCGCGCCGGTGGCTGTCGGGCTGGCGTCCTTGGGTCCTGCTGACGGTGCTGGTGTCGCTGTTCGTGCTGTACGACCCCATGCTGGTTGAACCGCCCGCCTTCCTGTCAAGCGCGCCGGAGAAGGTCGAAGGCAACTTTACCCGCTGCGGTCAGGAGCGCGGGACCAATTGCGTTGTCGATGGCGATACGTTCAAGCTGGGGACCCGCAGTATTCGCCTCGTCGGCATAGACGCCCCCGAAACCCACCCGGCCCGCTGCGAGACCGAGGCAAAGAAGGGTGAGGCTGCGACGGCACAGCTGCAAAGCCTGCTGAACCAGGGCCCCTTCGACATGACCGGCCGCCTCGACGATCCGCAGGACAAGTACGGCAGGGATCTGCGCTCGGTGACGCGATCACGGCCTGACGGCACCATCCAGTCGATCGCGGGGGACATGCTGGAGAGCGGCACCGTGCGCCGCTACGTCGGCGGCCTGCGCCGCGGCTGGTGCTGAGGGATCACAAGACTATCGCCAGCGTCATCTTGTCTCGGTCGCCGCCATAAAACTCGTCCAGCGCCTGACCAAAACGGGCATCACCGCCGGCCAACTCGAACAGAGTCATGCAGCTGGCGAATTTCAGTGCATCCACATGGCCGAGGATTTCCGCCGCCGTGCGTTTCCCGGCCCAGCCGAGCATCGCATCGGTACACTCGCCCAACCTTGGCCCCAGCACCGGGTCCGCAAGATAGGCATGCGCCTCTGTCAGGTCGACGATGCTGTAGAACCGCGCGGTTGCACTCCGCCCCAACCCGGCCAGCTGGGGGAAGATGAACCACATCCAATGGCTTTGCTTATCCCCGGCGCGCAGTTCGCGCAGCGCATGGGCATAGGTGCCCTGCTGCGCATCGACGAACCTGAGCAGCCCCGCCACCGGGACCGCGCCTCAGCTCGGGTTGGGAGCCGGCGCGGACGGGGACGGGGACGAGAGTCCGGAAGTATCTTCCTGCCTGTCCACGGTAACTGCCCCGATAATCCAGACCGCAGACAGCGCCAGGATCGCCAGCACCAGGCTGAACATAAGGACATAGCGCACGATATGCGGCGTGGAGCCGCCGCGCGCTTCTGCCGTAGTAACGTGAACTTCCTCGCCTTGGCGTTCCATATCACCCTCCTGCGTGTTCTCCCGCTAACGGGAGTATAGCAGGACAACGCTGAAACGCCTTGCAATTCCGCACGTTCCCATTCGCGGGAATGGATCAGTCGCGCAGCAGCTCGTTGATGCCGGTCTTGGAACGGGTCTGGGCATCCACCGTCTTTACGATCACGGCGCAATAGAGCGACGGACCCGGAGTGCCATCGGGCAGCGGCTTGCCGGGAAGCGAGCCGGGCACGACCACCGAATAGGGCGGCACGCGGCCGATGTGGACTTCAACGGTCGCACGGTCGACGATCTTGGTCGAAGCGCCGATGAACACGCCCATCGAAAGCACCGCACCGGTGCCGACGATCACGCCTTCGGCCACTTCGGAGCGGGCGCCGATGAAGCAGCCGTCCTCGATCACCACGGGATTGGCCTGCAGCGGTTCCAGCACGCCGCCGATGCCCGCACCGCCAGAGATGTGGACGTTCTTGCCGATCTGCGCGCAGCTTCCCACCGTGGCCCAGGTGTCGACCATGGTGCCCTCACCCACGTAGGCGCCGATGTTGACGAAGCTGGGCATCAGCACCACGCCCTTGGCGATGTGCGCGCCGCGGCGGGCGACCGCTCCGGGAACCACGCGGAAACCGGCAGCCTTGAACATGTCTTCACCCCAGCCGTCGAACTTGAGCGGCACCTTGTCATAGGCGGGCGCACCGGCGGCACCGTTGGGGATTGGCTCGTTATCGTTGAGACGGAACGAGAGCAGCACGGCCTTCTTCAGCCACTGGTTGACCTTCCATCCTCCGTTGCCGTCCGGTTCTGCGACGCGTGCCTGGCCCGAATCGAGCAGGCCGAGAGCCTCGTCCACGATCTTGCGCACGTCGCTGCTGGCAGGCGTGACAGTGTCGCGCGCTTCCCAGGCGGCTTCGATGGCGGCGGCGAGTTCGGTCATTAGAATCTCCAGCAGTAATCCGGGCTGCGGCGCGGATCAGATACAAGCCGCCGCGCCTATCGTCTGCAGGCCAAGGGGGCAAGTCCGTAAGCACGGCGGCGCCTGATCGCGCCTCTCACTCGAAACGAATTGCGCGATTCAACAAGTAGGTACAGCATACCGGAAAGCTTAAGGATTGCAGTCCCATGATGACTCGCAATCGGACGGAGGGACGTGGGATGTGGAAGGGAAATCGCCACACTGCCCGCCCGGCGCTTCGGCAAGGCGTAGCCGCGCTGGGAATGATCCTTGTTTCCGCCTGTGGTGGGGGCGGCGGCGGCACAAATTCCGCCCCCCCGCCCCTCGCCGCGCCGACTCCGACGCCTACACCCCCGCCTGCCCCGACGCCTACCTTCGACACGGCGGAGTATCGCAGGTCCGACGGCCCGTCCTTTCATAACGCCATCCCGGCATGGCAGCTGGGCGCGACCGGACGCGGCGTGGGCATAGGCATAATCGATTCCGGCATCGACACCTCAAACCCCGAATTCGCGGGCCGGATTTCCTCTGCATCCGCCGATGTCGTCAGCAACCGCGGCGTCAATGACGAGAAGGGGCACGGCACCATGGTGGCGCTGATTGCCGGGGCAGCGCGCAACGACAGCGGCATAGTCGGCATCGCGTCGGAATCGACCTTCCTTGCGATGCGCGCCGATGAGCTTGGCAGTTGCGCGTCTGCGGGCGGGTGTACCTATGCGGACACCGACATCGCGCGCGGGATCGACCGGGCCGTGCAGGGCGGGGCCAAGGTGATCAACCTGTCGCTAGGCGGAGAGGCGCCCGGTGGATCGGTGACCAGCGCCGTGGCGCGTGCTGCGAGCGCGGGCGTGGTGATCGTCGTTGCTGCGGGCAATTCGTTCAACGACCCGAATCCCGATTCCGATCCCAACAATCCCGAGCTGTTCGCGATCGGCCTGCGCAGCGCGGGCAACGGCAATGTCATCATCGCCGGTTCGGTTGGCGACAGCGGTACGATATCCGCCTTCAGCAACCGTGCCGGAACAGAGTCGGCTTCCTATCTCGCCGCATTGGGAGAGCAGATCTGCTGCCTCTATGAGAACGGACAGCCCGGCAACATCGCCGTATCGGGGACAAGCTTTTCCACGCCCCAGATTGCCGGAGCCGTGGCCCTGCTGCGGCAGGCGTTCCCTAACCTGACCGCAGCTCAAACAGTCGACCTCCTGCTGAGGACAGCTCGCGATGCCGGTGCCGCTGGCATCGATGCGACCTACGGACGCGGCATCCTCGACATCGGGCGCGCCTTCGCACCGCAGGGCACGACGACACTGGCTGGAAGCAGTGTCGCGATGGCGCCCGCTGCCACCAGCATTGCCACCTCTGCCGCGATGGGCGACGCTGCGGTGCGCGGCGCATCGCTGAACGCAATTATGCTCGACTCCTATCGCAGGGCCTATCGGATGGACCTGTCGGGCACCATGCGAACCGCGCAAATCGCGCCGCGACTGGGACAGGCTTTGATCTCGCCATTGCGGCAGGTTGCGACAGGTACGGACAGGCTGTCGCTTGCCTTCTCCGTGGACGGGCGGCGGAACGCGGCCTCAAGTCCGGCGACTGGCCCACTTTCCCTTGTGCCGGACGATACGCTGAAGGCGCGGGTGCTGGCCGCTCGCGTGGTTGCGCGGATTTCGCCCCGCGCGACCGTCGCCTTCGCCTATGCACAGGGCGCCGATGGGCTGATCGCCCAGGTACGGGGCGCAAGCGGCCCTGCATTCCTTGTCGCCCGAACTCCCGGATCGGACTATGGCGCAATGCGCACCGGCGAACTAGCCGCCGTCGCCCGTCAGACCTTTGGAACGTGGGGACTGACAATCAGCGCCGAAAGCGGTGACGTGCTCTCCGCCGCGCCCATGGAAGATGCGCTTTTGCCGTTGGCCGTCCGGCGGCGTTCGAACGCAACCCGCTTTGGCGTGGCGGCCGACCGCAACTGGGGCGACCTTGGCGCATCAGTGGAGGCTAGCTGGCTGGCAGAGGACCACACCGTCCTTGGCGCGCGCCTGCATCCGGCATTCGGCCCAGCCGGGGCCGACAGCCTTTTCCTTGACGCAGCTGCCGCCTGGCACTTCGCTCCCGGATGGAGGGTTGGCGCGGCATGGCGCCAGGGGTTTACCCAACCGCGAACCGGCACCTTCGTTGCATCTGGCCCGCGGCTGGTAAGCAGTGCCTGGTCGTTCGACATCGCGCGGTCATCGCTGTTCAAGCCGGGCGACACGCTCGCCCTGCGGGTTTCACAGCCCCTGCGCGTGGAATCGGGCGGCCTGTCGCTCTCGCTCCCAGCGGAGTACAGCTATGACACGCTGAGGACGACGCGGCGAAGAACGCAAATCCCGCTGGCGCCGAACGGCCGGGAGATGATGGGCGAGATCGCATGGCGTGGCCCCCTGTGGGGGGGCACCGCGGCGGCTAGCCTGTTCTATCGCACCGATCCCGGCAACTGCGAAGCCGGCCCGGATGATGGCGGGGCGGCAATCACCTGGATCGGACAGTTCTAGGGCGATGAACTTTCACGCCACCCACGGGCTGTTCGACATCGCGGTGATCGGTGGCGGCGTTAACGGCTGCGGCATTGCCCGTGACGCGGCAGGGCGCGGAGCCAAGGTGCTGCTGCTGGAGAAGGGCGACCTTGCATCGGGCACCTCCTCCGCATCGACCAAGCTTATCCACGGCGGGCTGCGTTATCTGGAGCATTACGAGTTCGGCCTGGTGCGGGAATCGCTGCTTGAGCGGGAGCGGCTGTGGGCCATCGCGCCCCACATCATCCGTCCGCTGCGTTTCGTTCTGCCCTATGTGAACGGCCTGCGCCCACGCTGGATGCTGCGGACGGGGCTGTTCCTCTATGACCACATCGGCGGCAGGCAGGAGCTTCCGGCCACGGAGTCGCTTAACCTGACCCGGCATGAGGCCGGATCACCACTCAAACCAGAGTTCGTGTTTGGCTATGCCTATTCGGACTGCCGGGTCGACGATGCGCGGCTGGTTGTCCTCAACGCCCGCGATGCCGCCGACAGGAGCGCTACAGTGCGGACGCGCTGCGAGGTGCAACACCTTGAGCGCGAGGGCGAATACTGGGAAATCGAAACTGACTGCGGTTCCTATCGCGCCCGGTCGGTTGTGAATGCCACGGGTCCATCGCTACTGTCCCTGCTGGGCCGCGCGCATGAGGAGGCGGAGCACGGCATGCGTCTGGTGCGCGGATCGCACATTGTCGTGCCCCGGCTGTTCGAACATGACTTCGCCTATTTCTTCCAGCTTCCCGACGAGCGCATCTTCTTCGCCATTCCCTACGAGCATGACTTCACACTGATCGGCACGACGGACGTGGACCACGAGGGTGGCCTGTCGGACATCCGTGCGACGGAAGAGGAAGTGGCCTACCTGTGCGAAGGGGCAAACCGGTTCTTCCGCAAGGCGGTGACACCCGGCCAAGTAGTGTGGTCCTATTCCGGCGTGCGCCCGCTGCTCGAAGATGGCTCGGGCAGGCCAGAGGCAGCAACGCGCGGCTACCGGCTGGACCTTTCGGATGAAGAGGAAGGCGCGCCGATCCTCTCAGTATTCGGCGGCAAGATCACCACCTATCGCCACCTTGCCGAAGAGGCGATGGAGATTCTGGCCGAACGCTTGCCCGAATTAAGGGGACCGGGATGGACCGGCGGCGTACCTCTGCCCGGCGGCAACTTCCCGATGGGCGGGCAGGATGAGCTGCGTGCAGAATTCACCGCGCGCCATTCATTCCTTGAGCCCGCGTGGGCAGAGCGCATGACGCGCAGCTATGGCACGCTTGCAGATGAGGTACTTGGCGATGCCAGATCGCTCACCGATTGCGGACGGCACTTCGGCCACGGCCTCACCGAGCGGGAGGTCGATTACCTGAAGCAGCGCGAATGGGCGGTGAGCGCCGAGGATATCCTCTGGCGCCGTACCAAGCTGGGCCTGCGCTTCACACCCGCCGAAGCGGAGGCGCTGGCAGCAGCCTTATGAACCGCCTTCGCGCGCCATCTGGAAGCCGAACAGCAAGTGTTCAAGCTGCCCATCCGGCAGCGGCGGGAACAGCTTGGGATCGCTGTTGTCGCGGATCGCGTCGATCTCGGCGGCGACCTGCTCCACGGTCCACGACGGGTGATAGACGCCCTTGCTCTCCGCCATATAGGCGCGGCCTATGCGCCCACCCATAGCGACCAGCATCTCGCCCGAGATCGAGCAATCTTCGTGGCTCAGCCACGCAACAGCGGGCGCGACCATTTCCGGTTCCATCGGCGGGAACTGGCTGGTGTCGATGCCTTCGGACATGCGCGTCACGGCGGCGGGGACGATAAGGTTGCTCTTCACGCCATGCGCCGCGCCTTCGATGGCAGCGGTGTTGGACAGCCCCATCAGGCCCGCCTTGGACGTGGCGTAGTTCACATTGTCCGACTTACCGTAAAGCCCGTTGATCGAGCTGGTCAGCACGATGCGGCCATAGCCTTGATCACACATCAGCGGGAACGCTTCGCGAACCATGTGGAAGCCGCCGCGCAAGTGGACCGAGAGAACCGATTCAAAGTCCTCATAGCTCATGTCGCGCAGTGCGGCGC
>JBEVKC010000165.1:0-7537 GCA_040509895.1 Novosphingobium sp. | reverse complement strand
CTTCCCGCCATCGAGGACGCGTTTCCCGGTACGACCGGTCCAAATGGCGTGGACCGGCCCAAGCTTGGCGCCGCCGTGTTCGGCAACCCCGAAGCGTTGAAACGGTTGGAAGCGATCGTCCATCCGGCGGTTGGCGCGATGCGCAAGGCGTTCCTTGCCGAACACACGGCATCGCCCCTGGTGGTCTTGGATATACCGCTGCTCTTCGAAAAGGGCGGCTGGGAACAGGTCGACGCTGTGGTTGTCGTTTCAGCCTCGCCCGAAACGCAGCGCGAAAGGGTGCTGGCACGGCCCGGCATGACCGAGGAAAAGTTTGGGCAGATCCTCAAGCTGCAAGTGCCCGACTCGGAAAAGCGCGCCCGCGCGGACCATGTGATCGACACGGGAACATCGCTGGCAGAGACGCGCCACGCGGTGCAGCGCCTCGTCCACAGTCTCACGGGGCAAGAATAAAGCCGCGAAGGCCCTTGCTTACCGTCTCACACAGGCCGATATGTTAGCTGATGCGTGAGATCATCTTCGACACCGAAACCACCGGTCTCGATCCCCAGCGTGGTGACCGCATGGTCGAAATAGGTTGCATCGAGATGGTCAACCGCGTGACCACTGGCCGCACCTTTCACGCCTATTTCAATCCGGAACGCACGATGCCTGCCGAGGCTGAGGCAGTGCATGGACTTTCGGACGCCTTCCTGGCCGACAAGCCGCTTTTTGCCGAACGGGCCGAAGAGCTGCTTGAGTTCATCGGCGATTCCCCCCTGGTTGCACACAACGCCGGGTTCGATTTTGGCTTCCTCAATGCGGAACTGGCGGCTTGCGGGCTTGATGCTGTGTGCAAGAGCAGGATGATCGACACCGTTGCTCTGGCGCGGGTTCGTCATCCGGGGGCCAAGCTATCTCTCGATGCCCTTTGTACGCGTTATGGCGTCGATCGCAGCCACCGCACCCTGCACGGCGCGCTGCTCGACTCCGAATTGCTGGCGCAGGTCTATGTCGAACTGACCGGCGGCCGCCAGATCGGCCTTGAGCTTGCTGCAGAGCGTACGGAAGTACTGGTGGCGTCAGTGGTGACGGTAGAGCGCACACGAATTTTTCGTGTGCCCCGGCCCCACGCGGCGAGCGAGGCCGAACTGGCCGCTCACGCTGCATTTCTTGATTCGATCAAATCCCCCCTGTGGCGGGATGAGAGTTCACAAGCGTAGGAGAAAAGCAGCATGGACATTCGTGTCTCCGGTCACCAGATGGAAACGGGCGAAGCGCTGCAATCTCATGCTGCGGACCGCCTTGGCTCAATCGTTGACAAGTATTTCAACCGGGCCCTTTCATCGAGCGTCACCTTCAGCAAGGCTCCGGCCGGCGCCTTCAGGTGCGACATCATCACCCATGTCATGCAAGGACTTATCCTGAAGGGCGCGGCGGTTGCACAAGACGCGCACATCGCGCTCGACGGTGCGGCCGAGAAGATCGACAAGCAGCTTCGCCGCTACAAGCGGCGGTTGAATGACCGGCATGAACAAACGGCCCACGCTGTCAGGGAAGAAGACGCGGCCTATACACTATTCGCCGAAATGGATGATGAGACAGAGGTCGGCGCGGATGCCCCGGTAGTTATTGCCGAAACAAGGGTCGACGTACCCGAGGCAACGGTTTCGGACGCAGTCATGATGCTCGACTTGCGCAATACGAATGCGTTGCTGTTCAAAAATGCTGGAACCGGCAAGCATAATATGGTTTATCGCCGCGGCGACGGTTCGATCGGCTGGGTTGAACCGTCCTGACGCGCGTTTGACGCAACCATTCCGATCCAGAGGATAGGGGCCAGGAAGCCGGGTTTGCCCGGCTCCTGCCTCATTCATGGACGATAAGGGTTGCCCGGATAAGAAGTCGCACTGAATATGACTGCATTGTTTACCCTGCTTCCTGAAGCCGTCGGAACGATCCGCGCGGACAGCAAGCCGGCCATCCTTGAAAAGCTCGCTCAGCGCTTTGCCGCGGTTTATGACCTCGACAAGGCCGTTGTGCTTGAACGCATCGAGGAGCGGGAGAATCTTGGCAGCACCGGCTTTGGCCGCGGCGTCGCCATTCCGCACGCGCGCATGGTTGGGTTGAACCGGCCCGTCGCGGCTTTTCTGCGGTTGGATGCGCCTGTCGGTTTTGACGCGGCCGATGGAATGCCGGTCGATCTGGTCTTCGGCCTGCTTTCACCGGAACAGGCAGGTGCCGCCCACTTGCACGCACTGGCCGCGATCTCACGCATGATGCGCGATGAACGCATGCATGCCGCTTTGGTCCAGGCACCGGGTGAAGAGGCGCTTTTTGGCCTGCTGAGCAATGTCATCGATCGTGACGCCGCCTGAGGCGGAGGTTCCGGGCGCATCGCTTCACTGGCGGGCGCTCGAAGGGCTCTACGCGTCCGCACCGGTAAATCGAATGTTCGATTCGGCGCTGACGATTACGGGCGAAGGCCGTTCGCGGATTGAGTTCACGGTCGATGAGCGTTGCTATCACGCGGCCGGCGCCGCGCATGGCACGATCTATTTCAAGATGCTCGACGATGCCGCCTTTTACGCAGCCAACACCCTGGTCACCGACCGTTTCCTGCTGACCACCTCATTCAACCTGCACTTCTCCCGCCCGGTAAAGGCCGGGAAGGTCGTTGCCGAAGGGCGATGGATCAGCGGCCGCCGCCGCGTGCTGGTCGCCGAGGCACAGCTGGTCGATGCCGAGGGAGAGGAAATCGGCCGCGGAACCGGCACCTTCATGCGATCGCGCATGGCGCTGTCCGGGCTTCCCGGTTACGTTCAGGCCCTGCCCGGCATGGGCAGCTAGAATGGATCAGCGGCTGCCCGCCCATCTCGAGGTCGCCGCACTATTGCGCCAGGTCCAGGCTCAAGGGGGATTCGCCACGGTCATCCAGAAGGGTGAGCGGGAGGCTGGCACGATTCTCCTGATTCTGTGTGAGGGCGGCAGAAACTGCCGCGCCTATGAGCGTATGCCGCAACTGGACGGAACGCGTACCTGGCATCGCTCCAAAATGGAAAGCGATGACAACAAAGCGGAATTTGCGGAATTTATTGCGCGACGTGGGAATCAGGATCGCGATCTGTGGATTGTTGAACTGGATATCGCGCACGGCGAACGGTTGATCGGATTGCCGGCAGACTTGCATTGACTTTGCTGCACTGCGGAAAGAAAGCACCATCCAACCGCTGATGCGTAGGCGGTCCTTATGGCAATTCGGTCAAAGGGCTAGCACGCAGACGGGGGGCAGCCGGCAGGGTCATCGGCAGTGGTAAGGGTCGCACGACAACAAACCACCCAACTCTGCGCCGGGCGCGTCCACCGCCCTTTTAGCAGTATAAATGAGTTCGAAACTTAACAAGGCGAGCGCCCTTGCAGTCGCCGCCACAATGATTGCAACCCTTGCAAGCGCCGATGGTTCCGGCGCATCCGCACAGGCAATGGATCCTGTCGTGGTGAATTCCGAACCCCAGTTTACTGCAGAGCCAGTGATTCAGCAGCTGCCCAAGCAGCAGGACGATGTCGATCCGGCTATGCAAGGCGAATCCGCCCCTATTTCCGCAGATTCCCTGGCACAGTTGGTTTCGGCCACAGCGGTGCCGGGTGAGATGTCGCGCGAACTGAACTGTCTCGCGGGCGCCATCTACTTTGAAGCCAAGAGCGAATCCCTCCCCGGCCAGCTTGCCGTGGGCCGCGTGGTTGTTGCGCGCTCGAAGTCTGGCCGTTTCCCTACTTCATACTGCGGCGTGGTTTTCCAGCCCTCGCAGTTCTCGTTCGTGCGCGGCCAGTCAATGCCGGGCATCAACAAGAATTCGCGCGACTGGCGTGAAGCCGTGGCGGTTGCCCAGATCGCCCATGAGGGCAAGTGGCGCAGCCCCGTCGAAGGCGCGCTCTATTTCCACGCCACGCACGTATCGCCGCGCTGGCGCCTGACCCGCATCGCGCGGGTAGACAATCACGTCTTCTATCGCTGAGTTATCAATCCTCCCCGGGCTGGCTTGGGGAGGATCGGGCTTCAGTCCCTGAGTTCGACCCAGACAGGGGCGTGATCGCTGGCCTTTTCCCGGCCGCGATGTTCCTTGTCCACGCCGCAGGCAACCAGCCGGTCTGCCAGTTCGGGTGACAAGAGCGCATGGTCGATGCGAAAGCCGTGGTCACGCTGCCAGGCACCTGCCTGATAGTCCCAGAACGTCCAGACGCCGCCACGCGGATTGTGCAGATCGAGGGCATCTGTCCAGCCATCACCCAGAAGCCGCGCATAGGCATCGCGCGATTTGGGCTGCATCAGCGCGTCCATTGCCATGGCCGACGGTGACCACACGTCCTTGTCTTCGGGAATCACGTTGAAGTCGCCGGTGACGATCGCTGGAATCTCTTCCGCGCGCAGTTCGTCCATGCGCGCGCGCAGGCGCTTCATCCAGCGCAGCTTGTAGTCGAACTTTGGCCCCGGCTGCGGGTTACCGTTGGGAAGGTAGATGCACGCCACGCGCACGCCGCCGACGTCGGCTTCGATATAGCGGGAATGCTCATCCTCCGGCTCTCCGTCAAGGCCACGCTTGATCTCGAAGGGTTCGATGCCATCGGCAAGGATCGCCACGCCGTTGAAGCCCTTCTGTCCGTGCCAGATGGACTTGTAGCCAATCTTTTCCAGCTCAGCGGCGGGAAAGCCTTCGTCCTGCGACTTGATCTCCTGCAGGCAGGCGACCGCCGGGCGAGTTTCCTCAAGCCATTCGATCAAGCGCGGCAGTCGCGCCTTGATTCCGTTGATGTTGAACGTGGCGATCTTCATCAAATGGCGAAGCTCGACCCGCAGCCGCAGCCCGCAGTGGCATTGGGATTTTCAACACGGAACGCAGCACCGCCAAGCGATTCGACGTAATCGACGGTGCAACCCGCAACCAGATCAAGGCTTGCCGGATCGACCACGAGCCGGACGCCATCCGTTTCGGACACGCTATCCTCTGCAGCAGGGCCCTCGGCCAGTTCGAAGCGGTATTGGAAGCCGGAGCAGCCCCCGCCATCGACAGCTAGCCGAAGCACGGCAGGTTTGCCCTGCTTCGCCGCGATGGAGGCGACGCGCACAGCGGCGGAGGGACTGAGAGTCAGGGTCTGGACATCCATGCCCGTGATGTAGGGGCCCGGATGGCTTGCGGCAAGGCGGAGGAGTGGGCCGGTGCCGAGTACCCAGCCGTCAGGATGGAGAAAACCTAAGCCGCCTGGATATAATCGCGCATCGCCTGCACTTCGGATTCGATGCGATCTATGCGGGACTTCACAAGATCGCCGATCGACACCAGCCCGACCATTACGCCATCGCGCACGACAGGCAGGTGGCGAATCCTGCGCTTGGTCATCAAGGCCAGTCCGTTAAGAACATCCGTGTCCGGATCCACAGTAACCGCCGGGCTGGTCATGACGTCACCGACCTTGTGATCCAGCATCGACGGGCCATCGCTTTGCAGGTGGTAAATGACGTCTCGTTCGGAAAAGACACCAACAACGGCATTGTCGCGCATCACCGGAAGCGCGCCAATGCGCTTTTCCGCAAGCAGCGCAACGGCTTCGCGCACGCTGGCGTCAACAGTGCAAGTAATGATCTGGCCGCCGCGGCCCTCAATCAGCTGCGCAATGGACATGGCGGTTCTCCCGGCTCTTGCGTAAGCATAATGCCACCAATCTCCCGAACTGGCGAGTCTGGCTCTATCATCCTGGTTACTACGTGGAAGCGGCACCGGCCCACTCCCCCACCCGCCCACCCATAGCATACATTCTCGTTGGGTGGCCCGGTGGGGTGGGGGGTGGTGCCGCACGTTTCAGCAATGCTGAAGCAGACTCCCGCTTGCATAGGCGCGCGCGCAGGCGCATGGATTTGGAATGATACCGCGCTCTCCTCTCGACGATCCGCGCCTCGCGCAGTTTGCCTGGGCGCGCTATCGCAGGTTGATGCGTTGGATGATGCTGGTGACCGTAACCCTGGTCATTGGCGCCATGGTGGCCCTCCACCGCTCAAACGGAGCGATTTCGGTCCATTTCTACATCGCTACGGCGGCCGGTATCGGCTTTGCCATGCTGCTGATGTCGGCGCTGATGGGATTGGTATTCCTGTCAAACGGCACCGGCCATGACGAGGCGATCAGCGACCTGCTGGAAGAAGAGCGTAACAGCTAGTCTTCGCTTGCAGGGTAGAGCCGGAATTCCTCCACCGGAGCGCCGCCCACCAGATGCTCGTCAATGATGCGCTCCAGAACCTCGGGCGTGCAGCCGTGATACCAGACGCCCTCCGGCCATACGACCGCGATCGGCCCGGCCGCACAGATCTTCAGGCAATCGGCCTTGGTGCGGGCAATTCCGCCCTTGCCGTCCAGGCCCTTTTCCTTGAGCCGCCGCTTGAGGAACTTCCATGACGCCGATCCAACCTCACGCGAACAGCACTCGCCCTTCTGGGGTTCTGCGCAGATGAAGATGTGGCGGCGGATGGCGTCACCACCGTTGGTTGTCAGCGCCTTGCGTGCCTTCGCCAGTTCCTTTTCGGCAGCCGTCATCCCCGCAGCATCCAATCCGCGACACCGGTGCGGAACGCATCCGGGAGCGGCGCGGGGCCGGACTTGCCGACGCAGACCATCACCGCTTCGCAATAGGCCACGATACGATCCTTCTGCCTCACCAGCTGGTTCAGAGAGTAGCTCGTCCGGCCCAGCCGTGAAGCTGCCACGTGAATTTCGAGCTGATCTGGATAGTAGCTCTGATCGAGATATTCGACCTGCAAACTCGCCACCATGGACACGAGATCCACCATGGCGGCATGATAGCCGCTGGCAGCATGGAAACGCACCCGCGCATCTTCAAGGATGCTGGTCAACGCGACATTGTTGATGTGCAAATTCGTGTCGAGGTCAGCGAAACGCGGCTCGATCCGGCAGGAGAACGGGTAACGCGCTGTGTCGAACAGCGCCGGATCTGGTTTTGGCAAGTTTTACCGTCAGCCTTTCTTGCCGACGATCCGCGCAATCTCGGCTGCGACCATGCGCTCGACGATGGCGGGCAGGTTCTTTTCCAGCCATTCGGTCAGAGCCGGACGGAGAAGATTACGAGTCATTTCCTCTAGCGAGGTTTCGCCGGAGCGTACGATTTGCGGCGGCGCGGGCGGTTCTGCCAGCATCGCCAGCGCGGCCAGCGAATCGCTGATTGAGCTGCGGGTGCCCTCGGCAATCAACGGACCGGTGCCATCGGCGGTGCGCGCAGTGCCATCGCCGTCCGTGACTTCCGCGCTTTCGGCGAGTTCCAGCACGTCTTCCTCCTCGGCAGCGATCTTTGCCACCGCGGATGATTCGCGCTGGCGTCGTTCTTCCAGCGCGGCGGTACGGTTATCGCGCGCGATGACTTTCTTGATCGATTCGAGGATTTCTTCGACCGAAGGTTCCCCAGACTGGTTCATCGGACCACCCCTGTCCTGTCCCGCCCCGTCATGCGGCGGGGCCGATTCACTGTGCGGGAATGTCACTTCCCTGCGTGGGCG
>JBEVKC010000164.1:0-18184 GCA_040509895.1 Novosphingobium sp. | reverse complement strand
CATTTCCGTTGTGCGACCGGTGACGGATTGCGGTCTGCAATCGCACCGCATTGTCAAAATCTGTGGCTGTCAATGAATGCCCCATCCTGCGCAGGCCATCGCCAACTTCAAGAAGCTGTTGGCCCCGCAAGTTGGAAAACACGATGTTGCCTTCCGGGTCGAGCAGGAACGCGCCGAAATCGAACAGGTCGAGGACCTTGGCGAGAGCATCAGCGCGATCGCGATCCTGGTTGAGCTGCCAGTACAGGCGCAGATGGGTATCAACCCAGCCATTGATCTCTTGTGCGGCCAGTGTCCCCCTGGACCATTCGACCGAAGCAAATTGGCACACCGACAACGCAAGGAAGCAGGTGGGCTCTACCTGACAAAAGAATGTAATCCTTCCGCCATTGCTCACGTGTTCAGGCAGATATTCCTTCTCCACCTCAAAGTGCGCGCAACCGAGCGAAATGGTTTCCGATCGCCATTCATCAGAAGCCGCTGCCTGATGGATGGAACCCGCAATTCCGCGGGCCAGCGGCTCGGTCATATGGGAAACAGCCAATACGTCGGGATGTTCGCTGCCAGACCGATGCCTTGTCAGCACTGCCATTGAGCAGCCAACCTGATTGGTCACCAAATGAAACAGGCTTTCCAGCGCCAGATCATTATTGCGTGCCGTCGGGGCTCGCGCCACGGCTCGTCTCCTTCCGAACTTTACAGGTTGGAAGGATCCCTGGGACAGGATTGCTGCGGCCTGGCATCGCATCTGGCCGCAGTCAAAGTCGCGCCTGCAGGATCACATCCTCTTCCTCATTCCGGCAACTTCGCGACATAGCTGCCAAAAACCGTTTCTTGTTATGATTCAAGATTGCGCGGCAAATCCGCGGCAGTCTTCACAGGGGAGTGGAAATTCTGTTGCCGAATAGCCGCCCCATACCGGCGATCGGGGTTGAAAATGATGGTGCCAAGGCAGAAAAACAATGGAGAAAAATTGACATGGGCAAGCCCGTTTGCGCCAATCTGGAAACTGGCCATGCCCGTGATGCAAGGAGAAGCCGCCGATGGCCGAACCCGCCAATGGGCATCGACATCCGCAGCCCTTTTACTTGCTCCGCTGATGGGCATGTCCTCTTACCCCCCAATTTCACATAGTGTTATCAAGGACTTCCTAGAAACATACCAACTCGGAAAGCGCTTTCGCTTCCCCACTTACCAAAGTGGCGAATCCTTATGAGTAGACCCGCCACCTAACATGCAACACTATATACAACTATTTTCTACAATTAAATTGCCATAATTTAGAGGCGATATCTTTGATTCGGTAAGACAAGTCAACATTAAGCATATTATGCAGAACGTTATTGCCCGTTCGATAGGCAACCGAATCCAAACAGATGCAGAAGGAGCGCGCGCCAGCATCGGGCCGCGCCAGGCGCGGAGGGCGTTAGCGCTGAACGATCCGGTCGACAAATCCGGCAATTGCTTCAAAGGTTTCGCTGGCGCCGGGCAGTTCCATGCCACGCACTACTGCCACATGTTCCATTCCATCAACGGCGCAAAGCGCACTGTCCGCTCCGGTCGCCACAAGCTTGCGATGGAACGCCGTGCTGTCGTCACGCAGCACTTCGCCCGTGCCAACGCTGATGAGTACTGGCGGATAGCTTTGGAGCGGCGCGTGCAGTGCCGACACGAGCGGGTGACGCGGATCAAAGCCTTGCAGATAGAGTTCCGCGGCAGCCTCGGCCGATTCCCTTGAAAAAAGCGGATCGGTTCCCGCGTTTTCAGCATAGCTTGCTGCGCTGATCGTCAGGTCAAGAAAGGGCGACAGCAGTACCAACCCGTCGATGGACGGCCCGTCATAGAGCGACGCAAGAACTCCCAGAGCGGAAGCCAGCCCGGCTCCGGCGGAGTCGCCAGACACGACCAGCGGCACGTCGCCGATCTCCACCCGCAACGCGTCAAGGCAGGCACGGGCGTCAATCAACGCACCGGGAAAGGGATGTTCTGGAGCAAGGCGGTATTGCGGGCACACGACCTCTACATCGCAACGTTCCGCCAGCGCAGATGCAAAAGGAGCCTCCCACTCCGGCCCGCCCAGCCGGTAACCCCCGCCATGGAAGTGGAGGAGATAGCCTTTGGGCTCGCCGTCCGGCCTGAATCGCAACACGCGCCGACCAGCAAGCTGAGCCTCAACCGGCGACCGGTCCGTAGCCCATGCCCCCGCCGCAACGGCCTTGGCAAACTGGGCGCGCCGTTCCGCAAGGTCTGCCGGTGCAAGGTAGCCCGGACGCTCAGGCGGTATCACTCCTGCCGTCACTCGGCCGCGAACCTGATCGACTGCTCCAGACTGCGCGCCGTGCGGCTCGCTCCCATGCGCTTGAGTTCGGGGATCACGTAGTCGCCCAGCAGGGTGATGCACTCCAGAATGGCCTCCTGCGGCAGGTAGCCCCAGTTGACGTAGCAGAGCACCTGATCGACGCCGGCTTCTTCGTATTTCAGGAATTTCTCAAGGCACTCGTCGGGGGTGCCGATGATGACCATGTCCTGTTCGTCAAAGCTATGGATGTCGAAATCGCCCTCGGCCTGCGCCTTGAGCAGCGGGAAGGCTTTCTCCTGTGCCTCGGGCGGCAGATGAGCGAGTTCCCACTTCAGGGTAAATTCCGCGACCGTCGTGTACCACCACCACATCGAGTCCCACAGGCGGTTCGTCTCGAACTTCGTGCGCGATTCCGTGCAGTGGACCAGCGTATAGACGCCGACCTTGTTGGTGAGGATGGAACTGACGGGCTTCGCGGTCTTCTGCTCCTGGCGATAGATGTCGATCAGCTGCGCCAGCTTGTCGAGCGGCTGCATGATCGAGAAGCACAACAGGCCCAGCCCGTTCTGCCCGGCCATGCGGATCGTCTCTTCAGAGGACGCCGCCATCCACACCGGCGGATGCGGATACTGATAGGGCTTGGGCGTAATCATCCGCGCCGGGAAGTCGAGATATTCCGAGTGCTCCTCGTAATATTCCTGCTCCCACATGCCGACCACGGTCTTGCAGGCGGCCAGCATCTTCTTCTTCGAGTTTGGCACGTCGACGCCAAATGCGATCTGCTCCATCGGGGTGGAGCGGCCCATGCCCCATTCGACGCGGCCCTGCGAAAGGACGTCAACGGTCGCGATCTTTTCCGCCACCCGAGCCGGATGGAGGAATTCATGCGGCATCAGTGACACGCCAAAGCCAAGGCGGATATTCTCGGTGATCTGCGACAGCGCGCCTAGGACCACGTCGTTGCAAGGCATGTGACTGCGGCCCTCGCGGAAGTGATGCTCGACCAGCCAGGCAGTGTGAAAGCCCTTTTTGTCGGCCAGCGCGATCTGCTCGATGCAGTTCTTGTAGGCGGTACGCTCGGCCATGCGCTGGCCCCAGGGATGCTCACCCGCCCAGGGTTTCGGTGCCTCGATTTCGTAGAGAAGGCCAAGTTCCAGTATGCATCCTCGCCCATTTGATCTTGTTGAATTGTCTTCTGTTCTGTTTCCTTACGGGTCAGGCGCCTGCCGCCACAGAATTTCGTGCTGAGCGATCGGTCCACCGTAACGTTCTGGCCAGATATGCCCGAAGCCAAGTCGCTCAGCAAAAAGGTTATCGTGTTGGCCAGCTCGACCGGCTCGGAGAAGATGACCGTATCACTGGGGTCGCGGCTGGCCTTGGCGCGGTCGGACATGGTTTGCGCCTTGTCCAGCACGCGGGCGCTCATGACCGCGCCGGGCGACACGGAATTCGCGCGGATGCCGAACTCATGCCATTCATTCGCCATGGTACGGGTCAGCGCGATGATGCCGGACTTTGCGGCGCCATACGGCCCATGCCATGGCGCCGCGTCCTTTGCGCTGACAGAGCCGACATTGACAATCGCGCCGCTTCGCCCGGTCCTGATCCACTCGGCCGCAGCATCCCGGCAAAGGTAGAAGACATAGGCGAAGTTGAGCTGAAGCGTCTTCCAGAAGCTCTCCCCCGGCGTCTCCTCCAGCGGCATCCACTCCTCGCCGCGTGTGCCACCAGCGATGTTGGCGATGCCGTCGATTGGCCCAAACTTTTCCAGCACGCGCGGTATCACCTGCTCGCACTGCGCGATGTCGAGAAGATCGGCAGTCAGCCCATATGCCTTGCCGCCCATTGCCTCCACTTCGGTGACAATCTCATCGACATAGGCTTGGTCCCGATCCAGCGCGATCACCGTCGCGCCCGCCTTCGCAAGCTGCCGGCAGGTCGCCCCGCCCATGCCGCCCTTGTGGATGCCGCAGACGAGGATCGTCTTGCCGCTGAAGTCCAGCGTCAGCGCCATTCTGCTTCTCCCTGACCTTGGCCTACACCGCGATGTTGTAGAGCTTCGCCGCGTTGAGGCTCAGCACCTTTGCCCGGTCTTCCTGAGTGAGGCTGGAAAGCCGCTCCTCAAGGTTGTCGATCGGATAGAGAGATGTCGGATGCGGGAAGTCGGTTTCGAACAGGCAGTTGTCGACGCCGACCTTGTGCAGCATGTCGGACACGTCCTTCTTCTCAAACCAGAAGCAGGCGTAGAAGTTGCTGCGGAAATATTCTGACGGCTTCTTCTCGAAGCCCTTGGTCTCGGCGATTTCCTCAAGCTGGTAATCCAGTGCTTCCATCAGGAAGGGCACCCAGCCGATGCCGCTTTCAACCGAGACGAACTTCAGGTTCTTGTACCGGTCGAGAATGCCTGAATAGATCAGGTTGGAGACAGTCTTGCCGTTGTTGAAGAACAGCATCGCGCCCGAAATGCCCGAACGCAGGTCGTAAGGGAGCGAAGGCCAGCCCTGCTGCCCCATCCAGTCGATGGCAGTTTCCGACGCGCCGATGTGGAAGTTTACCGGCAGGTTCTTGTCGTTGCAGACTTCCCACAGCGGGAACCAGTGCTCTGTGCCAAGGTCGGGAATCGGCTGGCCGTCCTCGTCCTTCACCATGTGCGGATCGGAATTGATGTTGATGCCGCGCAGGCCCATCGAGATGCAGCGCTCTGTCTCCTTGACCGCTTCCTTCACGTCCCACCACGGCAGCAGGGCCATCGGGAACAGGCGCTGGCCGCTTTCCTCCTGCAGTTCAGCCATGGCGTCATTGTAGATCTTCACACAGGCGAGCCGCAGTTCCGGATCGACCTTCGCCGAAGCCTGACCGCCAAAGCCGAGAATGTTTGGATAGACGATCTGGGCATAGATCCCGGCTTCATCCATCACCTTCAGCCGTTCCTGCACGTTGGATGATCCGGCATGGACGTCCTCAAACTGCAGCTTCAGGAACTTGTCGAGATCACGCACCTTTCCGCCCTGCTTCAGGATCGAGCTGTTGGGATGCGCGCCGGTGCCGATGGACTTGTCGCCATCGATCACCCAGCTGCGGATGCCGTTCAGCATCTTCACCTGCGGCACGCGATCACGGATAGAGGCCGGCGCGCGCTTCACCCACAGATCATGCGGTTCGGTAAGGTGCGTGTCGGCGTCGATCACCTTGATGATCGACTTGGCCTTGGGCCGGTCGAGGGCAGCGGTTGCCATTGTGTACTCTCCCAAACTCTCTTCAGAATTGGGTGTCGACTATGGCAGGCACAGCGGCAATGGCCGCACCGCCATGCCCCATGCCCGATCGTCCAGTACTGTCAATCGATGCGCGTGCGCAGGATTACAGTGGAGAGCGGACCTGCGCCCGTTCCGTTGCCGGCCGGCCCATTGGGCTTTGGAGAGCGTTGCCGTATCTGGCTGGCAACATCCTTTGCCCGCCGTCCCGCCAGCAATGGCAACCAGCTTTGCGTTACCTCTTCGGACGGCGAACCCGCCCGTGCAAGCTCACGCATCTGGCTGGGAGATACCCCAAAGTGCCGGGTGAAACGGCGGCTGAAGGCAGCCTCCGAGCCATAACCGCAAAGCTCGCTGATCTCCGCGATCTTCAGGCTTCCCTTGCGCAGCAATTGCGCTGCCTGTTCCATGCGCTGCTCGGCCACGACCTCCATCGGCGCACGGCCAACTTGAGCGGAGAAATGCGCAGCAAAGTTCGACCGTCCCATGCCGACCGACCGTGCCAGCCGCTCAACCGACCAGTTGGCCGACGGGTTGCCCGCGATCAGTCGCAGCGCCTGCCCGATTGGATCCTGCCGCTCTGGAGAGAACATCTGCCGGCAGTCGGGATCAGCGCGAAGCTGCGCGATCACCATCAGTGCCGCAACCTTCGTCAGGAGCGCCGCCGAACCGGGCCCCATCCCCGCAATCGGAAGCGCTTCTGCCCGCAGCAATTCAGCCCAGGGCGCGGCGCTGGTCTCACCCAAACGCAGGAACGGCGGCAGCGCTTGACGCGCCGTACCGCTTGGCAGTGCTGCGGACAGTCGCCCACTGAGCACGCGCGTAGTCACCGCACCCGGCTGGCCCAGCGGAAACGTCGGGGGGATATCGACGGCGCGTTCCTCACGCAGGAAGTCCAGCGTCGGGGCGCTGCTGTCCGGGCTCACGCGCAGCGCATGGGCCTCGCCCGAAAGCACCGCCACGGCCTCACCGGCACGCAGCTCGATCAGCCCGCCTGACGGCGACGCAATCCGAACCGAACCGTGCAGTACGGCATGGAACCACGCCACTTCCGCCGGTGGCAAGCTATAACCGCCTTGCGAACCGAGGTCGCAATAGCACCATGTCCGGCCGAAGAGTTCAATCTCCGCCAGCAGGTCTGACAGTGAACGGGTGCCGGGGCTTGCTCCCCCGGACTGACCTTGCAACTTGCATTCTCCCGGATGTTTTGCGGACAGGATATGGCAAGCCGTGCGCGCGTCAATCTTTGCTGCGATCACCTTTTGACCTTGCCCCGCAATCTGCGCCACTATTGCCGCGGGAGAGCTTCGGATGTCGCGACAAGTGGAATTGAAGATCGACGTTACCAATGCGCTGGCCCTGGAAGAGCCTGCGCATATCACGGCAACCGTTGTCCTTCCCGATCCCGCCTTGCTTCCCGAACGCCCGGTCGTCTGTTTTGCCAAGCCGGGCGGTGGCTATTCACGCGGCTATTACACCTGCGAGCTTCCCGGCCCGGCGAAGGGAATACAGGCAAACTTTCACGCGGAACGCGGCTGGATTTTCGTCGCGATGGACAATCTGGGCTCCGGAGGCAGCTCCATCCATTCCGACGAACTGCTGAACTATACAAACGCCACGCTGGCCGCTCTTGCCGCCGAGCAGGAAGTGCTGATGCGGCTGGCGAACGGGCTGTTGGAACCCGGCTATCCCAAGGTTCTGCAGCCGGTGAAGATCGCTATCGGCCAGTCGACCGGCGGTACGTTCTGCATAGTCCAGCAAGCGCGCCACGCCTGTTACGACGGCATCGGGGTGCTGGGGTTCAGCGCCGTCCATAGCCATCCTGCGACGCCTCCGGGTGAAGCGCCGATCATCACGCCGTGGTTCTCGCGCGACCTGCCGCCCAACGCACCCGGCGGCATCATCAATGCGGCGGCGGTGGCGAAGATGACATCCGGCGCTCCGCAGGAATCTGCATGGACTGCGCTTGCCTGGGGTTTCCACTATGACGACGTGCCGCAGGACGTCGTCGAGGCCGATCTTGCCCACTATGAGAGCATCGTGACCGGCACGCGCCCCGCCGGAGAGGGCGATCCCGCGCCGTGGAATTCATACACCACGCCGACTGAGGCCGCGCGGCTGACTCTTACGCCCGGCATCGTCGCGCCGGAAGCTGCTGCAGTGACCGTGCCCGTGCTGTCCGCGATGGGTGAGCGCGACCTGGTCGTCGATCCATTGGGGGAAGCCCGCGCCTTCAAATCGGCGCTCAGCTTCGATCTTTTCGTGTGCCCGCGCATGGGCCACATGCATAATTTCGCCGGTACGCGTGCGCTCTTCTGGGAACGCATTCACCTCTTTGGCGAATGGTGCGCGGCGGTAAAGCGCGGCGTTTAACTGGCCCGTTTCAGCCCATACGGTTTGGAACCGCACCTGCCGAAGCTGGCGTCAGGACGACTCTGTCCATTTCAAGCCGATTGCGGCCTTTTGCCTTCGCAAAAAACAGCGCCAGTTCCGCCCGCTTGAGCGTTTGATCCAGAGTGTCGCCAAAACGCGCGACCCCGGCGCTGGCCGTAATCGCCAAGCTGCCAGGGCCACTGGAGCGATGGATCTCGGCAAGGGTGGACACGATGCGTTGGCAGACCGTCTCTGCCTTGTCCGCAGTCGCCCCCTTCAACAGCACCGCGAAGGTTTCATCGCCAATGCGCGAGACGACGTCTTCTGACCGGATCATGGTCCGCAGCAGGTCCGAGAACACCACCAGCACTTCGTCTCCCACAGCAGGTCCATGCTGCATGTTCACCGTCTTGAAGTGGTCAATGTCGAAAAGCGCCAAACAGCCATCCGTCCCTTCGTCGAGGAGGTTCTGCAGCATGTTCATGAACGCCTTGCGGTTGGTCACCCCGGTAAGCTGGTCCGTCATGCAGGCAGCGAACAGCCTTTCTTCGAAACTGCGGCGCTCATCAATGCTGCGCATGACGCTGAGCGCGCCATAGACCTGGTCCTGTTCGTCGGTAAGGCGGCTAACCTGGATTTCAAACCAGCGTTCACTGCTGTCCCGGGTCAGCGCAGGAAATTCTGTCCAGTTGCCTTTAGGCTGGCCGCTGATGGCCGCATCGTGTTCCAGCCTTACCGTATCCGCACAAGAGGGGTGCACAAGGTCAAGGATATGCGGCCCGATCAGCATGGACGGGAACACAAACCCCATCCGTTCAAGCGCTTGCGAGGCGTGCAGAATAAAGCCCTGGCAATCGGTCTTCAGAATGATGTCCGAGGTATTCTCGGCAAGCAGTCGGTAGAGGGCAGAACCCTCCTGCGGCGTAATATTAGCCCCCATCGGTACTCAGCCCCCAAGCCCGTACGACCAATGAGGAGATATTCAGATTACCTCTGACAAGCGATCTGTAACGTAAAGTAATACGTCACCATAACAGCTTATTACAAAGTAAAGCTGAAAACCCCCTATTTTAAAGTAGCTCGACTAAGTTTCGTTAGTAAAGTTAACTAACTAACTTAACCTCCTGAACTACCTTGATTTTCTGTTTACCACTTTTTTGCCTGTTGAGAAGTCAATTTGTTTCTATTTATTAACCTTGCACATCTTCGCCCAATGCGACACCATCCTCATCTCTGAGAGGGAAGAGTGGTTCGGGTTCAAGATTGTCGTCGGCAGGTATAATCGGCTGAAAGGGTTCTGGGTCGCGACCGGACACTCAAGTCGCTACATGATTCGCAGGCCCCGGTCGGTGTACTATCCCACCTCACGGGACTGTTTTCGCCCCGCTGACAACGAAATCTTAACCAAACGAGCCCTTTAGTCCCCGGTGATTAAGGAGGCCCCCCGGGTGGCGAATGCGATGGTCATTGCGGCGTATCTAGAAGAATCAAAAGGCGCCGGAAAACCGCGCGACCCCCGCCGCAAACTTTCAGTTGAGGCCAAGAGCGCCCGCGCGTCAGGCGAAGCTGCAAGCGTATCGATCCACGACATCTCCGCCAGCGGCCTGCTGCTGGAAAGCAAGGTGGTCCTTGCCGTTGATGAAAGGATCGACATAGAGCTGCCCAATGCGGGCATCACGCCGGCAAAGGTCATCTGGAACAGCGGCGATCTTTTCGGCTGCCAGTTCGACATCCCGATCTCATCCGCCACGCTCAGCGCCGCCCAATTGCGCAGCGCCGTCCATCAAACGGTGGAAGTCATACCTGCCAAACCGAACCATCCCGACGAATCCTTTGGCGTCCGCCTCCACCGGCTGCGGACCGAAAAGAACCTGACGCTTTCGCAGATCGCCACCCAGCTTGGCGTCAGCAAGCCGACCGTCTGGGCATGGGAACAGGGCAAGGCACGACCCGTCGACAGCCGCATCGAGGCGCTGGCCGCGGCGCTTGGCGTGCCCGCATCGGAGCTGGTGCCGGGCCGCGATTCACCAGCCCTGCGCGACATGCTGGCCCGCGCAAGGGAACAGATCGCATCGGCCTTCGGGATTGGCCCTGACAAGGTCAGGATCATGATCGATCTTTGAGGGAGGCGAGTCAGACCGCCTCACATAAATTGTCGCAGCGAAACTTCAGCCTAACCCAACCCTTCCATCGGGGTCTTGCGGCCGGGACCGCCATAGACCTGCACCGTCATCTCCCCCAGACCGTCCATCTGCATATGCATGACATCACCCGGCACAACCGGCCCGACGCTGCTGGGAGGCGTGCCAGAAAAGATCACGTCGCCGGGATGGACGGTCATGATCGAAGAAACGTGCTCGACCAGATCGGCCACGCCCAGCACAAGACGGCCAAGGCTGTCCACCTGCCGGTCCTCACCGTTCACCGTCAGACGGAAGTTCAGCTTTGACGGGTCAGGTATCTCGTCCCGCGTGGTAAGCCACGGCCCCATCACGCCATAGGTATCAAAGCTCTTGCCGAAGCTCGGAAACTCCGAGCCCTGCATCGTCATGTCGAGACCGAGGCTGTAGCCCGCGATATAGTCAAAGGCATCCGCAGCCGCGATCTCGGTGCCGGTCTTGCCGATGACGATTGCAATCTCCGCCTCATGGAAAGTCACCCGCTCCGGCCAGCGCAGGATCACGCCGTCCGAAGGTCCCGCTGCAGCGCTGACCATCTTGAACAGCAGGCCCAGCCTGCGCGGATGCCCGCCCGCCGCCAGCACCTCGGTAAAATTGCCCGCCCCGCAGAGGAACTTGCCGGGATTCGCCACCGGGTTCTTGAGCAGCACCTTGTCGACCGGCACCGGCGAGGCCTTGTCCGCCAGCGCCTCCATCTCGGGCCGCAGCCTGTCGAGGTTGGCAATGAACAGATCGCCCGGAGGATAGGGCCAACGCACGTCGGGCAGACTGTCGGTAACCGAAGTCACGTCATGCACCGTACCGCCGCGCACGACGCCAAGCTTGATCGGCCCCCCGGAGCTTTCCTGATAGCGGCAGATTTTCATGGCGTTCCCCCAACGATTGCTTTTTGTTGAGGGGTGGACATCGCCCGGAACCAGGATTCGGGCAAGTGTTCTTGCCGCCGAAGGGAATGCCTGATCGTCCAGGGCTCCTGCCGCCTTAGTCATTGCGAGCGGCGAAGCCCGCTCGCAATGACTAAGTATTGGACTGGGAGATCAAATCCCCATGCAGAGGTACTTGATCTCCATGTAGTCATCGAGGCCGTGGCGCGAACCTTCGCGGCCGAGGCCCGACTGCTTGATGCCGCCGAACGGCGCTACTTCGGTGGAGATCAGGCCGGTGTTGATGCCCACCATGCCCGCTTCCAAACCTTCCGCCACGCGCCACACCCGCGACAGGTCGCGGGCGTAGAAATAGCTGGCGAGGCCGAACTCAGTGTCGTTGGCGAGGCGAAGCGCCTCTTCCTCGTCCTTGAAGCGGATCACGCCGGCGAGCGGGCCGAAAGTCTCTTCGCGGGCGAGCAGCATGTCGGCCTTTACGTTGGCGACCACGGTAGGTTCAAAGAAGGTGCCGCCCAGCGGGCTGCGCTTGCCGCCAGCAAGTACGGTAGCGCCGCCCGAAAGCGCGTCGGCCAGATGCTCTTCCACCTTCTCGACACCAGCCTCGTCGATCAGCGGACCGACGTCGACGCCAGCTTCCATACCGTAACCGATCTTCAGGCCGCTGACCCGCCTGGCCAGCTTCGCGACGAATTCGTCGTACACGCCGTCCTGCACATAGAAGCGGTTGGTGCAGACGCAGGTCTGGCCGTTATTGCGGAATTTCGAGATCATCGCGCCTTCGATGGCGGCATCGACGTCGGCATCATCGAACACGAGGAACGGCGCGTTGCCGCCCAGTTCCATCGAGACCTTCTTCACCGTGTCCGCACATTCGCGAAGCAGCTGCACGCCGATCTCGGTCGATCCGGTGAAGGTCAGCTTGCGGACCACGGGGTTGCGCGTCAGTTCGCCGCCGATGGCGCGGGCGCTGCCGGTGACGACGTTGAACACGCCTGCGGGAATGCCGGCCTTCTCTGCAAGCACGGCCATCGCCAGCGCCGAATAGGGCGTGGCCGACGCGGGCTTGAGCACCATGGTGCAGCCCGCCGCCAGCGCCGGGCCGAGCTTGCGGGTGATCATCGCGTTGGGGAAGTTCCACGGCGTCACCGCCGCGACGACGCCTACCGGCTGCTTGATGGTGACGATCCGGCGATCAGGCGCGTGGCCGGGGATCACCTCGCCATAAGCGCGCTTGCCCTCTTCGGCGAACCATTCGATGAAGCTGGCGCCATAGGCGATTTCGCCCTTGGCTTCAGTGAAGGGCTTGCCCTGTTCGCGGCTGAGCAGTTCGCCCAGCGCGTCCTGGTTCTCGATCATCAGGTCGAAAAGCTTGCGCAGGATCTTCGCGCGCTCTCCAGCGGTCTTGGCGCGCCAGATGGGAAGCGCCTTTTCCGCGGCGGCGATGGCGCGGGCGGTTTCCGCCTCACCCATGTTGGGGACGGTGCCGAGGACTTTGCCGGTGCCGGGATCAGTGACGTTGACGCTCTTGCCCGAATCGGCATCGCACCACTGGCCGTCGATGTAGCACTGCTGCCTGAGGAAATCGGCGTAACCCATCGTCTCTTTACCTTCCCGTATGCTTCGGCGCGGCGAGTCTGCGCGCAGCGGATATGGCTATCGCGTGCCCGCATAGGAAGGTGGACGCGGGCTTGCAACTCGCCTCACCGATCACTGCCGTCCCGGTCAACGCGAGACGGCTTGATTGCTGCGCGTGTTTCGGTACAAACGTCCACTTTAACGAATAACAATTCTAAATAGAGAATTTGGAGAGACGGCCTTGGAATATTCGGGCTATATCGATGGAGCTTTCGTCAAAGGCGAGGGAAGCAGCTTCAACGTTGAAAACCCATCCGACGAATCAATCGTCGACGAAGTGGCGAGTTGCTCGGCGGCGCAGGTCGACAAAGCCATCGGCTCTGCCCGCCGCGCCTTCGACGATGGATCATGGAGCGGCCTTTCCATGAAGCAGCGCGGCGAAGTGATGCGCCGCTATGCCGAAGCACTGCGAAAGCACGCCGACCGGCTGAAGGAACTGGCGATCCTGGAGGCAGGATGCCCCGTCTCCTCCACCGTCATGGGGGCGCAGGTCCATGCTCCACTGCGCATGACCGACGACATCGTCGACATGTTCCTCAAGCTGCCGGAGCATGAGGAAAACCCGCTGCCGATCCATGAGCGAGTGAACCCCTATTTCACCGTGCAGAGCCTGAAGCTTTATCGCCCGCTTGGCGTGGTGTCGGCAATCTCGGCCTACAACGTGCCGTTCTACACTGCATTCTGGAAGGTAGTTCCGGCGCTGATGGCGGGGGACTCCGTGATCCTGCGGCCCAATCCGCTGACGCCGATCTCATCACTGATCTTCGCGCAGGCAGCAGAGGAAGCGGGCATCCCCAAGGGCGTGCTGAACGTCGTGATCGAAAGCGGCTTAGAGGGCGGCCAGATGATGACCACCGACCGCCGCGTGGACCTCGTCAGCTTTACCGGTTCCTGCACCGTCGGCGCCAAGGTGGCAGAGCAGGCCGCGCCGACGCTGAAACGGCTGGTACTGGAACTGGGCGGCAAGTCGGCGGCGATCTTCCTACCCGATTCAGCAGAGCGTGCGGCAACGCACGGCCTGCAGGTCTGCACGTCGCACGCCGGACAAGGCTGCGTCCTTGGCACCCGCGTCTTCGTGCCAGAAGAGTCCAAGGCCAAGGTTCTTGAAGCGATGGCGGCGGCGGTTGCCAACGTGAAGATCGGCCCTGCCAATGATCCGGCAACCCAGCTTGGTCCGGTCATTAGCGCCAACCAGCGCGCGCGGTGCGAACATTTTACCGAAGCGGCGGTGGCTGGCGGTGGCCGCGTAGTCGCGGGCGGCAAGCGGCCCGCCGGTTTCGAAAAGGGTTATTACTTCGAGCCGACGATCCTCGATGTGCCTGACAATTCCAATCCCGCCGCGCAAGAAGAGATCTTCGGGCCTGTTGTGACCGTCATCGGTTACAAGGACCTGGATCATGCGGTTGCCATGGCGAATGACTCGCAGTTCGGCCTTTCGGCTTGGGTGACAGGCCAAGACAAGGTCTCCGCGCTCAACACCGGGCTCAAAATCCGCAGCGGCGCCGTGAACGTGAACGGCGCGGTGATGTCCAGCTATGCCTCGGGCGGCGGCATCAAGATGAGCGGCCTTGGCCGGGAGCGCGGCATGGAAGGCCTGCGCGAATTCCAGATGCTCACGACGTTCAACATCGGCGGATAGCGGCAAAAAGCCAAGATCATAAGAAACACCGGAAGAGGAATAACAGATGCAGGGCTTGCTTGAAGGAAAGGTCGTAGTCGTCACCGGCGCGGGGTCAGGTGTTGGGCGTGCCGCTGTGAAGCTGTTCACCGAGCACGGCGCGAAAGTCATCGCGGCCGACGTGAACAAGGCGACGGCGGAAGAGTCTGTCCAGCTTTCCGGCGCCCCGCAAGGACAGGCCAGGGCGGTAGAATGCAACGTCGCCGATCCCGCTTCCGTCGATTCAGCAGTGGCAGCCGCAGTCGAGAGCTATGGCCGGCTCGACGTGATCTACAACAACGCTGGCATCACCGTGAATCCAGTACCCGGCTTGGGCCTGCGCAAGCTGCTCGACACTCCGCATGACGAGATGCGCAAGGTCGAGGAAGTGAATATCAATGGCGTGATCTTCGGCTGCCAGGCAGCGATCCGCCAGTTCGACGCGCAGGGTGGCGGTGGCGCCATCGTCAACACCGCCTCAGTCGCAGGGATGATGGGCTATGGCGGCGTGGTCTATGGCATGACCAAAGGCGCCGTGGTGCAACTCACCCGCTCACTCGCCATCGAAGTGGCTGAAAAGGGCATCCGCGTGAACTCGGTCTGCCCGGCGGGAATGCTCACGCACTATTCCGGCATGGACCCCGATGGCCCCAACGCCGCCATGATCAAGGAAGGCATGGGCAAGGCCCACCCGCTCGGCAAGGCCATCGACCCGGCCGACACGGCCGCGGCGGCGATGTTCCTCGCCTCCGACCTTGCATCGAATATTACCGGCGTGAACCTGCCGGTCGACGGCGGCCTGTTCGCAGGCCGCAAAGTGGGAGGCTGACCATGGCTACCTGTCCCGTTTCCGGCGGAAAGTCGAACGCGCTGGCATCGCTGGTGTCAGACAATCCCCGCTACGACTCCCTGTTCAACATGAAGAAGCAGTCGGCGAACACCGGCGTCGACATGGACAAGGACTATACCGAGGACATGAACCGGCTGCGCGACGCCGCACCGGTCCACAAGGGGTCCTTGCGCGAACTGCTGGGCGTGCCGGAGATGCCGTTCTCGGATGTCCAGCGCGGTTCCTACACCTTCTTCTCATACCGCGCGTGTGAGATCGGCTTTCGTGAGAACCTGATCTTTTCGTCCGAAGGCTACAACGAGAGCGCCGGTGTGCGCACCATTGGCCCCACGATCCTGTCGATGGTCGGCAAGCCGCACAAGCGTCTGCGCACCGCCGCCCAGCCGCTGTTCAAGCGCCCCAAGGTGCTCGATTGGTGGAACAAGCGCTGGATTCAGGAGACGGTCGATGCGCTGCTTGACCGCATTCAGGACCAGGACGCGGTGGACCTCAATTCCGAGCTCTGTGCGCTGCTGCCAATGGCGACCGTGACGCGCGCAATCGGGCTTGAGGGCGAGAACGTCATCGAGTTTCGCTATCAGCTAGACAGAGCGACTTTCGGCGCGGCGCACCTTCCGCCCGAGGAATCGGCTGCCGCCCGCAAGTGGGTCGACCAGACGCTGCGCAACCTCATCGCCGAGAACATGGCAAATCCCGGCGAGAATATCATTGCCGGGCTGCTCGAGAACGAGATCAAGAACGAGGACGGCTCCAGCCGCAAGCTGACCGAGGATGAGCTGTTCGGTTACTGCAAGCTGGCGATCTTCGCGGGTGGCGGCACTACCTGGCGGCAGCTTGGCATCACCATCGATGCGCTGATGAACCACTACCACTTCTGGGAAGCGGCGGTGAAGGAACGCAGCCTGCTCGATCAGGCGGTGGAGGAAGGACTGCGTTGGCGGGCGACCGACCCGGTGTTCCCGCGCCTCTGCATGGAGGACACCGAGGTTGAGGGCGTAATGGTTCCGGCTGGCAATCGCGTCCACCTGTGCCTTGGCGCGGCGAACCACGATCCGGCGGTGTTCAAGAATCCCGAAGAATACGACATCTTCCGCGACAAGAGCCACCAGATGGGCTTTGGCTTCGGCCCGCACCGCTGCCTTGGCATGGACGTAGCGCGGCAGGAGATGATCGTGGCGATCAGCGGGTTGATGGACCGCTTCCCCAAGATGCGGCTCGATCCCGACAAGCCCAAGCCGGTCTATCGCGGGCTGGACCATCGCGGCATGTCGGCGGTGACGGTGAGGCTGAAATGAGCGGCACGATGAAGCAGGTCGTCCTTGCTTCCTATGCCAAGGGCAATCCGAAGGCCGAGGACTTCCGCGTTGAGGAATTACCGATCCCGCAAGCGGGCGAAGGCGAAATCCTCCTCAAGACGCTGTGGCTGGCGCTTGATCCGCTGATCCGATTCTCGCTCGACGAAAAGCTGCTTTCGGGCGCCACGCACATGCAGATCGGTGAGGTGATCGCAGCTCCTGCCGTTTGCGAAGTCATAGCGTCGAACCATCCGGGCTACGCCGTGGGAGACATTGTCGAGGCGCGAGCTGGATGGCGCGAATATGCGGTCCTCGCCCCGGACCGGAGCGACTATCGCGGCCCGCCTCGCAAGATTGACGCCAAGCTGGGTCCAGTATCGAGCGCACTGGGCGCGCTTGGAGGACCGGGCCAGACCGCGCATGCAGGCATTGTCACCACGGCTCGGGTCAAGGCGGGCGAGACGGTCGTGATCTCCGCAGCCGCTGGGGCAGTCGGCAGCATCGCCGGGCAGATCGCCAGAATCCTTGGCGCGCGCGCCGTCGGAATCGCAGGAGGGCCGGAGAAGTGCAAGGCGCTGCTCGACCTCGGCTTCGATGCCGCCGTTGACTACAAGGCAGCGGATTTTGCGGAGCAACTCGAGGCCGCGCTGCCGGGCGGCGCCGAGGTCTATTTGGACAATGTCGGTGGTGACGTGACCATGGCGGTCTTGCCGCTACTCAATCGCGGGGCGCGCATGGCGATGTGCGGATACATTGCCTACTACGGCGTGGGCATGGAGGGCCCCGGGCCCGACCGGTTGCCCGGATTCTACCGCCAGATCATGGCCAAGGGTCTGGAGATAAAGGGCTTTGCCGGAATGATGGCCGGACCCCAGCCGTTTCAGGACATCGCGGGCTGGATTGCCGCGGGCAAGCTCAAGGCCGCCGAAACCGTGGTAGAAGGGATCGACGCCGCTCCGGCAGCCTTCGCCAGCGTTTTTGGCGGCAATGCTTTTGTTGGCAAACTTCTGGTGAAGGTGGCAGAGTCGGGTTGAAAACAAGAAGCATAGGGGGGACAATCACACCATCATGGATAAGACGCTTCCCCCTCCGCCGCGCAGTACGGCCAATCCCGCTCCCATCCGGCCCGCCAATTCCGTGCGCCGGACCTGTACCATCGACGTAAGCTGGCCAGATGGCGATCAGGGCGACCGCCTGTTCATCGGACGCGCTCGCGACTACCGCACACCGTCCTCGGGCGGTCACGGCAAGGTGCTGGACGAGGCGGAGTTCCAGGCAAGGTTGGCGCTGGACAAGACGATCAATTCGATCACCGCCACGCCGTCCCATGCCGGGATCGAAAGCCTTGTCGGCGTGCGTGGCGGCAACCACCTGCGCCTGTTCATCAAGGAAACGATGCCCGAACTGATCAGCGAAGGCGCGCCAATCTACCTGCCGCTGGACGACATTTCCGGCACGGCTCTGGTATCTGCCTTCGCCTGGTCACAGTGGCACGACAACTGGCAAGAGATGATGCGTTCCCGCATGACGCCAGAAGAATTCGAGCGACTGACGGCCGAGCGCGTCAACATCTGCTGGGGCCTTAAAGAGGGCAATAGCGGGGTCCAGACAGGCGGCCCACCACCCAACGTTGCCGATGCCGATGCAGGAGACCTGCGCAACCCCGTCGATCCGCAGGGCTGGCACGAGCTTCCCGAAAACGATGGCCCCGGCTTCCGCCGCGCGCGCCGGATCGACGTGACGCGCGACGATGCCAA
>JBEVKC010000163.1:0-13605 GCA_040509895.1 Novosphingobium sp. | reverse complement strand
TCGGCCACGGCATAGCCGATGATCGCCACGACGCAGATGCCCACGGCAATCTTCAGCCAGTAAAAATTACGGTGGCGCAGGAATCCTTCGTGATCGGTAGAAACTTGTCGCGAGGTCTGCTGGCTGGTTCGGGGAGCGGCCGCCATCAACCCTCCTCCGCAAGCCGGGCGACGGTGAGGAAGGCTTCGGGTGCGACGCGGATCGCGGCGCCGGTCGGGCAGGCGCGAACGCAGGCCGGGCCGCCCTCGATGCCGGAGCACATGTCGCACTTTATCGCCTTCTTGGGCTGTTCTGTCCCTTCGGCAATATTCGACTTGCGCCACTTGTAGCTGGGTTCTCCCGGTCCCGGTCCCTTGCCGAAGAACAGCCACGACAGCAGCGACGGCTTGGGCGGCGGGACACTGTCCATACGGATCACGCCATAGGGGCAGTTGCGCTGGCAGTTGCCGCAGCCGATGCAGGTGTCGTCGATGAACACCTCGCCGTCAGGGCCGCGCTTGATGGCGTTGGGCGGGCAGTCGGCCATGCAGTGCGGATGTTCGCAGTGGCGGCAGCTGGTCGGCACGTGGAGGTGAGCGTAGGTCTTGCCTGCCTCACGGTTCAGACGGCTGAGCCCCTCATGGCTGTCGGCGCAGGCCTTCTCGCAATTATCGCAGCCGACGCAGAGCGTTTCGTCGATCAGCAACACGTCGGTCGCTTCGCCGATGCCGTTGTCGATAAGGAACTGCGCTGTCTCCGAATACATGTCGACGACGCTGGAGAAGTTGTCCTTCCGTCCCTCGACGAAGGCGTTGACGTCGCGCCGAGCGGCCATGTCGGTTTGGGCCTTGCGAAGCAGTTCGGGCTTTTTCTGCATCAGACGCATGAAAGCCTCACCCGGCAGGCGGATGACCTCGGACTTGATCGCCGCCTTCACCGTGGCGGAACGTGGCGCACCGTCGATGAGCGCCATTTCGCCGACATAGGAACCCGCCGGAAGGTAGGACATGAACACCGGCTTCCCGCCGATGGACTTCTCTACGATCATCGAACCGCGGCGGATGACGTAGATGTCGTTGCCAGTGTCGCCTTCCGTCAGCACGACCTCGCCAGCGCGCTTGTTCTGCACTTCCGCGCCTTCGACCAGTTCCGCCACATCGGCGCTGGTCAAGCCAGAGCCGAAGATCTGGAGCAATTGCCGCTCGATCGAAATGCGCGACACCACGCGGCCAGCGGCGGGCACCGTGGCAATCAGCTTCAACGCGGCGTTGCGGGACAGTTCGACCGCCACCATCGGTTCCGCCGCCCGGACCGTCGACCCGCGCCGTCGTCCGGAAATCAGGCCGACCTCACCGAAGATCGAGCCCTGCGCGATCGGCACGGTCTTGCTGGGATCGTCCTTGTTGATCTCAACCAGCACCGAACCTTGGGCGATGGCGAACAACGACGATCCGGGATCGTTGCGCTCAAACACCGCGTCGTCGGCTGCATAGCTGCGCACCTCACTGTCCAGCATCAGTTCGCGCAGCTGGAGTGAGGAAACTTCGCGGAAAATTTCGATGTTGGTGCCGAACACATCCAGCCACTCATCGACCGAGCGATTACCCGGCAGGGCTGCGAATTTCTGGGCCAGGATCGGCTCGTCAGCCGGCTTAAGGCTCGTGTTGCCGTTAAGGAATTCAACGACATCATAGCCCTGGTTCATGCAGTGCTTGATGAGCGGATAGCCCGCCAGAGCGCCGATGACGTGGATACCGGGCTTGGTCGTCTCAAACGCAGGAGAGAGGATCGGAAAAGCCTCACGATCATCGCTGCTGAACTGGATGCCGCACCCTTCGACAAAGTTGCGTGGTGCGGTGGAGCCCATGCGCGCGATGATGCGGTCACAGCGGATTGTCTCCTGCCCGTCGCGCGTGTCGAGAACCAGTTCACCCGGACGCACTTCGGCGGGGGATGTTTCCAGCCGGATGATGACCCGCCCCGAAGCCGCTGCTTCCTGCAGCAGCTTTACATTGGCGCTCTTGGCGCGGGCGAAATCCGTGCCGCGGTTCAGGATCGTCACGACATTGCGCTGCGCGGGATCGGCGGCGAGGCCCAGCGCGTTCTCTATTCCTGCGTCGCCGGTGCCGATAACAGTAATGTGTTCGTCGATATATTCGCCGGGATCATCCAGCTGATACTGCACATGCGGCAGGTCACCGCCCGGGCAGCGCATCGTATTGGGATTGCCTTGCGTACCGATGGCGAGGACCACGGCCTCCGCCTCGATCACATCCCCGCCCTTCAGCGTGATGGTGAAGGCGCCTTTCGCACCCTCGATCTTCAGCACGTCGGCGTTCAAGCGGACGTTGACCTTCTGCTCTGCCGCTTGCTGATCCCAGATGCCCAGCACGACTTCACGCTTGCCTGCGTCGAAATCGAAGTCGGATCGCAGGACCAGCGCGGACGGCGTTGCCATCACGTGCTTGCCCTTCTGGTACTTGTAGATCGTGTCGGAGAGGTGGTCGGTCTTTTCCAGCAGTACGTGTGTTATGCCAAGCTGCGCTGCACGCGCAGCCGCGCTCAGCCCGGCGGGGCCTGAGCCGACGATGGCAATACGAACGCGATCGACCACTGATTCCCCCTGAGAGCGCCACCCCTTGTACGCCCGTTGCATTATGCCCGGCCCTGCGCCACATCATGCCCGACAATGGGGTGACCGGATAGCCTGCCTATCCAAGCTTATGGACCGGAACACAGGGATGACACAAGTTCCAAGCAACGGGTTTGGATGGGGAAAAGTGGCGCTTGGGGGCGCGATCATCGCACTTGGATTTGCCGTGGGCTATGCCGTCAATCGTGACACGGCACCTGCCGCCGTATCGGAAATGAGCGGCAGCAGCACTAGCGGTGACCCCCTGGCGGCGCTGGAAAAGCGGGTGAAAGACAACCCCGGCGATGGAGAAGCCTGGGCAGGACTGGGCGCCGCTCACTTCAACGCTGGCCGCTTTGGCGACGCCGTAACCGCTTATGAAAAGGCAACAGCCGCAATGCCCAACGCCGCCGGTGTGTGGTCGGCGCTTGGGGAATCGCGGGTCATGGCAAGCGAGCGCGATCCGATGCCGGCAGAAGCCGCGGCCAATTTCGCCAAGGCAATCTCGCTCGACTCCACAGCCCCCCGCGCGCGCTATGTCCTCGCGGTGAAGAAAGATCTCGATGGCGACCACAAGGGCGCCGTCGACGATTGGCTAGCACTTCTCGCCGATACACCGCCGGGCGCGCCGTGGGAGAGCGACCTGCGCCGCACTGTCGAGCAGGTGGCAAAGATCAATGGCATCGATGTTTCGAGCCGCCTCGCCTCGGTCAAGCAACCCGCCCCTGCCATGCCCGTCGCAGCGCGTGGTATTCCCGGCCCCTCGGCGCAGGACCTGCAAGCCGCAGCCGCGATCCCGCCAAGCGAGCAGCGCGGCATGGCTGAGGGAATGGTCTCTCGCCTTGAGGGTCGGCTCAAGAGCGAGCCGCAGAACCCGGACGGATGGGTCATGCTGATGCGTAGCCGAATGGCCCTGAACCAGCCCGACAAGGCGTCACAAGCCTTGAAGGACGCGATTGCCTCCAATCCGGCGCAAGCAGAAACGCTACGCCAGCAGGCGGCAATTCTGGGCGTCAAGTAAGGCCGAACAACCAATCAGAAGCGCATCACGACCGTTGCGCCCCCGCCATTGGTATTTCCCCAAGGCAGCCATTGGACATTTTCGTTCGCCTTTGAGGTAAGCAGCCAGCCGGCAGCCTCGCCAATCGCGGCGCCGACAATCACGTCATGGACGAAATGCTTGTCTGCCTTGACCCGGGCGGCAGCGACAAAGGTGGCAACGGCGTGCGCGGGAAGGCCGACCTCCCAGCCGTATCGCTTATGCAGTGTCGCAGCGGCGGCGAAGCTGGTTGAGGCGTGCATCGATGGAAAGCTGTCATCACCGCTTTCATCGGGGCGCTCTTCGGGAATTGCCCATTTAAGGCCTCTCGTGACCGCATACGCCGCTCCGACAGAGAAAGCGGCCTCCTTACCCCCTTTCCAATCGCCCTGGACCACGGGAACACCCAGCGCCGCGATGACAAGGCCCGCACGTCCAATGTCGCTCGCCTTGTCCCAATCGTCGGTGGAGGCGAAGGCCGGGCTTGAGCAGGCCAGCAGCGCAGATGCCAAAGCGAACTTGTGGTGGCAGGTCATGGCCGCGGCGCTCCTGTCGATTTCATGGCTACGCAACTCCGAACAAGGTGCCCCGGCTTTCAATCAGGAACGTGATCAGCGTCACCGTCAATCCGGCAAGAAATATCCGGTAGGCAAGTCCAAGATAGCGGTACTTCTTGCGCTGCAGCACCTGCCCGTTCTGATAGATGTCGCGCAGCATCGTGCGAAAGACCTGCTCGTCACTGCCCAACTGGCCCAAAACGCGGTTAGCGAATTCCTTTTCGCTGAACTGGGTAAAGGCCCCGAAGAACAGGAGGTTCTCCATCCCCTCGTCCGCTTTGGGCGGGCGGATCGAGGGAAGGATCGCCGCAACCGCAAACATTGCAGAGAGGAAAGCAGAGATCGCCAGCACCATCAGGGCGATGGGGAAGTGCCCCCTGCCCGCCTGTCCCACCGATATGGTGAAGACCACGAAGGTCGCGCCCATCAGGATGCTGGCCTTCTGATCGGCCATCTGGCTGAGCGAGAGGTTCACCTGCGTCGCCGTGCGGACAAGGTGGATCGCATGGGGAGTGAACTGTGCCGGGGCCGCGGGCTTTTCGCCGTCCACCGCCCCCGCCTCAGACAACGCCAAACGCCAGCATTGCGTCTGCCACCTTCTTGAAGCCGGCGATATTGGCGCCTTTCACATAGTCGACATAACCGCCGCCCTGGTCGCCAAAAGCCACGCAGCGTTCGTGAATGCCAGCCATGATGTCCTTGAGCATCTGCTGGAGTTCTTCTTCCTTCCACGAACGGCGCTCGGAATTCTGGCTCATCTCCAGACCAGAGACGGCAACGCCGCCAGCGTTGGCAGCCTTGCCGGGAGCATAGAGAATGCGCGCAGCCTTGAACGCGTGCACGCCGTCCAGATCGGTCGGCATGTTGGCGCCTTCCGACACTGCGAAGCAGCCATTGGCGACAAGGGTTTTTGCATCCTCGCCCAGCAATTCGTTCTGGGTCGCGCAGGGCAGAGCCAGGTCGCATGGTACGCCCCAGGGCGTCCTGCCCGCATGGAACGTGGCGCTTGTGAATTCCTCGCAATAGTCCTCAATCCGGCCGCGCCGGTGTGACTTGTGCGACTTCACCCAGTCGATCTTTTCCTGCGAGATTCCGTCGGGATCGTAGATGAAACCAGCCGAGTCAGACAGCGTCACTACCTTGCCGCCAAGCTGGTCAATTTTCTCTGCCGCATGGGTGGCGACATTGCCGGAGCCGGAAATAACCGCAACCTTGCCGACAAGGTCGTCATTCCGGGTGGCGAGCATGTTGGCGAGGAAATAGACCGCGCCATAACCGGTCGCCTCTGGCCGGATCAGGGAGCCGCCGTATTCCAGACCCTTGCCGGTGAGGACGCCCGTGAAGTGGCCGGTGATGCGTTTGTACTGGCCGAACATATAGCCGATTTCCCGCGCGCCGACGCCAATGTCCCCGGCGGGCACGTCCACGTCCGCGCCGATGTGGCGATAGAGTTCAGTCATGAAGCTTTGGCAAAAGCGCATGATTTCACGCAGGCTCTTGCCCTTGGGATTAAAGTCCGATCCGCCCTTGCCGCCGCCCATCGGCAGGCCAGTCAGCGCGTTCTTGAATGTCTGCTCAAAGGCCAGGAACTTGAGCACGCTTTCGTTGACCGAAGGGTGAAAGCGCAGGCCGCCTTTGTAGGGGCCGATCGCGTTGTTGTTCTGGACGCGCCAGCCGCGCTGCACGCGAATGTTTCCGGCGTCATCCTCCCAGCACACGCGGAAAGAAACAACACGGTCCGGCTCTGCAATGCGCCGCAGGACTTGCTGCCTGTGGTATTCCGGGTTGGTGTCCATGAAGCCGAAGATATCTTCGGACACTTCCTGGACTGCCTGGACGAATTCCGGCTGGTGCGGGTTGCGCCGCATGACCCCTTCCATGAACCCATTGAAATCGACGTGCTCTGTCACGGCCACTTACTCCCCCTCCGCGTAATGGCTGAACCGTTGTTCCTGCAGCATTTTCCCGGCTCTGGCACAGCGAGGATATGCCTTCAGGAGTGGGCTGTATAGAAAAATGCGCGGCGCGCCACGCTGTTGACAGAGCGGTGGAAAAGACCGGGAGAGGCGTGGAAAACTCAGCCCTCGGGAAGCCGCTCCGGATCGTAGTCCGGGCGCTCCATCACGAAGCTGTCACTGTTGCGGACATACCAGCCCGCACCGTGCGTGCGCCCGATCAGCTTCATCGCGGGGGTATCGAAATAGAGCTTTTCGCGGTCGCTGATGAACTCATCGGCGATGTGTGCTGCGAGTACCTCGCCCAGCACGACTGTCTGCATGCCGATGTCCGTCAACTGGTGGACCTTGCATTCGAAATTGACGGGGCTGGAGGCGATACGGGGAGGCGCGACGAAGCGTGATGGCACGGTGGCTATACCGGCATAGTCCAGCTCGTTGACGTCCGGCGGCGCAGCGGCGCTGGTGTCGTTCATCACCGGCCCGTCGCTCTCGCAGACAAGGTTCACGGTAAACTCGCCTGTTTCGTGGAGATTCGTCGCCGTGTCCTTCATGCGGCCCGTCTTCAGGTCACGCAGCAGGCCCAGCACGATCAGCGGCGGCTCTACCCCAACGCAGTTGAAAAAGCTGAACGGCGCGGCATTGATCACGCCCGCCCCGGAAATGCTCGTCACCCAGGCAATCGGGCGCGGAGTGATGGTGGAGCCGAGTATCTTGTAGCGCTGGGCGAGCGGCAGCTCGCGCATGTCGAATTCCATGGGGTTTCCCTTGCCAGAGATGCCTCCCTTATGACTGCCCGCCACGCACCCCGCAATCCGGTATCAATTGAAACTTGAAAACGCCTGACCGCGATCCGTCAACTGTTGACAGTTTGGTTCACGGGTTCCACTGCCCGGCTAATGTTCGATGGGAGACCGGTTACCATGCAATTGGCACGCATACCCGCGGTGTTCATGCGGGGCGGCACATCCAAGGCGCTCATGTTCAAAGTGCAGGATTTGCCTGCCAACCGTGCGGAATGGGACGCCATCTTCCTTGCAGCGATGGGCTCTCCAGATGAATACGGTCGCCAGCTGGATGGCATGGGCGGCGGGCTTTCCTCGCTTTCCAAGGTCTGCATCGTCGGCCCTCCCCGCCGCGACGATGCCGATGTCGATTACACGTTCGCGCAGGTTGTTGTGGATCAGGCGCATGTCGATTACGGCGGCAACTGCGGCAACATGTCCTCTGCCATCGGCCCCTTCGCCATCGAGGAGGGATTTGTAGAAGCGCCTCGCGATGGCGAGGCAGCGGTTCGCATCCACAACACCAACACCGGCAAGATCATCCTCGCCCGCTTCCCGGTCGTCGACGGAGTACTGGCCCCGGACGGCGATTTCACGCTCGACGGCGTTTCAGGCACTGCCGCACCGATCAAGCTGGAGTTCCTGGACCCCGGCGGTGCCAAGACGGGTGTACTGCTGCCAACCGGATCACCGGTGGATGAACTCGAGATAGATGGCCTCGGCACCGTGGCCGCGTCATGTGTCGACGCAGCCAACCCCTGCGTTTTTGTCGCAGCGGAAAGCCTCGGAAAAACCGGAACAGAACTGCCAGACGCCCTGCAACGGGACGAAGAGTTCCTGACGAGGATGGAAGCCATCCGCCGCGCCGGATCGTTGCGCATGGGCATTGCCTCCGATCTCGATGCAGCAGGAAGAATCACCAGCGTCCCGAAAGTGGCCATAGTCTGCCCTCCGCGCGAAGCCGTCACGCTTTCAGGCCGAACCCTTGCCCTGGCGGACGCAGACATCGGCATTCGCATGATCTCGGTCGGACTGCCGCATCGTGCTGTTCCGATTACCGGAGCCATCTGTCTCGCAGTGGCTGCACGCGTCCCCGGCTCCATCCCCCATGCACTCTGCACCTCAACCGAAGGCCCCATCCGCGTCGGCCACGCATCAGGCACAACCACTGTTGATGCCGAAGTCGTGAATGGTCCGGATAGTGGCCCAAAGGCCCTGTACGGCGCCGTTTTTCGCAGCGCGCGGCGGCTGTTCGAGGGCAATGTCCTAGCCCGGCCGCCCTGATCACATTATGTCAACTGTTGACAGTTTACCGACTCGTATTTAGGCGGACCTCCGAAACGAAATTCACGCAAGGAGCAAGCGATGGCCGAAGAAAGCTGGGATGTGATCGTGGTTGGCGCAGGTAATGCCGCGCTTTGCTCCGCACTCTCCGCAGCCGAACAGGGCGCGAAGGTTCTGGTGCTGGAAAAGGCCACCCTCGAAGATCGCGGCGGCAATTCGACCTTCACCGCAGGCGGCTTCCGCTTCTGCCATGACGGCGTGGAAGACCTGCGCACCGATATCCTCGATGACATGACGCCGGGCGAATACGACTCCATCGGCAACCTGCCTCCGCTGTCAGAAGAACAGTTCATGGAAATCCTGATGCGAATTACAGAGCATCAGGCGGATGAGGAACTGGGCGGCATCCTCATCAGCCAGTCGCGCGATACGATGCGCTGGATGCGCAAACACAAGATCCGCTTCATCCCCATGTTCGGCCGCCAGTCCTTCAAGATAGAAGGCAAGCACCACTTCTACGGCGGCGTGAATATCGAGGCTGTCGGCGGCGGCTGGGGTCTTGTCGACATGCTGGTCACGGCCTGTGAGCGCATGGGCATCACCATCCGCTATGAAACCGGCCTGCGCGAGCTGATCCAGGACGAAAGCGGCAAGGTCACGGGCGTGCGCGCCTTCGGCCCCAACGGCTACGAAAACATCCCCGGCAAGGCCGTTGTCCTCGCCTGCGGCGGGTTCGAGTCCAACCCGGAAATGCGCGTCCGCTACCTTGGCGCCGGCTGGGAACTCTGCCGGGTCCGCGGAACGCAGCACAATACCGGGGACGGCATCAACGCCGCGCTGAAGATCGGCGCCCGCCCGCATGGCGGCTGGTCAAGCGCCCATGCCGTGCAGTGGGACATCTCGGCCCCGCCCTATGGCGACCGCGTTGTGCTCGACAACTTCCAGAAGCATTCCTACCCCATTGGCATCGTCGTGAACCTCAACGGTGAGCGCTTCATTGATGAGGGCGCGGACTACCGTAACCACACCTATGCCAAGTACGGCAAGGAAGTGATGAAGCAGCCCCAGCGCGCCGCCGTGCAGATCTTCGACGCCAAGACGCACGACAACGTCCGCGACGAATATCGCATCCGCGAGGTGACCAAGGCCACTGCCGACACCATCGAGGAACTGGCCGAAAAGCTCGATATCAACGTCGAGGGCTTGAAGAAGACCATTACGGAATTCAACGCCGCCTGCCCGCCCGATGCCTTTGGCAACACATACAACCCCTCGATCCTCGACGGCGTTGGCACCAAGGGCCTCGCCGTGCCGAAGTCGAACTGGGCGCTGCCGATCGATCAGGGTCCGTTCCACGGCTATGTCGTGACCTGCGGCATCACCTTCACGTTCGGGGGTCTGAAGATCAACACCGAGGGCCAAGTGCTGGACCTGACCGAAAAGCCCATCCCCGGCCTTTACGCTGCGGGTGAGCTCGTTGGCGGCATCTTCTACCAGAACTATCCGGGCGGCACGGGACTGCTCAACGGCTCAGTCTTTGGCAGGCTTGCGGGCAAGAACGCCGGACAGCTTTCCAAGGCGGCCTGATCCGCGCTAGGGAGACCGCTATGGCGGGGCTTCTCGAAAACAAAGTGCAGGCACAATCGCTCGTCGACGTAGTCGCCGAGCGGATTGAGGCAGCGATCATCTCGGGCCAGTTGGAACCGGGGGCGAAGATTTCCGAGCAGGGGCTAGCCGCCTCGCTCGGGGTCAGCCGTGGTCCGTTGCGCGAGGCAATCCGACGCCTTGAAGGGCGCAAACTGCTTGAGCGCACGCCCAATGTTGGCGTCCGCGTGGCGAAGCTAAGCCCCAAGGATCTCAACGAAATCCTGCAGGTCCGTGAGGCGCTTGAGTGCCTTGCCTGCAATCTCGCAGCGACCAACATGCCCGATGCCGAAATCGCGGCGCTGAAGAAGCTGCTCGACGTTCACGAGAAGCAGAAGAGCGTTCAGGAGAACACGGGATACTACCAGGAAACCGAGAACCTCGATTTCCACTACCGCCTCGTCAACGGCAGCGGCAACGAACGCCTCGCGCACATGCTGGCGGGAGACCTCCACTACATGCTGCGAGTCTATCGCTACAAGTCCGGGGCCAAGCCCGGCCGGGCGGCTGAAGTGCTGCAGGAACATCGCGCCATAGTCGCCGCGATAGAGGCGCGCGATCCCGTTGCAGCGGAAAACGCCATGCGCGAGCACCTGCGCCATGCCCGGCGCTATGTTGAGGAACAGCTCGCTGCCGAAGGCTGACACGAGCATGACCGCCTTGGGCTTGCACTCACACTGCCGCCCGCTAACCTGACCCCACCACTGCACAGGGTCGTTAGCCATGACGAAGTCGGTTGCCGTCTACAGCATGAAGGGTGGCGTCGGAAAAACGACACTTGCCGCAAACCTTGCCTGGGCATCGGCCGTGCAGTCAGGAAGGCGCACTCTCCTGTGGGATCTTGATGCACAGGGCGGCGCGGCATTTCTGCTGGGCGAAGAGCCAAAGCACGGCAAGGCAGCCCGCATATTCGAGCGCGATACCGACCCGGCCAAGCGGATCGAACCGACCCGCTGGCATGGTCTGGACCTGCTCGCCGCTGACCTTTCGCTGCGCCATCTGGATGCTTCCCTTATCGAAGCTGACAAGCCCAAGCGGCTGCGCAAGCTGCTGAAGGGCCTCGATTCAGGCTACGACCGCATCATCCTCGATTGCCCGCCCGGCCTTGGCGAGATCAGCGACCAGATCTTTCGTGCCGTAGATCTTGTCGTCATTCCGCTTGAGCCGTCACCGATGGCGCTGCGAACGCTGGCGCTGGTGGAAGAACATCTGAAAGATCATCACGGCGGCGGGCCGCGCCTGCTGCCGGTCTTCTCCATGGCCGACCGCCGCAAGCGCCTTCACCGGGAACTGTTGGAGGCACAGCCGGACTGGCCCATCGTGCCGCAGGCCAGCGCTGTTGAGCGCATGGCCGTGGAATTTGCCCCCGTCGCCGAGTTCGCCAAGCGATCTCCAGCCAGTTTGGCGCTGCTGGCCCTATGGGACCGGACGGAAAAGGAACTTCAGTCTACATGACGGATTTTGCCGCCGCCGAAACCGGCATCCGCCAGCTTCACGCGCTCTATACGGATGCTGTGTGGCGGCAGGACGCGGCAGCTTTCGCCAATTGCTTCACCGAAGACGGCGAGTGGCGCATTTCCGGCATGGTGCTGAAAGGCCGACCGCAAATCGCCGAGACAATCGCACGCATTCTCGACAATATGACGCGAGTTCTCATCACCTTCCGCACACCCCTGCTGGAAGTTGGTGACGGAGTGGCCAGTGGCCGCACCTATATCGACGAGCGCTGCGCCTGGAAGAACGGCAACACCAACATCGCCATCGGCCGCTATTACGAACGCTTCGTCGAGGTTGGTGGGGAATGGCTATTCCAGTGGCGCCTGTTCGAATTGCACTATCGCGGTCCGCCGGACATGACCGGGACGTTCTTCGACCACCCAGACCTTGGCCCACCCCCCACCATGCCGCCGCTGGATGCGACTACCGAGGACATGGCGACGAAGCGGTGGAATTTGCGCGAATAGGCGGCGATACTCCAGCTTAGCCGATTGCCTGCGCTCTCCCTTCCCCGCTATGCGCGGATTCCATGATCCGCTTCCTCTCCAAGTCGCGTCCCAATTCCGAAAGCGGCTTTGCCTATCGCCTCGGCTGGTTTCTTGGCCGCTTCATCATCTGGTTCGTGCTGGGCAGCGTGGCCCTGACGATCATATTCCGTTTCGTGCCCGTGCCCCTGACGATCACGATGCTGACCGATCCCAACGGCTTCACCAAGGATTGGACGCCGATCTCCCGCATAGACCGAAACATGGTCGCCGCCGTGATCGCGGGTGAGGACAGCAAGTTCTGCACGCACGACGGCTTTGACCGCGAAGCGATGGAAAAGGCGATGGAGCGCAACGCCAAGGCCAAGAGCGGCAAGCTGCGCGGCGGCTCGACCATCAGCCAGCAGACCGCAAAGAACGTCTTCCTTTGGCAAGGCGCCGGATGGACCCGTTATCTTCGCAAGGGGCTGGAGGCCTGGTTCACGTTCCTGATCGAGAACATCTGGGGCAAGCGCCGGATTATGGAAGTCTATCTCAACGTCGCGGAAACCGGCATCGGCACCTATGGGGTAGAGGCCGGGGCCCAGCGTTACTACGACCACTCTGCCGCGCGGCTAACGCCCGTAGAGGCCGCCCGCATCGCCGCCGCCCTGCCCAGCCCCAAGAAGCGCGCGGTCAACGGAGCCAAGGGCTTCACCCGTCGCCACGGCAATTCCATCGCCGCGCGCAGCCGGGTGGTTCGCAACAGTGCCCTTGACGCCTGCGTCTATGACTAGGAACCCAAGTCGGTAGCCTGCAACGTATAGGCGCCGTTGGTATCGTCCAGGCCAAAACTCTTCACCCGCACAAGCAGGGTGCCATTGTTGCGCGCCGTAAAGTTCAGGCGCTCGGTACCGGTGAGGTTCGCGTCCTGCGACTTCACCTCGGAGAATCCTGCCTCCGGGCCATCATCGCCATCGTCGGCCTCAACTGGATTGGGCAAGCCGATCGACACCGTGCTGTCATAAGGCGCGGTAAGGTCCAGCCGATAGCTGTGCCCGGCGGTGACCGGTAATGCGTAGAGAGCAACCGCATCGCCATCAGCCAGCCGCCCGGCCACTTCGGTGCCCAACCTCAGCTGGGCAGGAGGCGGTGGAGGCGTGGGGGCAGGAACCCGATGCAGCATGAGTTCGAAATCGCCCGGCTGGTCGTCAAGCGAATCGACCTGCAGGTAATAGGTGCCCCCGGTCCGCAGCCGGCGCCGCAACATGGGGTTAAGTCCGTTGCTGTCGTCGTTCTCGGCAATCACTGAATAGGCACCCGTGGCATCCGGTCCGGCAAGCCGTAGCAGGGTGTCCTTCTCCGATACCGCCGTCAGTTCCACCCATTGCCCCGCCTGGCCGGTGAAGGAATAGACTTTTGGCGCACCCGAAGAGACGATGCCGCTGGTCTCATTGTCCAGTTCCATGGCAGTCACGGCCGACTGCGTGCGTCCAAAGCCGCGGTTCCGCGCCAATATTTCCCGGCGCGTGTCAGCGGCCTTAATCGCAACAAGGTAATCGCCGTCGGCTGGCGCAACGAAGCGCAGTCGCTCACCATCGTCTATCGTGGACAGGCTGCCACCTTTTTCGAACACTTCGCCCGGCTGCGGGGCAAGCAGCGCGCCACTTGCGTCACAGAGCGCAATGTTGCGCAGCGGCGCCCCCTCATCATCGCTCTCATTGCGCACAGGCGACGTGCTTGTGAGATCGACGATTACGCCCTCACCT
>JBEVKC010000162.1:0-7170 GCA_040509895.1 Novosphingobium sp. | reverse complement strand
CGCGGCCGAGCAGGGGCAGCGGGCCTCTCCGTTCCGGCGTGACGAATCGGAGTCGGACCCCCCCGAATAGGCGCTGGGAGCGAAGAACAATCCTCCAATGGCAGCAGTGATTGGCGCGACGATGATGGTCAGCAGGATAGCGCAGACGATTGTGACTGCGGTGTAAGCCGCGGATTTCTCTTGCGGCACCTTCATCACCGGCGTCGCGCCCGTGTAGTAGAGGTACACGCTGTACAGCCCTAGCAATCCGAAGAAGCCGAGCGAGGGGATCAGCCCGAAAATGCCCGCCAGCCAGCTTGCAGTGGAGCCATAGGCTACCAGCTTGAATGCCTGTGCGCGGTTGGCCTCACCCCCGAATTTGGGGGCGAGGAACTCTGCGATGAAGGTCAGGACGACGACGCCCACCAGCGTCAGCAGGAAGGTGATGGCGGCCGAACCCAGCGCCGCGACAAGGCTGGGCCGATAGGTGAAGCCGAAAGCGCCATAGCCGAACACCTGCCCGCCGATCAGCGTCGCGACTGGCCCAATGGCGGCAAGCGGAATGACGTAGCGGGTGAAGATGTCGCCGGGAGTCTGGGTTTCGGCAGCGATCTTCGGCCATTCGTCCTTGGGGGTGAGGACGATGGCCTTTGCGCGCGCCACCAGCGGATTTCCCGGTACGCTGCTCTGCTGCTCCATCAAAGTTCCCCTCACCTATTCCTTCCAATGGGATAGGAACGCATCTTCATGATAAAGCAAGGCTGCGCCGGAACAATCCCCAGCAGGTCGCGCCGCACACTTGATTGCGCGTTCCCGCCCCGGCTAGGCTAGGTCATGCCCTTTTCGCCTTTCGTGCCGCTGCGTGTCCTGTCGAGCTATTCCATGCTTGAAGGCGCCATCGATCCGAAGGCAATCGCAGCTCTGGCGAAGGAACGGGGCTTTCCCGCCATCGCCATTGCCGATCGCGACGGGCTGTACGGCACGGTCGCTTTTGCCGGGGCCTGCCGTGACAAGGGCATCCAGCCTATCGTCGGCACGACACTTGGCGTAGCGCGAGAGGCTGGCGGGCCCATCGACTGGCTGCCGCTCTACGCACAGAATGACGACGGCTGGCTGAACCTGTGCCACCTTGTCAGCCGGGCACATCTTGACCGTCCTCTGGAGATGGACCCTCACGTCCGCCTTGAAGACCTCGAGGGTCGCACTGATGGCCTGATAGCGCTTACCGGAGCGGGCGATGGTGCGCTGGCGCGGCACTATGCCGATGGTCGCCCCGCTGCGGCCGAGGCGTTGTGCGACCGCTTGCAGGGGTTGTTCGGTGACAGGCTCTACATCGAGATCGCCCGGCGCGGCGATCCGGTGGAGGATGCGTCTGAAGAGGCGCTGATCGAACTAGCCTATGCGCGGAATATCCCGCTGGTGGCGACCAATCCGGCCAACTTTGCCGAGCCTGGCTTCTACGCCGCGCACGATGCAATGCTGTGCATTGCCAATTCAACGCACATCGACGCCGCCGACCGGCCGCGATCCAGCCAGCAGGCCTGGGTGAAATCGGCCGAGCTTATGGCAGAGACCTTCGCCGACCTACCCGAAGCCATCGAGAATACCCTCGTCGTCGCGCAGCGCTGCGCCTATGCGCCGCCGAAGCGCAAGCCGATCCTGCCCAGCCTTGCCGGTGATCAGGAAGGCGAGGCGCGGATGATGGCGGAGGATTCGCGGACTGGCCTTGTGAAGCGGCTGGAGCCTTACTATCCGGAGGCGGTCTGGGGCGAACTGGCCGAATTGCTGACCTCGCCGGAAGTTGAGGGCCGCGCCTTCGAACAGCTGAACGCCCACGGCCTTTACGAAGAGGTCAAAGGCTACAGCGACCGGCTCGAATTCGAAATTTCGATCATCAACCGCATGGGATTTGGCGGTTACTTCCTGATTGTTGCCGACTTCATCAAATGGGCCAAGGATCAGGGCATTCCGGTGGGTCCGGGGCGCGGTTCGGGCGCGGGCAGCCTTGTCGCATGGGCGCTGACCATTACCGACCTCGACCCGATCAAGCTGGGCTTGCTGTTCGAACGCTTCCTCAATCCGGAACGCGTCTCGATGCCGGACTTCGATATCGACTTCTGCGAAACCCGGCGCGGCGAAGTGATCCGCTACGTTCAGCGGAAGTACGGGCATGATCACGTCGCCCAGATCATCACTTTTGGTAAGCTGAAGGCCCGCGCCGTGCTGCGCGATACCGGCCGCATCCTGCAGATGAGCTATGGCCAGGTGGACCGGCTCTGCAAGATGGTGCCCAACCATCCGACCGATCCGTGGACACTGCCGCGCGCACTGAACGGCGTGTCGGAATTCAAGCGAGAGTACGACACCGACCACGAGGTCAAGCGGCTGATCGACCTTGCGATGCAGCTGGAAGGCCTGCCGCGCAACAGCTCCACCCACGCCGCCGGTGTGGTGATCGGCGACCGTCCGCTGGCACAGCTGGTGCCGCTCTACCGCGATCCGCGTTCGGACATGCCGGTCACGCAGTTCGATATGAAATTCGTCGAGGATTCGGGCCTCGTGAAGTTCGACTTCCTTGGCCTGAAAACCCTGTCCGTGCTTCGCAAGGCGGTCGACCTGCTGAACAAGCGCAACATCGAGATCAACCTCGATGCCTTGGCCTGGGACGATCCGATGGTTTACGAGCTCTTGCAGCGCGGCGACACTGTCGGCGTGTTCCAGCTGGAATCTGAAGGCATGCGCCGAACGCTGGCCGCAGTGAAGCCGACCAACTTCGGCGACATTATCGCGCTCGTCTCGCTTTACCGGCCCGGTCCGATGGATAATATCCCGCTGTTCGGCCGCCGCAAGAACGGGCTTGAGGCGATCGAGTATCCTCATGCCAAGCTGGAAGGGATCCTGTCCGAAACCTACGGCATCTTCGTCTATCAGGAACAGGTGATGCAGGCCGCGCAGATCCTTGCCGGCTATTCACTTGGCGACGCCGACTTGCTGCGCCGCGCCATGGGCAAGAAGGTCCAGGCGGAAATGGACGCGCAGCGTCACCGCTTTGTCGATGGCTGCAAGGAGGTGTCGGGCATTGACGCCAAGAAGGCGAACGAGCTGTTCGACTTGATCGACAAGTTCGCGGGTTACGGCTTCAACAAGAGCCACGCGGCCGCCTATGCGCTGCTCGCCTACCAGACGGCGTGGATGAAGACGCATTACCCGCACGAATTTTATGCTGGCTCTATGTGTTTCGACATGCACCAGTCCGAAAAGCTGGCGATCTTCGTCGATGACATGCGGCGCAACGGCGTGACGCTTGAAGGGCCGGACATGAACAGGTCAGAGGCGGAGTTCACCGTCGAACAGACCGACGAAGGCTATGCGGTGCGCTATGCGCTGGCGGGTATCCGCAACGTCGGTGAAAAGGCAATGGAAGCGATTGTCGCGGAGCGAGAGGCGAATGGCCGCTTCACCAGCCTTGACGACTTGTTCCGCCGCGCGCCTTCCGGTTCGATGAACCGACGCCAGCTTGAAGGGCTGGCAGCGGCCGGTGCATTCGACAGCCTGGAGCCAAACCGGGCGAAAGTGCTGGCCAATGCAGACACTCTGCTGATGGAGGCTGACAGATCATCGCGCGAACGATCCAGCGACCAGCACAGCTTCCTTGGTGATACGGGGCACGGCGAACAGGCTCTGCGGCTGGTCGATGTGGAGCCGTGGTCACGTTCCGACCAGATGGCGAAGGAGAGGGAGAACTTTGGCTTCTACTTCGCTGCCCATCCGGTAGCGCAGTTCCGGGCCATCGCCTCTGCCAATGGAGCGCGCAGCCATGCCAGCCTGATCGCGCAGGGCGTTGCGGGAGGGCGCGCTCCGGCTGTCATGGCGGCCATGGTCGAATCCGTGAACAAGGGGCGGACAAAGCGCGGCAAGGACTTTGTTCGCGCCGATTTCTCTGACTCCAGCGGGCAGTTTTCCGCATCCTGCTTTGAGGAATCGCTGGTCGAGCCGATGCTGAAATGGGCCAAGGAAGGCACCTGCATCCTGCTGAACGTGGAACTTGATTCGCCCAGCCCGGACGAGCCGCCGCGCATTACCGTTCGCGGCGCGCGCCCACTGTCCGAAGTGACGAGCGCCGCACGGATGGAGCTGAAGCTCGAAATTTTCAGCGTCGAAGCGGTGCAGGAACTGGCGATGCTGCTGCAGACCGGCGCCGACGGTCGCGGCGAGGTGATAGTCAAATTGCACACCGGCACGGGGGAAGAACCCTCGCTTCGCATCGGCCGGGATTTTGTGCTCGATGGCGAACTTGCGGAACGACTTGCCGCAATCGAAGGCATCGCTAATGTTTCCCTTACGGCAAGGAAAGGGCCAAGCCACCTGCGACTGGTGGCATAAGGGGCACATTGCCGGGGAGACACAGATGCTCGGCGCGATGCAGGATTGGGATTTACGGCTAACCCATCTGATTGATTACGCAGCGCGTGAACACGGCCACCGTGAAATCATGACGCGCTGGGCCGATGGCAGCGAGACGCGCACGAACTGGGCGGGCATCCGCCATGACGCGCAGCGGATGACGCAGGCACTGCGGCGGCTTGGCATTACCAAGGGGGACCGCATCGCGACCCTGGCCCTGAACCACTCCCGGCATCTTGTCAGTTGGTATGGATCGGTGGGCGCGGGGGGCGTGCTCCACACCATCAACCCCCGGCTGTTCGATGACCAGCTGACCTATATCGCCAACCATGCCGAAGACCGGGTGCTGCTTTACGATTGCGCGTTCCAGCCCATCGTTGACCGGCTGAAGCCGTACTGGACCACTATTGAGCACTACATCTGCTACGATTCCGCTGAGCATGCCCTCCATTTCGAGGATTGGATCGGCGCCGAGGACGGCCACACCGAATGGGACACGGGCGATGAGCGCGACCCCTGCATGCTCTGCTATACCAGCGGGACCACGGGCAATCCGAAGGGTGTTCTGTACGAGCACCGCTCAACCATGCTCCACGCCATGACGGCGCTGCAACCCGCGGTCTTCGGACTGGACGCCCGCGCGGTGATGCTGCCCATCGTGCCGATGTTCCATGCGGCAAGCTGGGGCCTGCCTTGGGCTGGGGCGGCTTCGGGGGCGAAAATAGTCTATTCGCAAAGCAATGACGCGACCGTGTTATGCAAGCTTTTCAATCAGGAAGAGGTCACGCACTCCGCCGGGGTGCCGACTGTCTGGCTCACGATGTTCCAGTACCTTGATTCGACCGGAGAGCCGATCCCGTCGTCATTGCAGCAGATCGTCACCGGCGGTTCGGCCGCGCCGCGTGCGGTGGTCGAACGGTTCATGCGGGCCGGAGTCAAGGTAGCCCACGCCTGGGGCATGACCGAAACTTCGCCCATCGGCACTATGGGTGCGGCGACATGGAACTGGGACAAGCTGCCGTTCGAAGAGCAGGTAAATATCAAGGTAAAGCAGGGCCAGGTGCCTTTCGGGGTCGAGATACGCTGCGTCGACCTTGACGATCCGAACAGGGTCGTGCCGCGCGACGGGGTGACTTCGGGCGCGTTGCAGGTGCGCGGTCCGTGGGTGGTGAAACGCTATTTCAAGGCGGAGCAAGACGCCACCGGGCCGGGCCAGTGGTTCGACACCGGCGATGTCGCGGTGATCTATCCCGACGGGACGCTGCAACTTACCGACCGGACCAAGGACGTCATCAAGTCGGGCGGTGAATGGATCAGTTCGGTTGAGCTGGAAAACGCCGCGGTAGGCCATCCGGCAGTCGCCGAGGCTGCCGCGATCGGCATTCACCATCCCAAGTGGGATGAGCGGCCGATCCTTGTCGTGGTGAAGAAGCCCGGAATGGACCTGTCGGCGGGCGACCTCGTGCAATTCCTGTCAGGCAAGGTTGCCAAGTGGTGGCTGCCCGATGCCGTCGTATTCGTTGACGAGATTCCGCACACCGGCACCGGCAAGATCAGCAAGAAAGACCTGCGCGACCAGTTCCGCGACTATCGCCTGGCAAGTTGAACGGTGCAGCAAGTCGCGCTTTTGTCTGGCGATTTCGCACTGCACAGGTAACCTGCCGTAACACGATTCGGGAGAGCCAGGATGAGGCAGTTTCTCGTCGGTTGCATTGCCCTTGCCCTGACGGTAAGCGGCTGCGCCAGCACCAGCAACAACACCAGCAATACCGGCGCCAGTTCGGGAAGCACGGCACCGCGCAAGGTCACGTTCCTTTGCGATGGCGGGCAGAATTTCGACGTGACCTTCACTGACGGCAGGGCGACGCTGGAGACGGCGAATACCTCGGTCGCGCTGGTGCAGCAGCCTTCCGGCTCTGGCATCAGCTATGCTGGCGGCGGGCACCAGCTTCGCGGCAAGGGGCCGGACATGACCTGGACCGACGCTTCCGGCACGGTACGCAATTGCCGTGATCAGGAATGGGCGATGAAGCAGCCGCAGATTCAGGAGCCCCGGCAGGAGCTGGCAGGGACGACGTGGCGGCTGGTGCATTTCCAGTCTTCCGATGACGCCATCGGCACGATCATTCCACCCAATGTCGAGAAATATACGCTGCAGTTCATGCCGGATGGCAAGCTGGCAATGCAGCTTGACTGCAACCGCGGCATGGGAACCTGGCAGGTCTCGGATGTGACAGCGACCAGTGGTACGCTCACGATCTCGTCCGGTGCGATGACGCGGGCGATGTGTCAGGCGGGGGCAATCGACACCCGGATCGCCCGCGACATGGGTTTTGTCACCAGTTACGTCATCGCCGGCGGGAAGTTGAATCTTGCGTTGACGATGGACGGCGGGATCTACACCTGGGAACCTGTGCCGCCGATGTCCTGACGGGAAAAGCACTCAATGGCGACAATTGCCGACACTTCAATTCCGGTCCTGCCCGTGGAGACGCTGGAGTTTTCGGCAAATCCCGATCCCTTCCTCGCGGCTGCGCGACGTGAGCATCCGTGGCTGGCGCGGTTCTCCCAAGGATATGTCGTACATGGCTATCAGGCCGTGGCTGACCTGCTGGCCGATGACGTGAACCTTGTTCCCGGCTTTGGACCCATCGTCGATTACTACGGCGTGCGCGGGACAATGTGGGCGCGCTTCATGGAAGAGATGGTGCTCTCGCAATCGGGAGAGCCTCATGCCCGGCTGCGTGCCAGCGTGATCCACGCCTTCACCCCGAAGCGCGCCAACCA
>JBEVKC010000161.1:0-7038 GCA_040509895.1 Novosphingobium sp. | reverse complement strand
TGGGCACTTGTTTCGGCGCCGACGGGCATAGTTCGCGCCCTCCACCGTTTCGACCTTGCGATCTATGTAGAGGCGCTTGTCCCAATCGGCCGCCTGCTGGCCGCCTGCATCATCTGGTGGACCGGCCCCAGCGTTGTGCGTTTCCTCATTGCCTGGGCCATCGTCGATCTGATCGAGGCCATCTGCTATTGGGGCATGGCCAAGTGGCTTTGTCCCAAGGCTGTAAGCCTGAGCTATATCGGGCAATGGCGGCAGGCGCTCGACGAGAATCCGGGTATCGAGCGGTTTTTTGTCGTCACCTATTGCGCGTCCACGCTCGAAGCGGTGATGCGGCAGGGGCCGCTGCTGGCGGTCGGCGGTCTGGTCGGCACAAAGGCTGCGGGCCTCTATCGGCTGGCCGGGCAGCTCACCCAGTCGATGAGCAAGCTTTCCACACTGCTGACGCGCTCGGTCTATGCCGAGGTTGCCGATGTGAGGGTGGCAGCGACTGCCGAGGAATTCCGCAAGCTTGCTTTCCAGGCCAGCGTCCTTGCCGGTGCGGCGGGTGTGGTTGTGGTGGGCATTGCCATCGCCATTGGCGGCAAGTTGCTGGCGCTCATCGGCGGCGAGGAATTTGCCCAAGGGTCGGCCATCCTCGTGCCGCTGGCGATTGCCGCCAGCTTTGACCTGGCGCGAGTCGCGTTCGAGCCGGTGCTGCATTCCACGGGCCGTGCAAACGCCGCCCTGTGGGCCCGCGTGCTGGCTGTGGTATCGATGCTTATCGCGCTGTACGTCGTTATCGGCACCGGTGCGGGCGGGGCTGCGGGCGTGGCCTGGGCCGTGGCGATCGCCGGAGTTGTCGGCTATTTCGCCATGGGCATCCTCGCAGTGCAGGCGCTTCGGCATCATGTCCCCGCGGACCCGGTCGATGAGGATGAACTACCCAGCGGTGTACGCTCGACAGGCGACTGATCGTTGCTATCATCGCCGGCATGTTGCCGGAACAGCTTCTTGCCGACGCCCGCGCCATTTCGGACCGTATCACCACGCTCCGCCGCGCGATCCATGCCGAACCGGAGCTTGGCCTCCTCACACCGATGACGCGCGACAAGGTGCGCGCCGCGCTTGCCCACCTGCCGCTGGAATGGCGCGAGGGCGGGTCGACCACCGGCCTTGTCGCCGTGCTGAAGGGCGGCGCGGGCGAAGGGCGGCGTGTCCTGCTGCGCGGTGACATGGATGCGCTGCCGATGCCGGAGGAAACCGGCCTTCCTTATGCCTCTACCATTACCGGAATAATGCATGCCTGCGGCCACGACGCCCACACAGCCATGCTGGCCGGCGCGGCAGAGTTGCTCGCGGCGCGGGCCTCGACACTGAGGGGCGAAGTCAATTTCATGTTCCAGCCGGGTGAAGAGGGCTGGCACGGTGCGCGCTTCATGCTGGAGGACGGGTTGCTCGATCCCCTTCCCGATGCAGCATTTGCGCTGCATGTCATGCCCAATGCGCCGCGCGGCATTGTCGGCGGCCGCGAAGGGCCGCTCATGGCGGCGGCGGACCAGCTCGAGATCGTGGTAGAGGGGCGTGGCGGCCATGCCTCGATGCCGCACAACGCGCTCGATCCGGTTCCGGTCGCCTGCGAAATTGTCATGGCTATCCAGACGCTGATGACGCGGCGTTTCGATCCGGCCGACCCCGTGGTTGTCACCATCGCCCGCATCGAGGGCGGCACGGCCCACAACGTAATTGCCGACCGCGCGACGCTGAAAGGGACGATGCGTACCCTGTCGGCCACTCACCGCGTCAAGCTGCATGACGCCATCCGCAAGCTGGCAAGCGGCATTGCCGAGGCGCACGGCCTTTTCGCTGACGTCACCATTCTTGAAGGCTTCCCCGTAACGGTATGCGACGGGCAGGCGGTGGACCTGGGCGAGCGGGTATCGCAGGCGCTGTTCGGCCCAGCCGCGTTCCAGCGCCTTGCAGAGCCGATCATGGGCGCGGAAGACTTTGCCTATGTGCTGGAGAAGGTTCCCGGCGCGATGTTCTTCCTGGGCGTGGCGCATGAAGGCGCCGACTGGCAGCACTGCTGCGGCATACATTCGCCGCGCATGGTGCTGGATGAAAGCGTACTGCCCAATGGTGCGGCATTGTTGGCGTCGCTGGCTGAGACATTCCTCGCCAAGGGTTTTGAAACGCCATAGCTTTTGGGGATGACAGCTGGGGCGCGAGGCTCTAGGGGCGCGCCCGTGGGCTCATTCCGCGCCTTCCTGCGTGCCAATCGCCGCTTCGCCGCTCTGCTGGTGGTGCTGGCGCTTGCCATGAAGGCTCTGGTCCCGGCGGGCTATATGCTTGCTCAGCAGACCACCGTGCTGAGCGTGACGATCTGCGCTGACGGGCAGGGCAAGCGCATCGCGCATGAAATAACCGTGCCGATGAAGGCTGGACATGCCGATGATTCGGGCGATCATGGCAAGGACAGCGGCACCTGTTCGTGGTCTTCGCTGGCGATGGGCGCGCTTGGAAATGTTGCGCCCGAACTGCTGGCCATTGCGCTCGCCTTTATCCTTGCCCTTGGTTTCCGCGCAGCCGCTCCGCCCGCTGATCGCTCTGCATCGCGGCTGCGGCCGCCACTTCGCGCACCGCCGATTCTCGCCTGACATACTGAAACCGCCGGCCTTCGTGCCTGGCTGACGTCACTTTGCGGACAGCGCATGCGCCTGTCCGTCAGCGAGAATACATCCCATGAAAACCTCCCTTGCGGCATTGGCCGCAGCACTTGCTTTCGTATCCACCCCTGCCCTTGCCGATGAAATGGCCGAATGGTCCGACGCCGATGGCCGCCCGACGATCATCGTCACCGGCGATGCTCCCGCCGACGAAGCGCGGCTGCAGGCGGCGGCAACGCCCGGCGGCACTGACGTCGTCACGCACGAAGACTATGCCGATAAGTCGCTCGTGTCGCTGCGCGATGCCTTGAGCTTTTCGCCGGGCATCTACCTCCAGCCCCGCTACGGACAGGAAGTGCGCATTTCCATCCGCGGCTCGGGCATATCGCGCGGCTTCCACATGCGCGGGATAACGCTTTTGCAGGACGGCATCCCGATCAACCTTGCCGATGACAATGGCGACTTTCAGGAGCTGGACCCAGCGTTCTTTGATTATCTGGAGGTCTATCGCGGCGCCAATGCCCTGCGCTTTGGCTCTGGCACTTTGGGCGGAGCGGTGAACGGCGTGACGCCAACGGGCGACAACGCGCGCGGCGGTTATGCTCGCCTAGACGCCGGTTCGTTCAACACCCTGCGCGGGCTTGTCTCTGCCGGTTTCGGGGATGAGGCCGCCAATGCATGGGTCGCGGCAAGCGCCGACACCAGCGATGGCGACCGCGATCATGCCCAGCGCAGTTCCATGCGGTTCCATGGAAACGCTGGCTTCCGGTTGTCGGATACGATCTCAACGCGCTTCTACGCCAGCGTGAACCACATCAAGCAGGAACTGCCCGGCGCGCTGACGTTGGACACGGCCCTCACCGCGCCCAAGACGGGCAACTTCGCCGGGGACCAGCAGCGCAATATCGATTCGCTGCGCCTGCAGAACCGCACGACTTTCCGTATCGGCGACGATGCCACGCTGGATGCAGGCGTGTTCCTCAACGCCAAGGAACTGTACCACCCGATCTATCAGGTGGTGGACCAGACCTCGACCGATCGCGGCGTCTTCGCCCGGCTGGATTGGGCCTCGGGCATCTTTTCCGCCACCCTTGGCGGTGAATCGCGCTGGGGTGACGCCAATTCGCGTCGCTTCGTCAACGTGAATGCCAAGCGCGGCGCGCTGACGTTCGATGCCCAGCAACAGGCGCGCACCTCAAACCTCTATGGCGAACTGCGGGCAGAGGCCGTGCCGGGCTTCACGCTGATCGCCGGCGCCATTTATGCCGACGGTTACCGCAAGCAGGAGCAGACTTTTCCGACCAAGGTGACCGGAGAGGCGAGCTTTGACAGCTTTTCGCCAAAGTTCGGCGTGCTGTGGCAGGCGATGGAGCAGGTGCAGCTTTACGCCAACTACAGCCGTTCCGCCGAATTCCCCGGCTTCATCGAACTGGCGCAGATATCCTCGTTCGTTCCCTTGAAGGAACAGAGCGCCTGGACCGCAGAGATTGGCGCACGTGGCCAGATCGGCTGGGCAAGCTTTGACGTCGCTCTCTACCGCTCGAAGGTGCGGGGAGAGCTGCTGCAGTACAACATCGGGCCGGACATCCCCGCATCCACCTTCAATGCCGACCGCACCATGCACAAGGGCATTGAGGCCGGGCTGACTCTGGACCCCACCGACTGGCTGCGCATCCGCCAGACGTGGCTCTATTCGGACTTCCGGTTCGTGAACGACGTGCAGTTCGGCAACAACCGCCTGCCGGTGGTGCCGCGCAACGTCCTTCGTACTGAGGTCCGGCTTGGCAGTGACGCGCTGCATATCGCGCCCAACCTTGAATGGGTGCCGCAGGGCGCTTGGGCAGATTACAGGAACACAACGCGCGTTCCAGATTATGCCCTGTTGGGCCTGACGGGCGGCGCGACGGTGGCGGATGGCGTCGATCTGTTCGTTGATGTGCGCAACATCACCGGCAAGAAGGCGGTCGGCGACATTTCCGCCGTCATCGCCGCTGCACCTGCGTCCGTCATCTACTATCCCGTAGAGCGCCGCGCATTTTCCGCCGGCGTGCGGGCAAGGTTCTGAGGCATGGCAAAGGAAGCAGCCCTATATCGCACCATCTGGCGCTGGCATTTCTATGCCGGACTGCTGGTGATGCCCATCATCCTCATCCTTTCGGTCAGCGGCGCGATCTACTTGTTCAAGCCGCAAATTGACCAGTGGGAGGAGCGCAACTTTCGCGGACTGCCGGTGGACGGCTCCGTGTCGCCCGACCGTCAGCTGTCGGCGGCACTGGTGGCTAATCCGGGTGCTGGGTTTCACGCTTATCGCCTGCCCGAATTACCCGGCGACGCTGCAATGATTCACCTCTCGCGACCCGGCGGCGATGGGATGGTTGACGTCTTCGTTTCACCCCAGGGCAAGGTGCTGGGCAGCCTCGACCCTGAAACGCGCATCGCCCCTACCATTGCCCGGTTCCACGGCTCGCTGATGATCGGCAAGCTGGGTGACTGGGTGGTGGAACTGGCGGCATCTTGGGCCATCGTCATGATCCTGACCGGCCTTTACCTGTGGTGGCCGGATGGGCGCGGGTTAGCGGGAGTGCTGTGGCCGCGCTTGCACCTTGGCGGGCGCGCGGCTTTGCGCGACCTGCATGCCGTAACGGGTTTCTGGGTTTCGGGACTGGCGCTGGTCCTGCTGCTTACCGGCCTGCCCTGGGCAAGCGTCTGGGGCGATGCCTTCCGCATGGTGCGGACAGAGCTTGGCATGATGCAGGGCCCGCAGAACTGGAAAACGGGAAGCGCCGATCCCCACGCCGAACATGATCACAAGGCGATGGCGAAGAATCACGCCGTCACACACCACGATCACCACAAACCCGGTCAGATGAGCCTGACCTATGTGGTGGCCAAGGCGCGCGGTGAGCGCATGGCATTCCCTGTGCTTGTCCTGCCGCCGGGCGCACAGCAGGCATTCGGGCCGCCCACCGGCAATGTCTGGACGGTGAAGTCGGACACACAGAACCGGCCACGGGCCCGCTCAGTTGATTACGATCCGGTCAGCGGCAGAGAAGTTGCGCGGCGCGACTTTGCCGACAAGCATCCGATCGACCGCGTCGTGAACTATGGCATTGCCTGGCACGAAGGGCAGCTGCTGGGCGCGTTCAACCAGATTGTTGGCGTGCTGACCGCGCTGATGCTGGTGACGCTGTCGGTCAGCGGCTTCATCATGTGGCGGCGGCGTAAGCCGGAGGGCCTGTTGGGCGCACCGCCGCCCGCCTCTGCCAAAGCGCGCGGCGTTGCGGCGATCGTCCTGCTGCTCGCCGCGCTCCTCCCGATGCTGGCGGCATCGCTGATCCTGCTGTGGGTAGCAGAGCGGCTGGTTCTGTCTCGCGTCCCGCCCGCAGCCAGATGGCTGGGGCTGGATGCAGCTTCACTCACCCGATGATCGGGAATGCGTCGTCCGGAAACTTGCCGTAGGGCTCCATGTTATGCGCTGCCGGGTCGAAGGCCTCTGGCGGTGCACCGTTCCAGCGGGCGTCGGCGGGCTGCGGCAGGACAAGATAAGCCCAGCGCGGGCGGTCCAGCATGTTCGCCCCCGCGCCGTGCACGGTCAGGTGCGTATGTACGGTGACGTCGCCCAGTTCGTAGGTGATCTGCTCTGACATTTCCATGTCTGCAAGGTCGGGCCAGACCTCGCGAATGTCCATGCCGTCATAGCTGCTATAGTTCCCCAGCACGCCGATCTTGTGTGAGCCGTTGATGAAGGACATGGTCCCGGCCTCCGGGCCATAAGACTCCAGCGGAATCCAGAAGGTCATGCCGCCGCCGCGGTCCACGGCGAATGTGATGAAGTCCTGATGGAAGCTGGTCGGGCCATTGCCCATGTTGCGCGTCTTCTTTGCGGCAGGCAGCTTGGGCGCGAAGAAATCGCTGAACAGCCGCACGCCAAAGTCGGCCTTGCGGTCCATCAGCGCCTTGGCCGCCTGACCAATCCCGGCGAAGAGCGGGCGCACCTTGTCATCGTTGTAGCCGCTGGCGGCGAAGGCGTTGAAGTAGGGCTGATCGATGCCATAGGACGGGTTGCTGTCGCCGTCCTCGCCCATCAGGCCCTTTGCCTTGGCGAGCAGCGTCGCCAACATCTCGGGATCGATGAAACGCTTCAGCTGCACCCAGCCTTTTTCCTTGTAATGGGCGACTTCCTCTGGCGTCACGGCGCGGCAGTGGCTGGCGATCACGGTATCGACGGTCATTTCTCTCTGGCTCCGTAAGGCGCGTCAGGCTTCAGCCTGCTCGCGATCATAATCCGCAAGGGCTTTTGTCACCACATGATGCTGGTGGCGCAGCGCCAGCTCATGGTCATGATAATGGAACTGCTTGATCTGCCCGCTGTCGAGCGCGCGCTGGATGCGTTCCA
>JBEVKC010000160.1:0-10859 GCA_040509895.1 Novosphingobium sp. | reverse complement strand
TGCGGGGCATAGCTCGCGCCCATCTTCTCACGCACGGCGTCCATCAGGCGGTTGGTGAAGATCTGGGTCAGCAGCTCAATCTGCCGCGATTCACTGATACCGGCCATGCCGCCACCTGTCGGCCATGAGATTACCGCCGCCGCCTGGTTCTCATCCCCGCGATGCGTAAGGACAACCGGACGGGGCGTAGCCGCCGGAAACTTGGCACTGGCAGGCGCGATCCCGGCTGGAAGCGGCTGGCGCTTGGCCAACGCGCCAAAGGTCTTCTGGAGGGCGGCGACGGCAGCCGTCCGGTCAAAGTCGCCATAGATCTGGACTTCGATCGGCCCGGTCTCCAGCGCCTTTTCCCACACCTTGCGGAAACCTTCGGGCGTGGTTTTCTGCAGCTCTGCCGGGGTCGGCGTCTGGAAGCGCGGATCGCGGTCTCGCTGCAGGAACTTGAGGTCACGCTCAAGCACGCCCTGCGGCGAAGTTTCGTAAGACTCGTACTGCATCAGCGCCGCGGCGCGAGCGCGCTGCACCGGGTTCACGTCCCAGCGCGGCTGCGCGAACTTCGCCGCAAAGAGATAGAGCTGGTCGGCAAGATCCGACGGACGGGTATCTCCCGAAAACTCGAAGGCGGCATCATCAATGGTGAAGTTGAAGCCCATCTTGCGGCCAGTGGAGATACGATCGAGCTCTTCCTGGCCCAGCGTACCGACGCCGGAGCCGACAAGCGCCATCTCGCCAAGCCCGATATAGGGCGCATCCGCCGGAGAGAAACCGCGATAGCCCGCGCCAAAGCGGACCTTCACCGCAACACGGCCAGGCTCGTCGGTCGTCGGCCAGATCATGGCCTTCACGCCGTTTTCGAACTCGATTTGCTCGATGTTGAGGATGCCGGTCGGGACTATTGCGGCCACGCGACCCGGCTGTCCGATGGGGGGCATCGAGTCAAAGCTGATCGGCGCCGTGGCAAGCCGCACGCTGGCGTCGGCCTTTGGCGGATCAAGCAGGGCCTGACGCAGCGACGCGGCATCGGCTTCACCGGCCTTCGGCGTCAGCAGCAGGGCGCGCGCGACAGTCCCGGAGAACAGCTGCTGCGTATGCTTGTGTACCGCCTCGGGCGTGAAAAGCGGGCGAGAGCGGCGGAAGATGTCCAGCACCGCCTCTGGCGAGGCAACCGTCTCGCGGATGTCGACTGCCTGTACAAGATCATCGGCGACCTGCGCGCCGCGCAGGAGCGCACGCTGTTCCACCGGTACCTGATAGGCGACGTCGAGTTCCGCAATCTCGCGATCGATTTCATCCTGCGTGGGCGGGTTGGCGATGGCATCGGCGATCACGCCGCGCACATCCGACAGTGCATCGCGCCAGTCCTCGCTCAGCGGCGTTACCGAAACGAACGTCACGTCGGCAGAACGGCTGATGTCCTGCTGGTTTACGCTGGCCGCAAGAAAGCTCCCACCTGCTCGCGCCTTTGCTTCAAGCCGGCGGTTGATGATCATCTGCGCCAGCATGTCGGTCATCAGGCCTTGGTTATAGACGATATTGTCAGTCACCTGCCTCCACGGGCGCAGGATCGCATAGGTAGCGGTGCGTGGAAGGTCGGGCTCAACCTGGACATGCACCTCTCCGACCGGGTTCTTGGGGTCGCTGCCTGCGGGGGCAACCGGATCACCGAAGGACGGCGAAGGCGTTGGCTTTCCGGGCACTTTCCAGCCACCGAAATGCGTTTTTACCAGCGCCGCAAGTGCCGCCGGATCGGCATCGCCCGACACAATGACGATAGCACGTTCCGGTCGATACCAGCGGGAATGGAATGCCTTTACCGATTCCGATGTAGCGCCCTGCAGCGTCTCGACAGTGCCAATGGGTGATCGCACCGCCAACGGCTGTCCGGCGTAGAGCGTCTTCTGCATGGCATCGAACACGCGCTGCGAGGCGCCGCCGCGTTCGCGCATCTCTGCCAGCACAATCGGTACATCGGTCTTGAGATTACCGTCCGAAAGCGTCGGCGCGATCATCATGCCCGACAGCAGCTTGAAGCTTTCATCAAGCTTGGCAGGCGTCGCCTCTGGCAGGTCGAGCTTGTAAACCGTTTGCGTCGGCGAGGTTTCGGCGTTGGTGTCGCTGCCGAATGTCGCCCCCAGCCGCTGCCAGGTGTGGATCGCGGCGCCATCGGCAAGGTACTTTGACTGGCGGAAGACGAGATGCTCGATCAGGTGCGCGTATCCGCGCTCGCTGTCTTTTTCATAGAGTGATCCGACATCCATCAGGATGCGGATGGACACCTGCCCGGGAGGTACGCCGTTGTTCCGCACCGCATAGCGCAAACCGTTGGGCAGTTCCCCGAAAACCCATTCCTTGTCCTGCGGTATGTCGCTGCCGCGATAGAGCCAGGGCGTCTGGTCTGCAGCCGCGGATAGCGGGCCGGGCGAACCACCAAGAAGCAGCAGGGGAAGAAGGAAAGCGAGCGGACGGGCAAAACGCTTGGGTAGCTTCATGGCTGCAAGCTATAGGGGGCCAAGGGATTAAGGGCTAGTGAATAGAACGGGTGCTCTTGACCCTATTCCCGCATCCCCTACATGCCACCCATCATGTTTATAGAAACCGAAACCACACCGAACCCGGCTACTCTGAAGTTCCTGCCCGGCGAGCAGGTAATGGCCGCTGGCACGCGTGAGTTCACCAACGAGGAAGATGCGGCTGCATCTCCTTTGGCCGAAGCCTTGTTCTCGCTGGGGGATGTTACCGGCGTGTTTTATGGGCGCGACTTCATTTCAGTTACGGCCGGACCTGGCGTCGACTGGGGTCAGCTGAAGCCGCAGGTCGTCGCCATGTTGCTTGACCACTTTGTTTCCGGCGCGCCGCTGTTTGTGACGGTCGAAGGAAACGGCATCGCCGTTCCAGCGGAAGACGAGGATTTCGGTGACGATCCGGCCGACGCCGACATCGTCGAGCAGATCAAGGAACTCATCGAAACTCGTGTCCGGCCGGCGGTCGCCAATGACGGCGGCGACATCATCTACCGGGGCTTCCGAGAGGGTGTCGTCTACCTTACCATGCAAGGTGCCTGCTCAGGGTGCCCTTCTTCATCCGCCACGCTCAAGCAGGGAATCGAAGGGCTTTTGAAGCACTATGTCCCCGAAGTGACCGAAGTGCGGGCCGCCTGACCGAATTTCCTACCTACAACCGGAGTATCCATGTCCCAGCCGCTTGCCGACGCCGCTCTCGACCAGATCTTTCGCACCGCGCGCACCTATAACGGCTTTCTCGACAAGCCCGTCAGCATCGAGCAATTGTATCAGATTTGGGACCTGATGAAGTTCGGTCCGACCTCTGCCAACATGCTGCCCGCACGCATCATCTGGTGCACCACGACAGAGGCCAAGGCTAAGCTTGCTGATTGCGTCGGCGAGGGTAACAAGGCGAAGGTCCTCCAGGCGCCGGTGAGCGCCATCATCGGCATGGACATCGAGTTCCATGAATACCTCCCCGAGCTGTTCCCGCATACCGACGCCCGTAGCTGGTTCGCCGATAACCTGCCGCTGCGCGAAGTATCGGCCATGCGCAATTCGACGCTGCAGGGCGCGTACCTGATCATCGCTGCCCGCGCGCTGGGTCTGGACACCGGTCCGATGTCAGGCTTTGACAATTCCGCCGTCGACGCTGCCTTCTTTGCCGAAACGCCAAACGTGAAGTCGAACTTCATCTGCACGATCGGCTATGGCGATCCCGCGACGATCTTTGACCGCTCGCCACGCCCGGACTTCGGCAAGTTCAACACAATCATCTGAGACGGCGCCATGCGCACGCTGGCAATCGATAGCGCGACCGAGGCCTGCTCGGTCGCGCATTTCGATGATGACACCATGATCGCTGGCGAGTGGCGGATGCTGGGACGCGGCCACGCCGAGCTGCTGGTACCGATGATCGCCGCCCTGCCCGGCAAGGGACGCGCCGAGCGCATTGTCGTTTCCCTCGGACCGGGAAGCTTCACCGGGGTTCGCGTTGGCCTTGCCGCTGCAAGGGCGCTGGCTCTTGCCTGGGGCGCGGATATTGCCGGCTTCCCCACGCTTGACCTTGTCGCCGCAATGGCGCGCGAAAAGGGCGGAAGAGTTCCCGTCACGGTTGCGATGACCGGCGGCCACGGCGAATGGTTCGTGCAAGGCTACGACAAAGACGGCACCCTGACCCATCCGCTTGCATCACTGCCTCCTGCCATCGCCGTGGAGGTGCAAACACAGCTTGTTGCGGGCAGTCAGGCCGAGGCGCTGGTCAATGCACGCGGTTTCGGGGAAGCGCTGGCGCTGTGGCCGGATGCGCGCTCCTTTCCCCTTCTTCCCGATACAGCCTTGATCGGTGAAATCCATCCGCTCTACGGTCGACCTCCGGATGCGCGCTTGCCGGGAGGAGCCAGGTGATCGACGACATCGACCGGATCATGGCGGTAATGGAAGCCGCGTTCGAACCGGCGTTTGGAGAGGCATGGACCCGGCGGCAGGTGGAAGACGCCCTGATCATCGGCAATTGCCATTACCTGCTGATCGGCCCCGATGGCGAAATGTCCCCCGATGGGACGGCGGTTGGTTTCAGCCTTTCCCGTCACGGGTTTGGCGAGGAAGAATTGCTGCTTTTCGCAATTGATCCCGCCCATCGCAAAAAAGGACTTGGGAAACGCTTGCTCGAATATTTTGCCGATTCAGCAAGATCGCGAAAGGCAGAGCGCCTGATTCTTGAAATGCGACGTGGAAATCCTGCGGAACGCCTTTACCGGACATTCGGTTTCAAGCCGATTGGGGAAAGACCCAAATATTACCGTACACCAGATGGTAACCGGATTGATGCAATTACCTTTTCTTATGAATTTGATTAAATCTTTCTGAATCAACAGGCGAAGCGACGTTCACAAGTAATATTTTGCATCAGTTACGGTGAATCGCCTTGCCAGTTCCCCTAAAGTCGTTACAAGCGCAACCGCTCAAACGCGGGCGCCTTGAATGCAGCCTGCCGAGCAATGGTCGCAAATGATTTCTCCGAGGACAAAATGGAAACTGCCGAGATTGATATGAAGGAAACGCTCATTACGCTGACGTCGGATATCGTCGCGGCACATGTGAGCAACAATAGCGTGTCTGTTGATGACCTGCCGCAACTTATCACCAATGTCTTTGGCGCACTTGCCGGCTTGGGCAACAATGCCCCGGCTGTTGAAAAGGCTCCGGAGCCGGCCGTTTCCATTCGTGCCTCGGTAAAGCCCGATCACATCGTTTGTCTTGAAGACGGCAAGAAGCTGAAGATGCTCAAGCGCCACCTTATGACGCACTACAACCTGACCCCGGAACAGTATCGCGCGCGCTGGAACCTGCCCGCCGACTATCCGATGGTCGCTCCGAACTATGCTGAAAAGCGCCGCGAGCTTGCCAAGAAGATCGGTCTTGGCCGCAAGCCTGGCGCCAAGCGCGGCCGTCCCGCAAAGGCCAAGGCCAGCGCCTGACGACACCATGGCCGGTTCCTGATTGGAATTGGCCGACTTTAGGTTGTAGAATCGCCCTGCCGGACTAATATCCGGCGGGGTATTCATTTTATTGGGCGATTTGTGGCTCAGGCAATCGATATAGAAGCTCTCTGCGCGGAACGTGGCCTGCGCATCACCGAACAGCGGCGGGTAATTGCGCGCGTGCTGTCGGAAAGCACAGATCATCCCGACGTTGAAAAGCTGCATGAGCGTGCGGTTGCAATTGATCCCGGCATTTCCATTGCGACGGTCTATCGCACCGTCCGGTTGTTCGAAGAGGCGGGTATCCTTGACCGCCACGATTTCGGCGATGGCCGCGCCCGCTATGAAGCCGCGCCGGAGGCACATCACGATCACATGATCGACGTCGAAACCGGCAAGGTCATCGAATTCGTCGATCCCGAACTTGAAGCGTTGCAAAGGCAGATCGCAACCAAGCTGGGCTTCCGCCTTGTAGATCACCGCATGGAACTGTTTGGCGTGAGGCTGGAGCGTGAGGGCGAACCTCGCGAGGATTGACGCAGGTGATCGCCGCTGCTGCCAGGTCGCCGCGAATTTCCGCACATGGTTGGATCAGGCTTGGTGCGCGGCTGTTTTGCATGGCCGTACTGTTGCTGATCTGCGTGCCGTTCTATTACGTGTGGCGCCTGGCCGGGGCTGATCGCAATCCCTGGCCTCGACTGTTCCTTGCCGGAATTGGCCGTTTCGCCGGAATGCGCGTCAGGATTGAGGGGCAGCGCTCAAAACGGGGCGCTTTCCTGCTATCCAACCATGTTAGCTGGCTTGATATTCCTGCCCTCGCCGCAGCGACGGGTACTGCGTTCGTCGCCCACGATGGACTGGCGTCAGTGCCCCTGCTCCGCTGGCTGTGCGAGATGAACGATACTGTGTTCATTGCGCGACACGACCGCACCAGCGTCGCCACCCAGATCGAACAATTGCGCGAAGCCATCCGCGAAACTGGCGCGCTGACGATTTTCCCGGAAGGCACGACCAGCGACGGAACCGGCCTGCTTCCGTTCAAGTCATCACTGCTGTCGGCAATCGAGCCGCTGCCTCGGGGAATCGCTGTGCAGCCCGTGCTGCTCGACTATGGCCCCGAGGCAGCCAGCATCGCCTGGGTTGGCGATGAACATGGCCTCGACAATTTCAAGAAAATCCTTGCCCGCCGCCGGCCGGTGCAGATCGACGTACATTTCCTGCCGCCGCTGACGGGCGAGGCCCTGACCAACCGCAAGACGATCGCGGCGACAGCGCGTGAACAGATGCTCCACGCGCTGCAGGGCCAGCGCTGATCTTCCCTGAAATCAGCGAGTTACGTTGTAGGCGAGCTGGCGTTCGTCCAGGTTGAAGCCCAGCAGCACTTCAAAGTTCGCACGGTTCACCGCCGCCTTCACTTCCGGATCGGACAGCGGATCGACGGCCGCATCGGGATCGCCAGCCTTGCGTTTGCGGGTAATGCGCTCACGAATATCTGCGGGCAGCGTCGCCTCGGTGCGATCGATATACGCAGCGCCCGTGCCCGTTGCCTGAGCGCGTTCCTGTCCGTCGGCAAAGTTGAGCGTGACGTTGCCCACGCGCTTGGTAACAACAGCCGTGCCGCCGCGCATCACGACAACATAGTAAGGCAGTTCCACCTGCCGCGCGCCCTGCGTATTCGTCCGGCGACCAAGCACGTCGAATGTGGACGTCGAATAGACCTTGTCACCTTGCTCGTTGCACTGGGTGCGCACGTTGGTCATCGAAGCAACTATGTCGATGTCCGCAGCAGCTGTGCTGCCGGCAGTGCGGAACAGGGTAATGTCGCCAGTGTAATCCGGTATACCGACAGCAGGGCAGGCGCCGCGCACTGCGGTAATGCCCACGCCCTCATCGACAACGATCTCGCCACTGGAAGCACAGCCAGCCAGCACGGCAAGAGCGGCGACAGGCAGTATCAAGCGTGGACGAACATTCATTCGAGGCATCCTTGGTATTGAGTTGCCGTGTCCTAGCGGCGCGCGCGGCAATGCGCTAGAGGCCGGAACATGAATGCACCCTTTCCTTCTGGCAGCCCCATTCCTTCTGATGAATCGCTGCCCTTGCGCGTTTTGATTGCCGCGCCGCGCGGTTTCTGTGCCGGAGTCGACCGCGCGATAGAGATCGTGGAGCGCGCGCTGGAACGCTATGGCGCGCCTGTCTACGTCCGGCACGAGATTGTCCATAACCGCTATGTCGTTGACGGATTGCGCGCACGCGGTGCAATTTTCGTTGAGGAACTCGACGAGGTTCCTGACGGTGCACCGGTAATCTTTTCGGCGCATGGCGTTCCGAAGTCAGTTCCCGCTGCGGCTACCGATCGTGGGCTGGAATGGCTGGACGCAACCTGTCCACTAGTGAGCAAAGTGCATCGCCAGGCAGAGCGCCAGATAGAGGCTGGACGCCACATCCTTTTCATCGGTCATCGCGGCCATCCCGAAGTGATCGGTACGATCGGCCAGGTCCCCGAGGGGGCGATCACGCTGGTCGAAACGGTCGACGACGTTGCAGCCCTTCCCTTCGAGCCTCTCACACCGCTGGCTTACCTGACGCAGACAACGCTTTCGGTGGACGACACCGCAGAAGTGATCGCAGCGCTTCAAGCACGCTATCCGAACGTCCACGGACCAAAGGCTGAAGACATCTGCTATGCGACTTCCAACCGTCAGGCTGCAGTCAAGGCGATCGCACCGCAGTGCCAGCTCGTGCTGGTGATCGGCGCGCCCAACAGTTCAAACTCACTGCGCCTTGTCGAAGTGGCGGAGCGTTGCGGCGCGCACGCACGATTGATCCAGCGCGCATCGGACATAGATCCCCAATGGCTTGACGGCGTCGAAACGCTGGGCCTTACCGCAGGCGCCTCGGCACCAGAGACGCTCGTGCGCGAAGTGGTTGACCGGCTGGCCAAACTCCGCAGCGTGACGGAAGAACAAGCTGTCACCGCTGAAGAAAACATCACTTTCAAACTGCCCAAGCAGCTCGTCGAATAAGCGCATGGCAGTTTACACCCAGCTCGGTGCGGAAACGCTTTCCGCCATCATTTCCGAATTTGACGTCGGCGCACTCGTTTCGGCCAAAGGGATTGCCGAGGGCGTTTCGAACAGCAATTGGCTGATCGAAACCGAAGGCCGCACCGGCAAAGGCGCGCGTTTCATCTTCACCATCTACGAACAGCGGGTGGAGGTCGAGGACTTGCCGTTTTTCCTCGGCCTTCTGGATCATCTGGCAGAGCATGACTGCCCCGTCCCGCGCACGATCCATGACCGCGAAAACCGCGCCTTCCGTTTCCATGATGGCAAGGCGCTGGCGCTGATCGAATACCTGCCCGGCGTTTCCGTGAGCGAACCAACGGCGCAGCAGGCCCGGTCGGTAGGCGCTGCACTGGCGCAGGTACATCTTGCGGCAGCGGACTTTGCCACACAGCGCGAGAACGGCATGGGGCTGCAGGCATGGCACGATTTCGCCAAGGCCTGCGGGAGCGAGGGGCTCGCCTCCATCCATCCCGAACTTGGCCGGTTAGTCGAGAAAGAGCTGGGTTTCCTGACCCGTCATTGGCCACAAGAACTGCCGCGCTCCGTGATCCATGCCGACCTCTTCCCCGACAACGTGCTGATGCGCGGGCCGGAGGTTACCGGGCTGATCGACTTTTATTTCGCCTGCAATGACATCACCGCATATGACGTGGCGGTAACCCACGCCGCATGGTGCTTCGATGCATCGGGTAGCCGCTTTGACCCCGCGCTTTCGCAGGCGCTGATGTCCGGCTACGAATCGGTGCGCCCACTTTTGCCAGAGGAGCGCGCGGCGCTTCCCATATTGGCGCGAGGGGCAGCAATGCGGTTCCTGATGACCCGCGCCTATGACTGGATGAATACGCCCGCCGGCGCGCTTGTTACCCGCAAGGATCCATTGGCCTTCGCGCGGCGGCTTGAATTCTATGCAGATCCCGCCAACGCAGGGGTATTCGCATGAAGCACGTGGACATCTTCACCGACGGTGCCTGCAAGGGCAATCCCGGCCCGGGTGGCTGGGGCGTCCTGCTGCGCATGGGCCCCCACGAGAAGGAAATATCGGGCTCTGATCCAGCGACCACCAACAACCGCATGGAGATGACGGCCGCGATCCGAGCGCTGAATGCGCTGACAGAGCCATGCGAGGTGACCCTTCACACCGACAGCCGCTATGTGATCGATGGAATTACGAAGTGGGTTCACGGCTGGCAGAAGAAAGGCTGGGTCAATGCCAGCAAGCAGCCCGTACGCAATGCGGACCTGTGGCACGACCTGATCGCAGCCGCCAAGCGTCACCAGATTAACTGGGAGTGGGTTAAAGGCCATGACGGTCACGCAGAAAATGAGCGCGTGGACAAGCTGGCCAGCGACGCCGCATTGAACGCCAACGGCTAGGTGATCCAACCGGCGGTGAGAACTTCAGCTTTGCCGAGGACCAACTAATCGTCTGAATTATCGATTATTTCTGCACTGGGCCCGTTATCGAGAATAGAATCGATGGCGCGCCTGGCGTCTCTTCTGTTCCTGTAGCCTTCCGTCCAGAAAATCGGCTCTGAATTGTGGCAGAAATAGGCGACGTATTCGCCGATGGTGTTCTTCCTGATCTCAAATCTATGGGGCATGCAAAGCCTCCGCACAGATGACTATTTCGCGAACACAGAGTAACTGAGTTCTCAGGATTTTCCAGAGCTTGCTGCGCCGCGTGCTGAGCCCACCGCTCCCGCATCCAAGTTACCCTTTCTACCTCCTCACAGGAGCGAAGGAATAAGGGCGTGCTCCTACCGGAATCTCGCAGGCGAATACGCCGCCGGATCGACAGCACCGCCTTGCTTTCCAAGCAACAACCCGCAAGCAAGCTCAGATGCGGCCGGTGCGGTCTGGATGCCAAAGCCGCCCTGTCCCGCAAACCAGAAAAAACGCGGCTCTACAGGATCAAATCCATATACCGGCAACCGGTCCGGCGCGAAGCTGCGAAGTCCCGCCCAACGGTGTTCGACACGCTCGACCTGCCAATCGACCACCTCTTCGAATCGGTCGATTGCCATGGCGACGTCCAGTTCTTCGGGCGCGGCATCACAGGGGGGGGTGGGCGTCTCGTCGTGGGGACTGAGCCAGATGCGGCCCGATTCGGGTTTGAAATAAAAGGTTTCAGATACATCGAGCACAAGCGGCAAGGTCTCGGTCGCCTCCGGTTGTGTACGCAACTGCACGACAGTCCGTCGATAAGGCGTGATGCCAAGCGGACCGATTCCGGCGAGAATTGCCACCTCGTCCGCCCAGGCCCCGGCCGCATTGACGAGTATGCCGCACTCCGCCTCGCGCCCATCGGC
>JBEVKC010000159.1:0-33093 GCA_040509895.1 Novosphingobium sp. | reverse complement strand
GACAAGCCCGCGCACGAGGCGGACAGGATCGAAACTCTGCACGCGATGATCCGCGATTGACGCCGATCAAGGAAGGATCCGCTTCGCGGTGATACTTGCAAGGCTCAGGCAAATCCCGGAGCATCCCATTGGCTACTAACGTTGAAGTTGTCCGCAATCCCGATACCCCATTCTACCGTCTGGGCGGCCATGAAGCGATGCAGGCGATCTGCAACCGTTTCTACGATCTGATGGACAGCGACCCGGCCTATGCCGAACTGCGCGCCATGCATGCGCCTGACCTGACGAAGATGCGCAAATCGCTCGCCGGTTTTCTGGCGGCATGGTCGGGCGGACCGAACCACTGGTTCACCGAAAACCCCGGCAAATGCATGGTGAGCGCACACAGGCCCTATGCAATCACACCGGAAGTAGCCGCGCAGTGGGCCGATGCCATGAAGCGAGCGATCACTGACGTCGCTCCTGAGGACGCTACCCTCGCCAAGGCCATGGGCGGCGTGCTTGAGGAAATGGCGCTGGGCATGGTACGCTAGAAAGAAGGCTCGCCTCTTGAACCGCCAGTGACTAGCATCGCGGGATGGACCGATTTGACCGGCCCCGTCAGGCACTTGCGATTGGGCTTGCCATGCTGGCGGGCTATGTTGACGCCATCGGCTTCCTTTCGGCCGACGGCTATTTCGTATCCTTCATGTCGGGCAATACGACGCGGCTTGCAGTCGATCTTGCGCTCAACTGGCGCCTGGCACTGACCCCGGCCTTGTTGATTACCGGCTTTGTCTGCGGCGTCGCCGGTGGATCGGTATTGGCAACCAAAGCTGGCGTCTGGCGCAAACCCGCCGTCACGGGGTTAGTTACGACATTGCTTCTTGCCGCCGCAAGCCTTCGCGAGATCGGCGCGACTCCGGCGTCCGTTGGCGCGCTTGTGCTGGCAATGGGCGCGCTCAACTCCACATTCCAGCGCAACGGTGAAGTCGCCGTGGGACTGACTTATATGACTGGCGCACTGGTAAAGCTGGGCCAGGCACTTGGTGGCCTGCTGGCCGGCCAGCCTCGCAATGGGTGGCTCGCTCATGGTCTTTTGTGGGTGGGGCTGGCGACCGGTGCAATAGCCGGTGCCATTCTCTTCGTCAGGCTGGGCGAAATCGCCTCGTGGATCGGCGCTGGCTGGGCGGGACTGGCGTTCCTCGCGACGTGCTGGCTGGCGCAGCGAGAACCTTCTAAACGGTGATCTGAAACAGCTTTTCACGAGAAGTTGCGCCGCGCAACATTTTCACGCGCGTTGCGGCGACGCCAAGCGCTCTCGCCAGCATTTCCCGTACCGCCGCATTGGCCTTACCATCCTCGGGCTTGGCGCGGACCTTGGCGAGCAGTCTGCCGTCGGCAATCTCCAACGCCTCCACCCGCGCGCCAGGAGTTACGCGAACGGCCAGCCGCCCCTCCTCGTCCATCAACGCAAGAATTGCCTCGGCGGGCGGAAATTCAGCCTTGGGTTTCGCCATAGGTCGCAAGGTGGCGCTGGGCATTGATGACATAGCCCTTCACGCCCATCTGCATGTCGGCCAGCTGATCGTCATTGAGGTTGCGGGTAAATACGGCGGGGCGGCCCAGCCACATTTCCCGTGAGCGGATCACCTTGCCGGGCGTGAGCATGGCGCCAGCCGCCAGCATGCCATCGGATTCGATGCGGCAGCCGTCCATGACGATAGAACCCAGTCCGACGAATGACCGGTCCTCAAGCACACAGCCGTGCACCATCGCCATGTGGCCGATCAGAACATCGTCACCTATGATCGTGGGGAAGCCGTCCGGCCGCTTGGGCTTGGGGCTGTCGCAATGGACGACCGTGCCATCCTGGATGTTGGTCCGCGCGCCAATGACGATGCGATTGGCGTCACCGCGCACCACGCAATTGTACCAGATGCTGGCGTCCGGCCCGATCTCCACGTCGCCAAGAATGCGGCAACCCGGCGCGATAAAGGCCGAGGAATGGATGCGCGGATACTTGCCGTCGATCGCGGCGATGGTGATGTCGTTACGGGTATGGGTCATAGTTTTCCGAACAGGTTGCCCCAGCGGATATAGGGAAGGATCGATGCGTGGTCATCCGTCCATGCACGCGGCGCGGCTTTCTGCATCGGCTTCCACGGGAACGCCGGGGCCTTCGCCTGCATGGCCTTAAGCTGTGCCGGATCCCGCGACATGGCGACCCATGATGAGGGAGTGAATGTAGTCCTGTCCGGCGGGTTGTCGTCGCGCAGGGCAACAGCGAGACCTCGCTTTTTCGCGACGGCCGCAAGTACTGGCTCCAGTTCGATGAAGCGGTTGGAGATGTGAACCAGCAGGATGCCGTGCTCGCTCAGGGCGTCGAGATAGACACCGAACGCCTCATCGGTAAGGAGGTGGAGCGGGATCGCGTCGGAAGAGAAAGCGTCGACGGCCAGCAGGTCAATGCTGCCTTTCGGCATATTCGCCAGTTCCAGCCGCGCATCGCCAAGCACGACCTCCGCATCGGGGGCGCAGTCCTGGACATAGGTGAAAGTCCCATCGCGCGAATATTCGAGCACCGCCGGGTCAATTTCAAAGAAGCGCCACTTCTCACCCGGCTGATAATAGCACGCGAGCGTCCCGGTACCGAGGCCAACCACACCGATCCGCGCGCCCGCACCAAACAAGGGCTGGGCATTGGCAAATGCGAGGGCGACGCCAGAACCGGGCCCGTAATAGGTCATCGGCAAGCGCCGAAGGACCGGATCGGTCGACTGCTGGCCGTGCAGCGTCGTGCCATGGGCAAGGATGCGCAGCTTGTCGCTGGGATAATTGCGCACGGTATAGACGCCGAAATAACTGCGGGTGCGGATACCCTCAACCGTGTCCTTGGCGGTCTGGTATCCCCCCTTGGACAGCATCAGCAGCAACAGTACGCCGACGAACAACATGCGCCACGGCATCAACAGAACGCCAATGAACGCGATGGCCAGGGTCAGCAGAAGCGCCGGGATGGCGTCATCTTCCTGACCGCTCATTTTGAACAGTTGCAAGGCAAGGAAGACCGCAAATGCAAACAGCACCCAGCCGGTCAGCCGGGCTGCCGACCATTCGAGACCCGGCAGCCGGCGCCAGTCCAGTATTGCAGGCATCGGCAGAAGACAGGCGGCAGCGATAACCAGAAGCGGATGTTCCCAAGTCCAATCGAACACTAACGGCGCGACAAGGGCCGTGAAGAAGCCGCCGAGCGCGCCGCCAGCCGACATGACGAAATAGAACAGCGTCAAATTCGACGTGCTCGGTCGCAGATCGTAGAGGCGGCCGTGCAACACGACGCAGACTGCAAACAGCAGCGCCACCGTCGCAAAAACCTGCGCCATCGAGGCCGAGTGCTGTGATCGCATCGCGAGCCCGCCCGCGAGCAGCAAAATGGCCGGGGCGACGATGGTAACCACCGCGGTGACGTCACGGCGATCCGAAAAGGCAAAGACAAAGCTTAGCAGGTACAGCCCGAGGGGAATCACCCACAGCAGAGGCATTGCAAAGATGTCGGTTGTCAGGTGCGTCGTGGTCGACAGCATCAAGCCCGAAGGCACGGCGGACAGGGCCAGCCAAAGGATTATGCGTTTTGCCGGAACGTGTTCGGCAGGTCCCGTCGCGGCCGCGTCAGGTGTCGCGCTTCCACCAACGGTCCAGCGCGACCAGCCGGCGACAGCAACCAGCGCGATGAGCAAGGCATAGCCTGCGGTCCACGCCCAACTTTGCTCCCTGATCCCCAGCAGCGGTTCTGCCACCAGCGGATAGGCGATCAGCCCAGCAAAGCTGCCGAGATTCGACGCTGCGTAAAGTGCCCAGGGCTCACCCGCGTCGGGATCGGCGGCATACCATCGCTGCATCAGCGGGGCCTGCGCAGAAACAAGGAAAAAAACGGGCCCGATTGAAACCGCCAGCAACAGCGGCACCCACAGCGCCTCCCAACCCGGCGCCAGCGACGGCAGGCTCGACAGCGTGATCGGCAGGGTTATCGCCGCCACAAGCAGCAACGCGACATGCACTTTCGCCTGAGTGCGCAGCGGCAACTTGCCGAGCCGGTGCGCATAGGCATAGCCGCCCAGCAGCAGCGCCTGGTAAACCAGCATCGCGCTGTTCCAGACGTTCGGGGCTCCGCCCAGTCGTGGCAGCGCCATGCGCGCGACCATCGGCTGCACAAGGAACAGCAGGAAACTGCCCACAAGGATCGTTGCCACGAACAGCGGACGGCGCGCGCCCCCGCTTACCGGAATGTTCATCGCCGTGCTTGCCATTGTTCCCTTGTAATAGAATAGACGATTGTCATGCCGCCTTCGGGATCAAAGTCCTTGCTGGGAAAGTCCAGATCTTCCCGGCGTTCCATGCCAAGCCGCAGCATCAGGCCCCAGCTGGCGCGATTACCGTCAACCGTCAGCGCAATCATGTGCGGCGCACCAAAGTGCTCGAAACCCGAAGCCATGACCGCCTCGGCGGCCTCCAGCGCATAGCCCTTGCCCCAGGCATCTTCGCGCAGGCGCCAACCGATCTCGAAGTCGCCGATTGGCGCGCCTTGCTGGTTGGCCCGCTTCAAACCGCAGAAGCCAAGCTGCTCACCGGCAAGATGGCCGCCGTCGGCCTTTCGTTCGATAAGCCAGAACGTGTGGCCATGTTCGCGTCGATAGCTCTCAAGCCGATCGCGCCCGGTCTTCATGCCTTGCTCATCAGCAACGCCGCCCAGCCACCGCATGACGGCTGGCGTATTGGTCAACCGGAAAAATTTCTCCCAATCGTCCTCACGCCAGTCACGCAGGATGAGGCGGGGCGTCTCGATCCGGAACTCAGCCATTCAGCAGACGCGCCGCGTGGGCCGCATGGTAGGTCAGAACGCCCGAGCAACCGGCGCGCCGGAATGACGTCAGGGTTTCCAGAACCAGCGCATCGCGGTCAGCCACCCCAGCCGCAGCAGCTACCTCTATCATGGCGTATTCGCCGCTCACCTGATAGGCGAAGACCGGAACCTCGAACCGCTCCTTCACCCGGCGGACAATGTCGAGATAGGGCAGGCCCGGCTTGACCATCACGCTGTCCGCGCCCTCGGCAATGTCCATCGCAACTTCGCGCAGCGCCTCTTCGGCGTTGGCCGGATCCATCTGGTAGGTTTTCTTGTCGCCCTTGAGCAGTCCGCTCGATCCCACGGCATCGCGAAACGGGCCGTAGAAAGCAGAGGCGTACTTCGCCGCGTAGCTCATGATCTGGACGTTGACGTGTCCGGACTCTTCCAGGGCGGCGCGGATCGTGCCGATGCGGCCATCCATCATGTCGGACGGGGCGATGATGTCCGCACCCGCCGCCGCCTGGTTGAGGGACTGGCCAACCAGCGCCTCGACAGTGACGTCATTGAGAACATAGCCGGCATTGTCGATGATCCCGTCCTGACCGTGGCTGGTATAGGGATCGAGCGCAACGTCGGTCAGCACACCTACCCCGTCGCCCACCGCATCACGGATTGCGCGGATCGCGCGGCACATGAGGTTGTCGGGATTGAGCGCCTCTCGGCCATCCTCGCTGCGGCGACCGGGCTGGGTGTTGGGGAACAGGGCAATGCAGGGAATACCCAGCGCCACCGCTTCCCGGGCACGATCGGCGATGCGATCGACCGACCAGCGTGAAACGCCAGGCAGCGATGCCACCGGCTCCTCTACGCCGGTTCCTTCGGTGACAAACAGTGGCCAGATGAGATTTGCAGGGTTGAGCACGGTTTCCCGATGCATCGCCCGGCTCCAGGCCGTGGCACGGGTGCGCCGCAAGCGCGTTGCAGGAAATGAGGCAGTCATTGCCCGGCTTCCTGCCCGAAATCAGCCTGCAATGCCAAGCCTATCTGACAGCTTGGGAAATCTCCGACGGGGTGGTAGCTGGCGCATTTGGTGTCAGTTGACCCAGTGCTGCGCCGGGCTTCACGGATAGCAGTTTGGCCAGCCGCGCCTTGAATTCGTTCAACTCTTCCTTGTTCACCTGCTGGTTCACCGTGAAGCGCACCGAAAGCGGATTTACCGTGCGGCCGTTCTGATAGAGTTCGTAATGAAGGTGCGGCCCGGTGGAGAGGCCGGTGGAACCGACATAGCCGATCACCTGCCCTGCCCGTACCCGCGTGCCGGAAGACACAGCGATCCGGCTCATGTGGGCATAGCCCGTACCAAGGCCACCGCCATGCTCAAGCCGCACATAATTGCCGTGCCCGCCGTGCCGTCCCGCAAAGCCGACCACGCCATCGCTCACGGCATAGATCGGCGAGCCCCATGCCGCGCCGAAATCTATGCCTGCATGCATGCGTGCGTAACCCAGGATCGGGTGGCGGCGCATGCCGTAACTTGACGTCATACGCCCGGCGACAGGCGATACCATGCCGGACGACGCGCGCTGCTGCCCCATGCCGGAAGCTTCAAAGAACTGGCCGCTGTCGCCCCAGCGCATCAGTTGCGCGCGCGGTTTGCCCTTCCGCTCAACCCCTGCGTAGATGAGATTGCCCGTTTCGCTCTCGCCGCTGGCCGCGCGCTTGTGCGCGACGATGATGTCGAACGTGTCCTCCGGCGCGATGTCGCCCTCTAGACTGAGATGCTGGTCCAGGGTTTGCAGATACTGCTGTATTGCCTTTGGCGGCGCGCCCGCCGCTCTCGCAGAACGATAGAGGCTGTTGCCAACGGTGCCGCGTATGCGCAGCGGCATGGCATCGACGGCGATCGGCTGACGGGTCAGCACCAGCCTGCCGCCTTGACGCTCGATCGACATGGCAAGGTCAAAGCGTGCCCGGAAGGCGATCCTGTCTAGCGGACGCGGCGTGCCCGAGGCACTTCGCTTGCCCAACGTGACGTCAAAATGGGTACCTGATGCAATGTCGCCAAGCGGCACGTTGGCTGCCACCATTCCAGATACCGTTGCTGCGTCTCCGGATCCCACGCCTGCGCGCTGCAACATGCGGCCAAAGCTGTCGCCCTGCCCCAATGTCGCTGTCAGCTGAACCATGGCCCGCTCCGGTGCCGAGGCGATCGGGACGACATGGGCTGTGGGGCCCATGCGGCGGCCACTGTCTCCACCTTGGGTAAGCGGCAGGATCATCTGGCTGCGATATTCGTCGCGCATATCGGTCTCGGCGGACACGGTGGTTGCCGCCTCCACCGCAGAGAAGTCAGGCCACATGGAGACTGCAACAGCGCAAAGCCCCACCATTGTACCCATGCCCCGAAGCCAGCGCCTGCTGCCGATATCGTCGGCAAGGTCAGGCGCAAGGTCGAGCTTGTGGCAACCTGCCTCAATGGCAGATCTCAATTTGATTGCGCGCACGCCCCATCGTGACGTCACGACGTCATCGGTGCCGATGTCGGCGTATTCTGCATAATCGCGCAGCCCGAACAACGCAGTCTACTCCCAAACGAATTGCCCCATGCGCGACCCCCGCGCCGAAACACCTTTGCGCCGTTAAGGTTAATCTTCCGCTAAGGCCGATTGTCTGGCTCAATCTGCCGACACGCTGGGGAAGACCGGCCCGCGGCTCCTTGCAGGTACCGCCCACCGATGCCACATCTTGGCAAAAGAGGTGGTCGACCGCATGACAGCAGGCACACGTTCAGGCGCCGCATCGGATGTGAAGGCGGTGCTCGGCCCGACGAATACCGGCAAGACTCATCTGGCCGTGGAACGGCTCTGCGCCCATTCCTCGGGAGCAATCGGCTTTCCCCTCCGCCTGCTGGCCCGCGAAATCTATGGCCGCGTTTGCGCTATCAAGGGCGAAAACCGCGTTGCGCTGATTACCGGCGAAGAGCGGATCGAACCCAAGGACGCGCGCTGGCTGCTCTGCACGACAGAAGCCATGCCCTCCCGTCCCGACCTCGCTTTCATTGGGCTGGACGAGGCGCAGCTTGCCGCCGACCGGGAGCGCGGGCACATCTTCACTGATAGGCTGCTCCATACACGCGGGCGTGAAGAGACGATGATACTGGGATCGGCGACGCTCCAACCGATGGTCAAGGCGTTGGTGCCCGAGGCCGAGATCATCAGCCGCCCGCGTTTTTCGACGCTTACTCATGCGGGCATCAAAAAGCTTTCGCGCATCCCTCCCCGCAGCGCCATCGTCGCGTTCTCGACCGAGCAGGTCTACGCCATCGCCGAAATGCTGCGCCGTTTCCGCGGCGGGGCAGCCGTGGTGATGGGCGCGCTTTCGCCGCATACGCGCAACGCCCAGGTGGAACTCTACCAATCGGGAGAAGTCGATTACCTCGTCGCCACCGATGCGATCGGCATGGGGCTCAACCTTGACGTCAACCATGTCGCCTTCGCCGGTCTCTCCAAGTTCGACGGCCAACGGCAACGGCGGCTGACCACGGCGGAAATGGCGCAGATCGCCGGTCGCGCGGGCCGTCACCAGCGCGACGGCACGTTTGGGACGCTGGCGGGCACGGGTGAAACCTCGCCGGAATTCACGCCCGAAGAAGTGTTCGCCATCGAGGAGCACCGGTTCCCGCCCCTTACACGTCTGTTCTGGCGCGACGCAGAACCCTCGTTCGACTCCATCGAAGCCCTTGTCGCCGACCTGGAGCGCCTTCCTGACCGGCCAGAGCTTGCCGCAGCTCCTGAGGCGATCGACCTTGCCGTATTGAAGCGGCTCATCGAAGAGCCTGAGATTTCCGGCACCGTCCGATCAAGGGCGAGTGTCGCGCGGCTGTGGCAGGTTTGTTCGCTTCCGGACTTTCGGCAGCAGGGGGCTGAGAATCACTCCCGCTTCGTCGCCCGGCTGTGGCAGGATTTGCGCCACGGATACCTTGGCGCCGACTTCGTTGCCGCCCGGATCGCCGAACTCGACAATCCGCAAGGTGACATGGATACGCTGCAAGGCCGCATCGCCGCGATCCGCAGCTGGGCCTATATCGCCCAGCGTCCTGACTGGGTGCTGGCCAAGGAAGAGATGGCCGCTCGCGCTCGGGCAGTCGAAACACGGCTCTCCGATGCACTGCACGCCCGGCTGACCGAACGCTTCGTCAATCGCCGGACTGCAGTGCTGATGAAGAAGATCGGCCCCGACGCCGGGCTCTTGCCGGTTACACTGGATGACGATGACGTCTTCGTCGACGGCGAACATATCGGTACGCTGAGCGCGTTCCGCTTCCGGGTCGATCCGCAAACCCGGCACGATGACCACAAGCTGCTGCTCGCTGCAGCAGAACGGCACCTGCCCGCCTTGCTCGGAGTCCGCGCAGATGCGCTGAGCCAGGCAATAACCGATGGAACGGCCGAGCTTGAATTGACGAGCGGCCACATTCGTTTCGCCGGAATTGTAGTGGCGCGTGTTGCGAAAGGCAGGAAACTGCTTGAGCCCAAGCTCATTCCTGACACCACGCTGGAACAGGTACCCGCCGCCGCCCGCGAGAAGCTAGTTTCGGCACTACGTGACTGGCTGGAGCGACACTTCGCTCCACTCGATCCGCTACGCCGCCTGGACCTTGCCAGCCGCGAACCTGAATCCGGCCCGGAATTGCGCGCACTGCTTATCCGGCTGGTCGACCACGGCGGCATGCTGGTGCGGACCGGCTCGGGAATTGAGAACCTCGACAAGCCACAGCGCGACAGGCTGCGCAAGCTGGGCATACGCGTCGGCTCCCTTGATTTGTTCGTGCCCGCGATGCTTCGCCCTGCTGCGCTGAATGCCTGGCAGATGTTAGCGGACGGCGAAAGCAAGGCGCCCGCACCTCCAGCCAGCTTCGCTCCAGTTGCTGAATTGACGCGCGGCGTCCCCCCGCTCGGCTATCGCCGGATAGGCAAGCAGGCCCTGCGAATCGACATGGCGGAGAAGCTGCTGCGTGAAGCGCACGGCGTGCGGACAGTCTTTGGCTCCAATTCTTTCTCTCTCGATAGCGCGCGCGCCATTTCAATGGGGCTGACAGAGGACAGCTATCTGCACCTATTGCGCCTTGGGGGATTCCAGCCGCGACAGCCCCGCGCCTTGCGTGATGGCGCCCACGGGCCGCCCGCTCCGGTAAACTGGCGTTGGCGCGCCCCGCGTCGCCAGCCCCCCCAGCACCGTCCGCAGCCCGCAACGCCCGTTCACGGCGCCTTTGCTGCGCTGGCCGAGTTGGTGCGTTGATGCGCATCGACAAGCTCCTATGGCACCTGCGCCTCGCGCGGACACGCCCGGTAGCGCAGGACATGGTGGAAGCAGGGCATATCCGCCTTAACGGACGCCGGGTCGAGCGATCGCACACCAGGGTTGGCATTGGAGACGTGCTGGTCCTGCCGCTTGCCAACGGTGTCCGTGTGATAGAGATCGTGTCGCTTCCGGTACGTCGCGGACCGGCACCAGAAGCACAGGCCTGTTATCGCCCGCTTGACGAAACGCGGAATATTCCCATAGCAGCGGCTGGAATTATCAATCACGCTGCCGAAGAGGATTTGCAGCCATGACCTATGTCGTCACCGACGCCTGTATCCGCTGCAAGTACATGGACTGCGTGGAAGTATGCCCTGTGGATTGCTTCTACGAGGGCGAGAACATGCTGGTCATCAACCCCAGCGAATGCATTGACTGCGGCGTCTGCGAACCTGAATGCCCGGCCGAGGCGATCCTTCCCGACACCGAGAGCGGCCTTGAGCAGTGGCTTGAGCTTAACGCCAAGTACTCTGCGGAATGGCCCAACCTTACGTCGAAGAGGGATTCGCCAGAGGATGCCGACGAGTTCAAGAACGTCGACGGCAAGTTCGAGAAGTTTTTCTCTGCTGAGCCTGGCGAGGGCGATTGATCGGTTTGCATCGGGCGCAACTGCCCCGTAAATAACCGACAACCTTTCCTTTTTGTCGCCGCTGCAGGCGAGAATCCGTTGCGGATTCTCGCCTCTGGCAATTTTGCTACAGTGATGCTATATAATGTCACAACCGCTGGGCGACCGCCCACGCGGCGGGTCAGCATCTGGAAAGGCAGGATTCGAGGCGAACGGTTTCGGGGGCATCGAACCGCGCGATGAAGCGCGGCACCATCCCTCCCGCGACCGCGATTGCCGTTGGCACTGGCCGTCGATCCTGTAGACGAAAGGACGATAAATGACGGCCAAGGCCAATGCCTTCGATGTTGGAGATTACGTCGTTTACCCGAAGCACGGAGTCGGTCGCGTCATCGAGCTTCAAGAGCAAGAAATCGCTGGAATGAAGCTGGAACTCTATGTCCTGCGCTTTGAAAAAGAGCGCATGACTCTGCGAGTGCCGGTCAACAAGATTGAATCGATTGGGATGCGCAAGCTTTCGTCGGACAAGACGCTCCGCGAAGCTCTCGACACACTGAAAGGCAAGCCCAAGGTTAAGCGCACCATGTGGTCGCGCCGCGCCCAGGAATATGAAGCGAAGATCAATTCCGGCGACCTGGTGTCGATTGCCGAAGTGACGCGCGACCTGTTCCGCGCTGACGACCAGCCCGAGCAGAGCTATTCCGAACGCCAGATCTTTGAGGCTGCATCGTCACGCCTGGCACGCGAACTCGCGGCCATGGAAAAGACCGATGAGCCCGCAGCACTCAAGAAGATCCTCGTGATCCTGAACGAGCACGCCCCTAAGTATTACGAGGCGGCGGCCACGGCCTGATCCACGATAATCGGTTCACCGAGAGGGGCCGCTTCCGCAAGGAGGCGGCCCTTTCGTTTGCCTGTTGCACGCGATCCCGCCTTGCTGTATTAATGCATTAACACACATGTGGGCTGGAGGTCTTTGCGATGAAGTTCAACTTTTCTACCGCCTTCGCATCGCTGGCTGCACTTGCGGTAGCTGCAGCGGTTTCCGGTTGCGACGGTGCGGAAATTCGCGTCGATGAAGGCAAGTCGCTGGCTGAACTTGATCTCACCGGCGAAGCGCCGAAATCACTCGCGCTCTACGGTCCGGATGAAGTCAACATCCAATCGGGCGAGAAGCTCGCCATCAGTGTCGAAGGCGATCAGAACGCCGCTGGCGATCTTCGCTTCTCGCTCAAGAACGGCACCCTTGGCATTGGACGGAAAAACGGCAGCACTGCTCAAGGAACGGCCGTAGTCAACGTCACCATGCCGCCTCCCGGCAAGCTGGTTGCCGCGGGTTCGGGAAAGATCCGCTCACAGGCAGTGGCCAATGATGCCGAAGTTACCTTGGCCGGAAGCGGCGACGTCGAAACCATGAATGTTGCGGCCGATCGGCTGAACGTGACCATTGCCGGATCCGGCGTATATCGCGCGGCGGGCAAGGCAACTCGCCTCGAACTGAACATCGTCGGCAGCGGCAATGCGGCGATGGAGGGACTCAAGACCGACAACGCGACGATCAAGATCGCCGGTTCCGGCCAGAGCATCTTTTCGTCCGACGGAGAGGTCAATGCGAGCATCGTCGGATCCGGCGAAGTGACGGTTCGCGGCCGTGCAAAGTGCAAGGTTTCCGCCGCCGGTTCTGGCAAGCTGGTCTGCGAAGCGGCCGAACCGGCCTGATTTGCGACGTCGTTCATTGCGGTGACAGTGCGAAGGTGCCATCAAGCGCCGCAATGACCTCACAGCGTAAATTCACAATAGCAACCTGCCTGCTGGCTTTGTCGGCGCTGCCCGGTTGCGTTTCCACGGTGGCCAGCGTCGTGACTGCACCGGTCAAGCTTGCCGGCGCAGCTGTCGATGCGGCGACTACCAGCCAGTCAGAGGCCGACGAAAATCGCGGGCGTGAACTGCGCAAGCGCGAGGAACGGCTCGGCCAGCTTGAGCGCGAATATAACAAGCAGTCGCAGCGCTGTGCTGAAGGCAACGCCGACGCCTGCACGCGCCGCGACGCAGCCTATGCCGAGATCGAGCAGCTACGACCGACCATACCCTATGAGCCACGATAATCAGGCAGCCGCGCGGCGCAGACGGTCGTTAATCGCTGCACCAATCCCCATGTCGGGAACCGGTGCGACGGCGATTGAGGGATTGCCACAATCCGCTGCCGCATGAAGCGCGGAATACAGGTTGGCGGCTGCCTCTGCGAGATCGGCGCTGGCGGACAGGTTCAGATCGCCAGCGATCGCGCCGAAACCAATGTGGAATTCATCGGCTTGGGCGGCTTCCACCCCAAGGCGCATGGGCTTGCCGGGCGCATAATGGCTGGCAAGTTGTCCCGGTGCCTCAATCCCGCCATTTGGCGTCATGCTACGCGCATCCTCGCCCAAAATGGCGGAAATCTGCGTCTCTGGGACTGGCCCCGGCCGCAGTATCTGCCAGCCGCCGTCGGATCGAAGCGCAACGATAGTTGACTCAATTCCCGCAGTGCAGGCTCCGCCGTCCAGGATCAGATCGACATTGCCCCCAAGAGAGGCAGCGACATGGCCTGCCGTGGTTGGACTAACCCCTCCGCTGCGATTGGCCGACGGCGCTGCAAGCGGCAGACCTGCTGCGGTAAGGAGGTCACGCATGGCCGGGTGGGCAGGGCAACGCAGTGCAACGGTCGGCAATCCTGCAGTGACGGCCTGGGCAAGCGGCGCGTCCTCCCGCCTTGGCAGAACCATCGTCAGCGCGCCCGGCCAGAACGCATACGCCAGCAGTCTGGCCCGTTCATCGAACATGGCCAGCGTTTCAGCAGCTTCAACGTCGGGAACATGGACGATCAGCGGATTGAAATCGGGCCGCCCCTTCGCGCGATAGATCGCTGCCACGGCATCGGCCCTGTCCGCCCTTGCAGCAAGGCCATAGACCGTCTCGGTCGGCACGGCGACAAGGCGGCCCTGACGCAGCACCTCTACCGCGCGCGCTATGCCGGCTGCATCAGCCACAACTCGTTCCGGGTGGGTTTTGCCCGCCATGCCCTGCCGCTATAGGCGGATGACGATAATGCCAAGGGGAAGTGCAATGGAATTCACACCGCCCGTCCTGGATCAGGTGTTTGCCTTGCGTGTGAATGCGGGGATTGAGGAACTTGGCCGGCACGAACGCTTCGCTTCCGCCAGCCCGGATACGATTGAGGCAATCGTTGAAGGAATCAGTCAGTTCGCCGCGGGAGAATGGGCGCCGCTTAATCGGGCGGGCGACCTTCAGGGCGCAAAACTCGTGGATGGCGTCGTGAAGCTGCCTGAAGGCTATGCCGCCGCCTATGCCGACTATGTCGCACAGGGCTGGAATTCCATCGCCGGGCCTGTGGACTTCGGCGGACAGGGAATGCCCTTCAGCCTCGCAACCTGTGTACTGGAAAGCCTTGGCGCCGCCAACATGGCCTTCACCCTGCTACCGATGCTCACCGTCGGCGCGATCGAGGCCATATTCCACCACGGAAGCGACGAGCAGAAAGCGCTCTACCTCGAAAAGCTGGTCAGCGGCGAGTGGTCGGGGACCATGAACCTGACCGAACCGCAAGCGGGAAGTGACGTCGGCGCACTTCGCACGACGGCTGTTCCGATCACGGACGGCCCGCATGCTGGCAAATATCGCATTACCGGGACCAAGATCTTCATCACCTGGGGTGAGCATGAACTCGCCGGCAACATCGTCCACCTCGTCCTGGCGCGCGTGCCCGGCGCTCCGGCCGGATCGCGCGGCATCTCGCTGTTCATTGTCCCCAAGTATCTTGTCAATTCCGACGGCAGCCTGGGACAGCGCAACGATCTGCGCGTCGTCAGCCTTGAACACAAAATGGGCATCCACGCCTCACCCACTTGCGTGATGAGCTATGGCGACAATGGCGAGTGCATCGGAGAGATTGTCGGCGCGGAAAATGCCGGTCTCCGCGCCATGTTCACCATGATGAACTCAGCCCGCGTGAATGTTGGCGCACAGGGGCTGCAGCTTGCCGAGCGCGCCCTGCGGCAGGCATCGCACTTTGCGCGTGAGCGCATCCAGTCCGCGCGCGCCGGATCTGCCGACAAGTCATCCGTTGCCATTGTCGAACACCCGGATGTTCGCCGCATGCTCTTGCGGATGCGAGCCCTGACCGAAGCCCTGCGCGCCCTGCTCTACTACACCTCCGGGCGCATCGATGCCGGTTCGCTGGGCGACAAAGCTGCCGATACCCGGGCCGAGCTGCTGGTTCCGCTCGTCAAGGCATGGGGCACGGATACGGGCTGCGAAGTCACAAGCCTCAACATCCAGGTTCATGGCGGCATGGGCTTCATCGAGGAAACCGGCGCCGCCCAGCACTTCCGCGACGCCCGGATTGCTCCGATCTACGAGGGCACCAACGGAATCCAGGCAGCCGATCTCGTTACCCGGAAGCTTTCGATGGAAAATGGCGAGGTTCTGGCGTCATTGATGGCAGAAATAGCGGCCGACGCCGCCGAAGCACCTGCCCTCGCCGCGCTAGCTCGCGATTCAGCGGAAATTGGCGAATGGATGCGCAACGATGCCAGCCTGGATGACCGCCTGGCCGGGAGCGTGCCCTTCTGCACAATGTGCGCGGTCGCGGTCGCAGGTTGGCAGCTGCTGCGACAGGCTCGCGCTGCAGAGGCAAAAGACGCGCCTGCGGCAATCGCTCGCACCAAACCGGTGGTCACGCGCTATTTCCTCGACCATATCGTCCCTGAGGCTGCCGGATTGAAAGCAGCCGCGACGGCAGGTGCGGCCCTGCTCTATGAACTTGATGCAGAGGCGCTGGCCGGATGAATGACAATCCCGATACCCTTGCCCGCATAGCGGATGCACTGGAAAGGCTTGTGCCACGCATCCCTGCATATACGGACTGGCTCTCAAACCCGGCCTATGTCTGGGATCGCAACAGCGCCCGCGCCGTGTCAGCGATCGAAGCGCCACCGCTTGCACTTCTGCGTGGTATCGACGCGCAAAAGGAACTGGTCACGGGCAACGTTGACCGTTTGGCGTCCGGCCATGCAGCTCACGACATGCTGCTGTGGGGCGCGCGGGGCATGGGCAAGTCCGCTCTTCTGCGAGCCAGCATCGCCACGGCCCAAGCCAAGGACCCGTCGGCCATCGCACTCGTTCAGGTTTCCCAGGATGCGCTGGCATCGCTCGCTGGGCTTTTCACGGAACTGGGAAAGATCCAGCGATCGTTTCTCGTCTTCATCGACGATCTCGGATTCGAGGAAGGCGATGGTGCCGGACCCCGGCTGCTGCGCTCATGGCTGGAAGGCGGTGTAGAGGCACGGCCGCGCAACGTGCGGCTTGCGGTGACGTCGAACCGCCGCGCCATCGTCCCGCGGCACGCAAGCGAGCAGGACGATCCTATCAACCCGCGGGACGCGGTGGACGACAAGCTTGCCCTGGCCGACCGGTTCGGACTTTCGATCGGCTTCCATAACTGCAGTCAGGACGATTACCTGGCGATCATCGGCGGTTATGCTGATGAATTCGGGCTGGGATGGGAGCCGTCCGACGCGCTGGAATGGTCACGCCGGCGCGGTGCCCGCTCCGGACGCATCGCGTGGCACTATGTCACCGAACTTGCCGGGCGCGCAGGCAAGGCGGTCTGAGCCTTACTGCGCGTCTTCCGCGTCTTGTTCACGAAAGGTTGCAGCCGCATCCCCCTCCAGCGAGCGAAGCGGCGGCATGCTTCCGGTGACAACCGGCTTGGGAATCGCTGATGGCTTTGCTCCCGGCGAGATGACGCGCCAGATTATACCGCCCGTATCGTCACTGACGAGCAATGCGCCAGCCTTGTCCCAAGCCAGCCAGACCGGACGTCCACGCGTTTCCTTGCCGCCCTCGGCAAGGAAGCCGCCCAGCACCTGCTTGGGCGTACCCGTCGGGTTCCCGTTCGCATCGAATGGGACGAAAACGACGTCGTAGCCAACAAGCGGGATACGATTCCACGACCCATGGCGGGCGATAAAGGCGCCGTTGGCGAAAGACTCACCCATCAGGTTTCCGCCGGTCGAAAACAGCAGGCCAAGCGGCGCTGTATGTGCGCCAAGCGCATATTCGGGGCGGCGAGCATATTCAGACAGATAGATCGGCATCGGATCCTTGACCCGCCAGTCGATCACGTCCTTCCAATAGACCCAAGGCCAGCCATATTGAGCGCCCACGGGGACGTTCGTCAGGTAGTCAGGCACGAGGTCGGGTCCGAGCATGTCACGCTCATTCACGACCGTCCAAAGCTCCCCGGTTGACGGATTCCACGCCATGCCATTGGGGTTTCGCAGGCCTCCGGCAAACTGGCGGCGGGTTCCCTTCGCTAGATCGACCTCAAAGATCGCGGCCCGGCCGGTTTCTTCGGCCATGCCGTTTTCACCGATGTTCGAGGCCGAGCCAACTGCGACATAAAGCCGCGTGCCATCCTCGCTTACCAGCAGGTTGCGCATCCAGTGGTTGCCGCCGCCGGGCAGGTCGATCACCTTTTTCGGCTCACCTTCAAGCTTCGTGGCGCCCGGCGTGAATGCGAAAGCCAGAACGGCGTTGTGATTGGCGACATAGAGCTTGTCGTTCACGAAGGCCAATCCGGACGGTGAATCCATGTCCTTCTCGCGGAACGGGAAGCGTTGCTCTGCCTTTCCGTCACCATCTGCGTCACGCAGGAGGACGATCTTGTTGGGCGAAGGATCGCCAGCACCCACGCGGCCCATGAACAAGCGCTGGAAGAATCCCGCAATACCGCCGCCCTTGCGTTGGGGTGAATTAGTCAGTGTCACCAGGACATCGCCATTCGGCAGGGTCAGCATCGTCCGGGGATGATCCAGCCCTCCTGCAAAACGACCGACTGTCAGCCCTGCCGCCGCCACGGGCGCTTCACCGGGTTGCCACCCAATGGACTTGGCCAGACTGACGCTGGGAATGCGTTCTGATTCGGGTTCGACAAGCTCGACGCGGCGGCCTTCGGTTTTTGACAGCGGCAGTTCGGATGGATTGCCGTGTCGTACCCAAGCGACAAATGCGATGAGCGCGACCGCAATGATTGCCGTCCAGATGAGGAGCTTACGTGTCTTGGATGTCATGGCAGGGTGCAATACGCCGCCTGCGGCTAGGCGGCAACTGCGCTGTCAGGTAGACGGGGTGCATGTATGCATTTGCTCCCGAGCCCGGCATGAACAAGCCGGACCTTTATCAGGCTCTTTGCGAAGCGGCTGTAGCCATAACCACCGGTGAATCCGACGGCGTAGCTAACATGGCGAATGTCGCATCCCTGATCTGGCAGTTCGTGCCCGACCTGAATTGGGCAGGATTCTATCGCGCCGTCGACGGCGGGCTGGTGCTCGGACCCTTTATCGGTCGGCCTGCCTGCATCCGCATCCCATTTGGCCAAGGCGTGTGCGGCACGGCAGCAGCGCGCGCGGAGACGCAGCTTGTCCCGGATGTACATGCCTTTCCGGGACACATAGCCTGCGACGCCGCAAGCCGTTCCGAGCTGGTGGTGCCGGTCTTGCGCGACGGACGTGTGCTGGCCGTCATTGATTTGGACAGCCCGGTACTTAAGCGTTTTGATGCAGAAGACGCGCTCGGCATTGAAGCACTTGCACGGACAGTCGCCTCGGCAATTTGAGCGGGCGGAGTTACAAAATCCGGGCCCTGTACCGCAGCCAAGTTGCGCCGCGCAACTTCACATGCGTGGCTTTGCTGAACACGCATTGCCCTGCGGCTTTCGACCTTATGCGAAAGTGATCGGAGGAACACCCGATCCAAAGTGACGTCACGACGCCAAGTGGGGTCAGATGCCTCCGCCAGTAAGCCTCTCACAAACAAGATCAAGCTGATCGAGCGTGCGATACCGGATGACGACCGTGCCCGAGCGCGGATCTGAATCGGCGTTTATCTTTACCGACAGACCAAGGAACTCTTCCAGGTGGCTTTGTACCGCTGCGATGTCTGCCTGATCGGCAGTGCTACGCTCTTCACGAGCGGTGCGCCGCACCGGCGTGCCATCCCTTCCCGCCGTGCGAACGAGACGTTCCACCTCACGAACGGAAAGTTGGCGCGCCACGGCATTGCGTGCCAAAGTCTCGGCTTCTTCATACCCGATGAGTGCGCGGGCGTGGCCCATGGACAAGCTGCCGTTCTCGACCAGTGCAAGCACACCGTCCGGCAAGCCAAGCAGGCGCTGGATATTGGCGACATGACTGCGCGACTTGTCGACCATCTGCGCGATTTCAGCCTGGGTAAGCCCCTCATCGTCGGCAAGGCGCTGGTAGGCTCGCGCTTCTTCGACGGGATTCAAATCCTCGCGCTGAAGATTTTCGATGAGCGCGAGCGCCATCACTTCGCGCTCATCCAAATCTCGAATTAATGCAGGTATTTCATGTAGTTGTGCACGTTGCGCCGCGCGCCAACGCCGTTCGCCTGCAATGATCTGGTACTTGCCCTCACCCATCGGCCGCACAATAACCGGCTGAATTACGCCCCGCTGGGCAATAGAGGTAGCGAGTTCATCCAGCGCAGCATCGTCGAAATGACGACGCGGCTGGTTAGGATGTGGCGTTATCGTCGCAATGGACAGCATGGCCAACCCGGACGCAGGCGCCTGCCCTGCCCCAGCCTCGACAGCCTCAACAACCAATGGCTCTTCGCGCCGGGTTTCACCCAACAATGCGCCTAGTCCGCGACCGAGCGCGGGCGGCTTACGCTTTCCGGAACCCGGGGTCTGCGGAATCGAAAAGCGAATGACGGGATCTTCTTCGCTCATGCAGCCTTCCTCTTCTCAGGCAAACGGGCAATCAACTCGCGGGCCAAGGACATATACGCGCGGCTTCCCGAGCAATTGTGATCGTAGACGAGTGCCGGCAATCCATGACTGGGCGCCTCTGAAAGCCTGACGTTTCGTGGAATCACCGATTCAAAGACGAGTCCGCCCAGACAGGATCGCACGTCATCGGCAACCTGATCGGTAAGACGGTTGCGGCGATCAAACATGGTCAGCGCAACGCCTATGATGCTCAGGTCCGCATTGAAGCGCTGTTGCACACGCTCGACGGTCTGGAGCAGCTGACTTAGGCCCTCCAGCGCGAAAAACTCGCACTGAAGCGGAACCAGCAGTGTGTCGGCTGCAGCCAAGGCATTGAGCGTCAACAGCCCCAGCGAAGGCGGACAATCGATGAAACAGATATCGTAACCGAGGCTCGCCTCGCCTGAGAGCGCGCTGCTCAACCGATGGGTACGGTCTTCGACAGACACCAATTCAACCTCGGCGCCGGAAAGGTCCACTGTAGCGGGGACAAGATCGAGACCGGGGATCTTGGTCTGCAGCACGCATTGAGCGAGGGGCACCTGGTCGATCAGCAGCTCATACGACGATGTCGTCCGTTCAGAGGGCGCAATGCCGATACCGGTCGATGCATTTCCTTGCGGATCAAGATCAATCAGCAACGTGCGCCATCCGGTTGCTGCCATGGCAGTGGCGATGTTGATGGCTGTGGTGGTCTTCCCCACCCCGCCCTTCTGATTGGCAATGGCAACTCGGATCACGATTTGCGCCCTTTCCTGCCGCTTAGCCGGCCGACGATCACACCCGCGTCGCTATCAGTCAGCGATTGTTCCACGTGAAACACATGATTCCACCCGCGAAGCATTTCCAGTTCCTGCCGTGCCGACCGCCCTTTGGGCAACAGCCACATCGTTCGTTCTGTGGAGAATCTGGCGGATAGGTCCAACAAACGGTCGAGTGGAGCGAATGCGCGTGCCGAAATGACGCATGCGGGAAAAGTATCAACCTTCTCCAAGCGCGCACCGATCACCTTCGCTTTATTCAAGTTCATCGCGATCCGAGCCCGCTCAAGCCATTCGACGCGCCTGCCTCGCGATTCTATCATCACTATCTCGCACTCCGGTCGAAGTGCGGCGACGACGAGGCCAGGAAAGCCGGCCCCAGTTCCAAGATCCAACCATGGTGAAGATGTTTCACGTGGAACATGCGCAAGCAGCTGAGCGCTGTCGGCGATGTGGCGCTGCCACACTTCGCCGAGGCTCGCAGCAGCGACAAGATTCTGCTTTTCGTTTTCCTCGACCAGCAAAGAAATCAATCGCTCCAACCGTTCAAGTGCAGCGGGATCGCATTCCGGCAGATTCGCAACCCATTCGCGGGCCGCCACTTCACCATCGATCATGCTACGAGACGCCGGGCATGGACGAGCAGGGTCGCAAGAGCCGCTGGCGTTATGCCCGGCAAGCGTCCGGCAGCAGCAAGGGTCGCCGGGCGCGCCCGGGTAAGACGTTCGACCATTTCTCGTGATAGCCCCGGAATTGCCTCATAGGGAAAGTGATCTCCCAACGGCAGTCCCTCACTTGCCCGCAGTTCGCGCAGCTCACCCTCCTGCCGTGCCAGATAGGGTGCGTAGGCAGCATCCTCAGCAACTTCGGCGGCCAGTTCACCATCGCTCAGGGTGGTCGGGTCAATCCAGGGCACCAGGGAATCGAGTTCAACACCGCCGAAGCGCAACCATTCCCAAAGCGGAAGGCGGCCAGTGTCGCTGCGTACCGAGAGTCCTGCAGTAGCAAGTTCCGACGCCGAAACCTCTCGGGCCAATTCAGCGAGGAGGCCTGCTCTCATCTCCTCGCGGCGAAGGTACCAATTGCGCCGCTCCTCCCTAACGCAACCTGTAGCGAGCGCCAGAGGCGTCAGCCGGGTAGTTGCATTGTTGGCGCGAAGACGCAGGCGATACTCGGCACGTGCGGTCAGCATCCGGTACGGCTCACTGACCCCGTGGAGAGTAAGATCATCGATCATGACCGCCATGTAGCTGTTGGCCCGATCAAGCGGCGCGGGCTCCTTGCCGAGAACCGTCGCCGCCGCGTGCATTCCAGCGACCAGACCCTGCGCAGCTGCTTCCTCATATCCGGTGGTGCCGTTGATTTGCCCGGCGCAATAGAGGCCGGGCAGGTCGCGCACTTCAAGGGACGGGCGCAGCGCCCGCGGATCGATGTGATCGTATTCCACGGCATAGCCCGGCACGACCATTTCGACCTGCTCCAGCCCGTCCATGGTTCGCAACATCTTGAGCTGGACGTCGGCAGGCAGAGAGGTGCTGACACCGTTGGGATAGATCAGACTGCTGTCCAACCCTTCCGGTTCCAGGAATATCTGATGGCCATCGCGGTCGGCAAATCGGTGTATCTTGTCCTCGATCGAAGGACAGTACCGCGGCCCCTGCGCGCCAATGGCTCCGGAAAAGAGCGGTGAGCGGTGGAGGTTTTCCCGGATCACGTCATGGCTTCGCGGATTGGTCCGTGTGATGCCGCAGAAGATCTGGGGATTCACACGGCCCTTCCCCATTGCCGAAAAGCACCAGCCCTCCCCGTCCGAGGGCTGCTCTTCCAATCGGGCCCAATCTATCGTGCCCCCATCCAGCCGCGGTGGCGTTCCGGTTTTCAGGCGCGCCATCGGCAAACCCGCATCACGCAACTGACGCGCCATTCGCTGTGCCGACGCCTCCCCGATCCGGCCGCCCGTCATTCGCTCCTCGCCGCGGAAGAGTGTGCCGCCCAGAAACGTGCCGGTGCATAGGATCACTGCCGATGCACGCAGGACAGTCCCGTCAGCCAGCGCAACTCCGGCAACCCGGCCACCTTCTAGCTCCAACGCCGCGGCCTCACCCTGGACGAGGACAAGGTCACCCTGTTCACGAATCAATTTGTGCACCGCCGCCTTGAACAGTTTGCGGTCGGCCTGAACCCTTGGGCCTTGCACCGCACTGCCCTTGGAACGGTTCAACATGCGGTAGTGAATCGCTGCAGCATCTGCCGCGCGGGCGATGATACCGTCAAAGGCGTCCACCTCACGGACGAGGTGTCCTTTGCCCAACCCACCAATCGCGGGATTGCAGCTCATCGCGCCTATGGCTTCCAGATCAAAACTAACAAGTGCGGCGTGCGCGCCCATGCGTGCCGCGACAGCAGCGGCCTCTACGCCGGCGTGACCGCCGCCGATGACGATGATCTCAAAGGAATGCATGGCACGCCCTTACAGGAGGCGAGGATTTGCGTCAAAGTGCAGCGTGTTTCACGTGAAACACTCAGATTATTTGCCGATGCAGAACCTCCCGAACAGGGTATCGAGCATGTCTTCTGTCGTCGTCCGGCCCAACAAAGCATCAAAGGAAAAACGGGCAAGGCGAAGGTGCTCTGCGAGTAACAGCGGATCACCAACCCGCGTAGCAGCTGCCAAAGTTGCTTCGGTATCAGATAGCAAACGGTGTTGCCGGGCATTGAGGGCCGCGTCTCCGGGTTTGGGCATGGCGTCACGCGCCGCTGCGACAAGATCGCTTTGCAACGCCGCAATGCCTTCGCCCGAAACTGCAGACACCTTGTGACGCGGGTTACGCTTGGCAATGTGGTTGTCGCGGTCAGCTTGGGGTTCCAGTTCCCACGCCCCCGCCGGGCCCTCTCCCTCAGGACCGAGCCATAGAACCAGGTCAGCCCGATCCAGTTCACTCCGCGCGCGTTCGACGCCAATGATCTCAATAGCGTCCCCCGCCTCGTCACGCAGACCGGCAGTATCGGCAAAGAGGAACGGGATGCCCTCCATCGACACCGGCCTTGTCAGAACATCGCGGGTCGTTCCGGCAATGGGGGCCGTTATCGCTGCCTCGCTATCAACCAAAACATTGAAAAGGGAGCTTTTTCCGGCATTCGGCGGACCAGCCAGCACTACACGGAAACCCTCCCGTAGCGCCTCTGCCCGAGGTCGGCGAAGCCAATCGGCAATGTCAGAACGCAAATAGTCTATTTGGTTTGTAAATTCGGGAGGAAGAACCGAAACATCATCTTCGTCTGCAAAATCCAGAACCGCCTCTACTGCAGCAGAGGCTGCAAGCAAGTGAGCCCGCCATTCCTCAACTTGCCGTGATAGCGAACCGCCTGCCACGGCCAAGGCGCTGCGGCGCTGCAACTCGGTTTCGGCGGACAGCAAATCTGCCAGACCTTCCGCCTCGGCCAGATCTATCCGGCCATTGGCGAATGCGCGCCGGGTGAATTCGCCAGGAGTTGCGCGGCGCAACTTTGGGACCTGCGCCAGTTCTGCCTCGATTGCCGCCACGACCGCCCTGCCCCCGTGACAATGAAGCTCTGCGATATCCTCACCCGTCGCAGTGCCCGGCCCTGGCAGCCAGAGAACGAGCGCGTGATCAAGCGTTTCGCCGCCTGCATCCCGCAATCGAAGATATGCCGTGCGCCGGGGCTCAGGCAGCCGTCCCGCAAGCCGGAAAAGCGCCTCCCCAGCCTTGGGCCCGCTGATGCGGATAACCGCGATTGCTGCAGGTGGTGCCCCACTGGAAAGGGCGAAAATCGTGTCGTGCATGGGTGCGGCCTAGCCAATCATGGGCCGGCAAGGGAGACTTATGTGTTGTCTTTCTTTTTAGGCTGCGACGTCATCGCGGCCCCACCCTCGATGAACTGCTGGAACATTTTCAGTCCGATCTGCCCCATCGGCGCGATCTGCTTGGCCAGTTCCTGCAGCTGATCGACATTACCAACGCCCTGCATGGCCTTTGCCACGGCATCGACATAGACGTCATTTGCCTTGCTCACATCGGGAAGACCGAGAAAACGGCGAGCCTCTTCGGGTGAGCAATCGATCTCTACATTGACCTTCATCGCTTTCTCCCCGCAACGCGACGAAAACGAAGCTGACACACGCCCTTGGCAAAGTCCATCGCTCAGGTTTAGTTGCACCGACGCGCAAGCAGGAGAGAGCGATGACCACCAATACCCAGATTCCCACGCTGGACGGCAACGGCAGCATTCCCGCCTACGTCTCGAAGCCGGAAGCTGCCCCGCGCGGTGCCATCATCGTCATTCAGGAAATATTTGGCGTGAATCCGGGAATTCGCCAGAAGGCCGACGACTGGGCGGGCCAAGGCTATCTTGCTGTCGCGCCCGATGTCTTCTGGCGTCAGAAGCCGGGTCTGGAATTCAATCCCGACATCCCGGAGGAATTCCAGCAAGCTATCGGCTATATGATGAAGCATGACTTCGACCTCGGTATCCAGGACGTCGAAGCCGTCATTCACTGGATCCGCCGCAGCGCCGGTGTCGAAAAGGTCGGCCTTGTCGGCTTCTGCATGGGCGGCAAGATTGCCTACATGGCCGCTGCCCGAACCGACATCGATGCATCGGTTGGCTATTACGGTGTGGGCATCGATCAGATGCTCAACGAATCGCATGCCATCGCCAAGCCCCTGCTGCTGCATGTGCCAACCGCCGATGGCTTCGTCTCTCCTGATGCCCAGAAGGCGATGCATGACGGTCTGGATAGCAATCACCATGTGACGCTCCACGATTATGACGGGTTGGACCACGGTTTTGCCGACACGTTTGGTACGCGGCGCGATGAGCAAGGCGCACAATTGGCCGACAAGCGCACTGCGGACTTCTTTGCCGCCAACGTAGGCTGATGGCCGAAGCCTATCGCATGATCGTCCGCCGCATCGGCGGGCCGGAAGCAATCGAACTGGAAAAGTTCGATCCCGGCCTGCCGGGCGCGGGTGAGTTGCTGGTAAAAAACGAGGCGATCGGCCTCAATTTCATTGATACCTACTATCGTACCGGCTTGTACCATGCGCCGCTACCGATCGCGCTTGGATCGGAAAGTGCCGGAACCGTGCTCGCAGTCGGCTCGGACGTAACGGGGTTCAAACCGGGCGACCGCGTTGGCTCGGTCAGCGCACCGGGTGCCTATGCCACTCACCGCCTGATACCGGCCGGCCGCGCTGTGCTCGTTCCAGACGATATCTCCGCCGAATACGCGGCAGCGACCATGCTCAAGGGCTTCACCGCGTGTTACTTGGCAGAAGACACCATTGCCTTGTCTGCTGGTCAGACAGCCCTGGTGCATTCGGCCGCGGGCGGGGTAGGGTCCATACTTGTGCCGTGGCTGCAGGACAAAGGCGTCACGGTCATCGCTCATTCCGGCACGCCCGAGAAAGCCGCCGGAGTGCAAGCGGATCACAGCATTTCTGGCCCGTTCGAGTCACTGGCCGGGCAGGTTCGCGCGATTACTCCCTATGGCGTGGATGTTGTCTATGATGGCGTTGGCAAGGATAGCTGGGGTGCTTCACTCGCCTGCCTTAAGACGCGCGGGCTGATGGTGAGCTATGGGAACGCTTCAGGACCAGCGCCCCCTGTCAATCTTCTCGAGCTGATGCAGGGCGGCTCACTCTACGTGACCCGGCCGACCTTGGCCGACTACATTGCGAATGCCGAGGATCTGGCGCTTACAGCCCAGCGTCTGTTTGACCGCATTCAGCGCGGGGTGGTACAGCCAGCGATCGGTCAGCGGTTTGACCTTAGTGACGCGGCTGAAGCCCATCGCGCTCTGGAAGCGCGGAAAACCAAGGGATCGACGGTGCTGCTCCCCTAAGGGAACAGCACCGCGCAATTAGGATCAGGCCATCGCCATCACGAGAGGATGGATTTCGTGGAATCCGTCCCAGATCATCTTGAGCGCGACATAGAGGATCACGACAAGGCCAACCCAGCCGATCCAGCGATACCGCTCGATATATTTGGCGATGATGTTGGCAGCGACGCCCATCAGGGCAACAGCAACGATCAACCCGACAATAAGGATGCCAGGGTGATCACGCGCCGCGCCAGCGACGGCCAGCACGTTGTCGAGGCTCATCGAAACGTCGGCAATAGCCACTGACCATGCTGCTGCGGCGAAGCTCTTTGCGGGCTTCACACCGGAATGCTCGTCACCGACTATCTCAGGCGAGCCGGGCGATTCCCCCGGGGTATGACCGCGAATGTCGCGATACATGCGCCAGGCCACCCACAGCAGCAGGATACCGCCTGCAAGCACCAGTCCGACAATGCCCATCAGCCATGTCACAACCAAGGCAAAGGCGATGCGCAGCACCAGCGCGGCCAGCACGCCGATCGCGATCACCTTCTTGCGCTGGTCTTCCGGCAGGCCTGCAGCCAGCGCGCCGACCACAATAGCGTTGTCGCCAGCCAGCACGATATCGATCATCAGCACCTGCAGAAAGGCCGAGAAAGCCGCCGGTGAGGTGATATTCGAGAAATCGTGGACGATATGACCCCAGATATCTGCGATGCCTCCCATAGAGGGGGCACCGGCAGATGCTGCTGCGGCCAAAATTGAAAGATCGATCACTTGGGTCGGTCCTGCTTACTGGTTCATCGTTGCAAAGAAATCTTCGTTGGTCTTCGTATCCTTGATCTTGTCGAGGAGGAATTCCATCGCGTCGACCGTGCCCATCTGCATGAGGATACGGCGAAGGACCCACATCTTGGATAGCTGATCCTTGGGAACGAGCAGCTCTTCCTTGCGGGTGCCGGACTTGCCGACGTCCAGTGACGGGAAGATGCGCTTGTCGGCAACCTTGCGGTCAAGGACGATTTCCGAGTTACCGGTGCCCTTGAATTCTTCGAAGATGACTTCGTCCATGCGGCTGCCGGTATCGATAAGGGCCGTTGCGATGATCGACAACGAACCACCTTCCTCGATGTTTCGTGCCGCACCGAAAAAGCGTTTCGGACGCTGCAGGGCGTTGGCGTCAACACCGCCGGTCAGCACCTTGCCGGAGCTTGGCACCACGGTGTTGTAGGCACGGCCAAGACGCGTGATCGAATCCAGCAGGATGACGACGTCACGCTTGTGCTCGACCAGGCGCTTGGCCTTTTCTATGACCATTTCGGCCACCTGGACGTGGCGCTGCGCGGGTTCGTCAAAGGTCGAGGAGATAACCTCACCCTTCACCGAACGCTGCATGTCAGTAACTTCCTCGGGCCGTTCGTCGACGAGCAGCACCAGCAGAAACACTTCCGGATGGTTGTCGGTAATGGCCTTGGCCATGTTCTGCAGCAGAACAGTCTTACCCGTGCGAGGCGGCGCGACGATCAGTGCGCGCTGGCCCTTGCCTTGCGGCGAGATCAGGTCGATCACGCGGGCAGACTTGTCCTTGACCGTCGGGTCAAGCGTGTCGAGCTTCAGGCGTTCGTCAGGATAAAGCGGTGTCAAATTGTCAAAGTTAACGCGGTGGCGCACTACGTCCGGATCGTCAAAATTGACCTTGGTGAGCTTTGTGATGGCAAAATAGCGCTCTCCATCCTTGGGTGCGCGGATCTCGCCTTCCACTGTGTCGCCGGTGCGGAGGCCCCACTTGCGGACCTGGTTCGGCGAAACATAGATATCGTCTGGTCCGGCGAGATAGTTCGCCTCCGGGCTGCGCAGGAAACCAAAACCATCGGGCAGCACTTCGATAGTGCCGAGGCCCATGATTTCCTCACCATCTTCAGCCACTTCCTTCAGGATGGCGAACATGATGTCCTGGCGGCGCATGGTCGATGCGCCTTCAACGCCGTATTCCTCGGCCATTTCGACCAGTTCGGCGGAGGTTTTCTTTTTAAGTTCCTTGAGATGCATTTCGTGTTTTTCCGGGAGTTAGCCTGGGAATGGCCGGCCGGTCATTGGGCTTGGAGAAAGCGGACCGGAACGGCTCTGGGATGGCCGTTCGACGCCGGTTAGACGAATGCTCAAATAGGCTCGCGCCGGGTTTCCGTCAATCGCGCAGTGAGGATATTCAGCCCTTGCTGCCACCTTGCATCAACGGCGCGAGATCCTTCAGCTGTTCGCCCAGTTCGATGAGGGTCTGGCTCCGCTCAATGGCCTCCTCTCCGCACCGGTCGAGGTCATCTGGCAGAGTTCGCTCCGCATAGTCCGGACTCTCGACCAGCTTGGTCACTTGCCCAGCATAATCAAAGCCCGGCATGCGACCGTCGATCTTGCCGACATAGTACATGACGAGGGCTACAACGCCTGATTTCTCGTCATTCTCAGCGTCTATCGTCCCGTCTTCCATGCTACCCAGAGCTATGGACAGCGCGACCATGCAGCGCAGGTCCGGATCGTTGGCAACGGGCGTCGCGGGTTGCTGGGAAGCAGCAGCGGCAGCGGCTAGCAGGCCAAAAAACATTCGCGGTACTCCCCCTTCCGCACCCTGCCCTGCCCCGGACGGTCAGAACGGCTTCACGACCGCCATGACGACGATGAACGCCGCCGCAACGCCAGGTATCTCGTTTGCCATGCGAAGTTGCCGGCCTGTCAGCCTTCGCTCACCCTTGGCCAATGCCGCGGCATAGCCGGCCATCCAGAAATGATAGATGGTCAGGCCAACCACGAACAGCAGCTTGATGTGGAACCACCCCATCGAGAACGCGCCGATGGTATAGGCAAGGGTAAGCCCCAGCGCCCATACGATTACCAGCGAAGGCCACAGGATGATCTTGAGCAGCTTGCGCTCGCGATCGGCCCAGACGGCATTCTCAGGCGAATCCGGGGCGCATTCCTGATGGTAGACGAACTGGCGCGGCAGCATGAACAATCCCGCCATCCAGAAGATCACGAAAATGATATGACCCGCCTTGAGCCAGAGATAGATCGTCGCGAGCACCTGTTCCATGCGCGCCCTCCTAACCTACCTCGACCAGCCGCGCACTATGCCCAGCAGCTGCTCGACATTTTCGATGGGGGTAAACTGCCCGATTCCGTGTCCGAGGTTAAAGACATGCGGACGATCGGCAAAGGCATCGAGCACGCGCAAGGCCTGTTTTTCAAGCTCTGCGCCGCCTGACAGCAGCAGGAGCGGATCGAGGTTGCCTTGCACCGGCATTCCCGCGGGAAGCGCGCTGGCGGCCCAGAGCGGGTCTATCGTCTCATCGATTCCAACTGCGTCCACGCTCGTCTCACGGGCATAGGCGGACAGTTTTTCACCCGCACCCTTTGGAAAGCCGATGATCGGCAAATCGGGACAGCGTGCTCGTACCTCCGCCACGATGGCCGCGTTGGGAGCAATTACCCAGCGTTCGAATTCCGCCGGGGCAAGGCTGCCAGCCCAGCTGTCGAATAACTGCACCGCCTCGGCGCCGGCTTCCGCCTGTCCGACGAGGTATTCGACCGTGACGTCAACAATCGCATCTATGATCGCCTGAAATGCCATCGGATCGCGATAGGCCAGCGCGCGCGTATCGTGATGATCGCGGCTCCCTTCGCCAGCCACCATGTAGGTCGCGACGGTCCAGGGACTGCCTGCAAAGCCGAGCAGCGTGCGGCTACCGTCAAGGCTTGCCCTGACCTTGGACACCGTCTCGTAGATCGGTGACAGGCGTTCAGGGACCGCGCGCAGGTTCTCCAGCCGGGCATCGAGCAGCCGCGGAGACAGGCGCGGTCCCTCGCCTGCCAGGAATTCCAGGTCCTGCCCCATCGCATAGGGCACGATCAGGATGTCGGAAAACAGGATCGCACCGTCAAAACCAAAGCGGCGGATAGGCTGCATGGTGATCTCCGCAGCCGCGTCAGTATCGTACACAAGCGCCAGGAATCCGCCCTTTTCAGCGCGAAGGTCACGGTATTCGGGCAAGTACCGACCTGCTTGTCGCATCAGCCAGATCGGGCGCGACTTGGCGTTTTCGCCGCGCAGGGTTTCAAGCAAGAGGCCGGGCATCGTGTCTGGTCCAATCCAAAAACAATATATTTAATAATAGGATGATGGATTCTGTTGGGCTGTGGAAAGCGCGGACAAGTGCGCCTTGCCTGAATTGTCCCGGGATGAACAGGGGGAGTCGGCATTTCGAATCGCGATGCCTGCGCGTCAATGAACCTTTATCCTCTCTATCCCCAGCCTGTGGGAATCCCTTTCCACATGTCCACAACCATCCTTGTGGATGACTCAGGTTGGTGACGGAATCCTGCCCCGAAGTTGTCAGCCGATTGCTCCCGTGGTTTATGCGAGGGGTTGTCCACAGACCGAGACTGCATGCCCCGGCTTCACCTACACCTGCTGTCTGACTCGACCGGCGAGACGCTGGAGATGATCGCCAAGGCTGCGCTGGCGCAGTTCGACGATGCAGAGGTTATCCGTCATTTCTGGCCGATGGTACGCTCGCAGCAGCATCTTGACCGGATCATGGGGGATATCGCCGCCAATCCGGGGCTGGTGCTCTATACGCTGGTCAATGCAGAAACGCGCTCAAAGCTGGAAGAGCGCTGCATGTCGCTGGGGCTGCCGATGATCGCGGCGCTCGATGCCGTTACCGACGCGCTCGAAGATATCCTCGGCCAGGAAGCCAAGGCGCGCCCCGGTCGCCAGCACCAGATGGACGAGGCCTATTTCGCCCGGGTCGATGCCATCCAGTTCACGATCGACCATGATGATGGCGTCGGCTGGGAAGACTGGGAAGAGGCGGACATTGTCCTTGCGGGTGTCTCGCGAACTTCGAAGACGCCGACCAGCATCTACCTTGCCAATCGTGGCTACAAGACAGCCAACATCCCCATAGTGGTCGAAAGCCCGCCGCCTACCGCGCTGTTCGGGCTCAAGCGGCCGCTGGTGGTTGGACTGACCACGGCGCCCGACAGGCTGATTCAGGTGCGCCGCAATCGGCTGCTTTCGCTGAATCAGGCACCGGATACGCCCTATGTGGATACCGAGAAGGTTGCGCGGGAAGTCCAGTTCGCACGCCGCCTGTTCGCTGATAACAGCTGGCCGGTAATCGACGTCACGCGCCGATCGATTGAGGAGACCGCAGCGGCAGTGATGAATCTTTATAATGAGCGGCAGGCCGCGCAGAACCCCGACGAGACATGATTATCCTTGCTTCACAGAGTGCATCGCGCCGCGCGATGCTTGACGCTGCGGGCGTCGAATTCACCGCCGTACCGGCGCACGTCGATGAACGCGCGATAGAGGCAGGAATGGCGGGTGCTTCCCCGGATGAGGTCGCACTTGCGCTTGCTTCTGCAAAGGCGCTGGCCGTCTCGCGCGAGCATATGGGAGAGCTTGTGCTCGGGAGCGATTCCCTGGTCGAGGTTGATGGACGCCGCTTCGACAAACCGGCCAGCCGGGAGGACGCGGCCGCACATCTCCGCTTCTTTTCGGGCAAGGCGATGCGCCTGCACAGCGCGGCGGCCATTGCAAAGGATGGTGTAGCGATCTGGCGTCATGACGCCGTGGCGTCACTCCATGTAATTGATATGTCGGACGCATTCATATCAGCTTACCTCGATGCCGAATGGCCCGCGGTTGCCGGATGCGTCGGGGTTTTCCGGATAGAAGCGCGCGGAGTTCAGTTGTTCGAACGGATCGAGGGCGACCATTTCACGGTGCTGGGCATGCCTTTGCTGGCGGTGCTGGGGGCCTTGCGCCAACTGGGAGAGCTTCCGCAATGAGCACGCCCCCTCATTCATCCTATGCCGAAGTAATCGGCGATCCGATTGTCCAATCCAAATCGCCAGCGATCCATGGCTTCTGGCTTGAGAAGTTGGGGGTGTCGGCATCTTATGGCCGCGCTCACGTCAAGGCCGATGGTCTGGCAGATTACCTTGCCGGAAAGCGTGCCGATGAAAACTGGCGCGGTTGCAATGTTACCATGCCGCACAAGCAGGCGATCATGCCGCTGCTCGATCATATCGATGAAGTGGCGTCACGGATCGGGGCGGTGAATACCGTGGTACGCGAGGATGATGGCTTGCTTACCGGCTACAATACGGACGCCGCGGGCTTCCTCGAACCGCTGCAGCCATTGCTGTCGGAGACACACCTCTGGCGCATGGCGCGCATCATGGGGGCGGGCGGCGCGGCGCGGGCGATTGTGGTCGCGCTTGCCGATCAGGGATTTACACTGGTGCTGGCAGCTCGCGACCCCGGCAAGGCCCGCGCCCTTCTCGATGAACTTGCGCCGAAGGGTGAACATCACGCCGTCGATATTGCCCATTTCGCGCCGGAAACCGATTTTGCCTTCGATGATCGGGAGCGCCTGCTGGACCTGGTCGTCAATGCAAGTCCACTGGGCATGACCGGCCAGCCGCCGCTTCTGTTCGATTTCAGCCACGCTCCACCGGCCAGCGTCGTCTATGACATCGTGACTCATCCGCTGGAAACCCCGCTGCTGGTGCGTGCCCGTGAGTTGGGCTTTCCGACGATTGACGGCCTTGCCATGCTGATCGGACAAGCGGCAGTGGCTTTCGAGAAATTCTTCGGTGTCGCGGCCCCGCGCGAGCACGATGCCGAACTCCGGGCACGTTTGACGTCATGACGCCAATCAAACCTTCGGACCGGCCCTTTATCCTCGGGCTCACCGGCTCGATCGGCATGGGCAAGTCGGCGGTCGCCGCGATGTTTCATGGGCTCAACGTGCCGGTGTTCGATGCCGATGCCGCAGTTCACGAATTGCAGGGTCCGCGTGGCGCCCTGCT
>JBEVKC010000158.1:0-7259 GCA_040509895.1 Novosphingobium sp. | reverse complement strand
TCGGCAGGTGGCGGTGCCAGCCATCCCGAATGGCGCGGTACGTTCAACGCCAACTGGCGCATGACGGATGGGACTGCGGTCTTCGGTCGCCTGCGCTATATCGACAGCATGAAGAACCGTGCGTCCAAGCAGTTCGTCGGCGAGGACTTCTCTGGTCCGAAGTCGGTCTTCTACTTCGACACCGGCGTGCAGTTCGATGTTGAGCCGATGACGTTCCGCGTGGGTGTCAACAACCTGTTCAACAAGCTGCCGCCTCAGTACGCGCCGAACGTTCAGTCCGGCACCGACCCGTCGCTCTACGACGTCGTTGGTCGCCGCGCCTACGTTGCGGTAGGCCTGAAGTTCTGATTTTCGTCGCGCAAGTCGCAAAAAAATGGGAGGGTGGGGCAGCAATGTCCCACCCTCTCATCTTTTCAGCTTGAGGGAATTTCGTGATGTTCCTTTTCGTACTTGCTCTTGCGGCCGATGCGGCATCCGCCCAGCCGCAAACCAAGGCAGAAGAAGCCGATCCCATCGTGTGCAAGCAACAGGCGCGCACCAACACGCGCTTCGCCAAGAAAGTGTGCATGCGCAAATCGGAAGCAGATGCCCGGGCAAAGGCCGACCAACGCGCAGCCGATGAAATGATCAATCGTCCTTCCATCAATCCGGCATCCGGCGGAGGGTAAGCCAAAGTGCAAATCACACAGAGGACGCTGAATCCTGGCGTCCTGGTTGAACTTGCCCGCAAGGGTGAATTCGCTGCGGCGTTCACCTTTGGCGAGCAGCTTTTGTCCAGCGCTCCGCGTGACTATCGGCTCGACCATCTGGTAGGCGTGATTGCCTGCCAGGCCGGCAACCCCCGGCGTGGTGCAGAGCTCCTCCGCCGCGCGCACAAGGCCCGGCCCGCCGATGGCGAGATCGCCTTTAACCTCGCGCGCGCGCTGGCGGAAATCGGTGACATTCGCGGCGCGCTGGCGCTGTGTGACAGTCTTCCCGATGAGCCACGGCTACAGCGGTTGCGCCCCGACTTGACCAAGCGCGCTGGCAACGCAGAAGCGGCGATCGAACTCTATCGCAGGCAGACAGCCGCGAATCCGTCCGATGGCGAAGCGCAAAACAACCTGGGCACGGCGCTGATGGAATGCGGCGATGCAGAGGGCGCATTGTCGGCTTTTGCCGAGGCGAGGCGCCTCATGCCGCAGAGCGTTGCCGTGTTGCGGAACCTGTCCCGCGCCCTGCAACTGACGCATCACGAGCCAGAAGCGCTGGCGGCTCTGCGTGAGGCCCATCAACTCGCGCCTTCCGACGTGGGGGTCAGGGTTGATTTCGGGCAGGCTCTTATCCGCCTTCTGCAGCCGCGCGAGGCAATCGAAGTTTTGGCTGAAACGGCGCAGCTGGATAGCGCAAATCCGGCGATCTTCACAGGCATCGGCTTGGCATATGCCGCGCTCGCCGAGTTCGAGCGGGCCGAAGAAGCCTACTTCCACGCGCTTGCGGTAGATCCGGACCACGCGCCCGCCTTGCTCAACATCGGCGTGCTGCTGGAGCAGAGCAACAGGACTGACAAGCTTCGTGAACTGCTGGCTGGCGCAGAGGCGCGCGGGGTGGCGGGTGACGAGGTCGCCATGCTGCGCGCCTTGGTGCTCCGACGTGACAACCGTTTTGAAGACGCCTTGGCCGAGCTCAAGTCGATCAAGACCGATGCTGTTGACGCAACCATGCTGGCGCAGACCATTGCCCAGATGGCGGATCGGACCGGGGATGCGAACCTCGCATTCGACAGCTTCGCGCGCATGAACGAAGCCACGGCCAATACTCCGGCGGGCCGCACTTTCGATGGCAGCGAGCATCGCCGCTTCGTTGAAGACATGGCCAAGGTGGTAACCGCGGATTGGGTGGCGGACTGGCAGCCGACTCCCGCGTCCGACTTGCCTTCACCGGCATTTCTGGTCGGATTTCCGCGTTCTGGCACAACCCTGCTTGATACCGCCTTGCTGGGTCATTCGGGCATCCATGTGCTTGAGGAAGAGCCAGTTCTTCGTCACGTCGGTGACGAAGCCGGGCCGCTCGACCAGCTCGGGCAGTTGGCGCCGGACAGGCTGGAAGAGTTGCGGTTTCAGTACTTCGACGAAGTGGCCGGGATCGCTCCGGCGGCCGGTGGCAAGCTGATCCTGGACAAGATGCCGCTCAGCACATTGCGGGGCCCGTTGATTGCGCGGCTGTTCCCCGACGCGCCGATCATTTTCGCGCTGCGTCATCCGTGCGACGCCGTGCTCAGTTGCTTTATGCAGAACTTCCGCGTCAACCAGGCGATGGCGAGCTTCCTTACCCTGGAAAACGGCGCGCGCTTCTATGACGCGACGATGTCCTACTGGATGCAGTGCCGGGAACTGCTTCCGCTGCGGGTTCACGAGGTCCGCTACGAAGACCTTGTCGAAGATCGTGAGGCCGTGCTTCGCCCCATCGTGGAATTCCTGGACCTGCCTTGGGAAGAGTCGGTGCTCCGGCACGAGGATACGGCCCTGTCGCGGGGCTATATCCGAACGCCGAGCTATGCTCAGGTGACTGAGGGCATATACCGGCGCGCGAGCGGCCGCTGGGAACGTTATCGTGCCCAGATGGAACCAGTTCTGGACATACTCGCGCCTTGGGCCATTCGCTTCGGCTATGGCGATCCACGCGTGGAGGATCCGGCCGCAGCATGAGCGCTGGCGGAGTAGGTCTGCGCGGCGAGGCGGATCGGCTGCTTGTTGCCGAAGGCCTAAGCGCTGCGCGTGACTTTGTCGAAGCTCACCTGTTGCAGGAGCCGGGTGACGCCCCGGCATGGCGGTTGCTGGCAGAGCTCCATCGCAAGGATGATGACTGCGCTTCCGGTCTGGATGCGCTCGACAAGGCTTTGGCGTTGGTACCCGGCGATGCGGGGGCGACGCTCTATCGTGCACAGATGCTGCTCGATGCCGGTCTACCAGCCGTGGATGCTTTCGCCGCCGCTGCCCGTCTCGATGCGACGAGTGGTACCGCCAGACTCGGACTGGCAGGCGCGCTCCTGGCAGAAGGCGATGGGGAGAAGGCCGACAGCCTGATTGCTCAGGGGGTTGCGAACGAACCGGGCTGGGTTGAAGGGCAGGCTTACCTTGCCAAGCTTCGCTGGATGCTCGGTGATCCGGACCACGTGCGCGCATTTGATCAGGCGCTTGCGGCCCGGCCACATGATGTCGCGCTCTGGCTGAACCGAATTGCGCTGGAAATGCAGGCGGACGACCATGCACGCGCTCTGGAACTGGTGGAGCAGGCAGAGCAGGCCACGGGGCCGCAAGCGCACTGGATCGCCCACCGCGCGGCGTGCCTTGATGAGTTGGGTCAGCAAGAAGCGGCAGGGGCGGCATTCGGCCAACTCGGAATGCCCACGGAGCCGACCCTGGCCGTCCGCATGGTTCGCCACCGGCTGCGCATTGGCGATGCCCAAGGGGCGTTCGGCCTGGCAGAGCCCTGGCTCAAGACGCCGGCGGCCGGAAATCTCTGGCCCTATGTATCGCTCGCCTGGCGGATGCTGGGTGATACGCGTGCAGACTGGCTGGAGGCCAATCCCAAGCTGGTTGGCATCTATGACATTGGACCAAGCCTAGGCGATCTGGGAGCTCTTGCGGATCGGCTGCGCGCTCTCCATCACCTGAAACGACAGCCGATCGACCAGTCGCTGCGCGGTGGAACGCAGACTGACGGCTACCTGCTGACGCGACTAGAGCCGGAATTCCGCAAGCTGCGCGCGGTGCTGGCTGAAACAGTTGCAGCGCACATCGCGCAACTTGGGACACGCGATCCGTTCCACCCCACATTGCGCCATCGGCGGGATCGCCCTGTTGCCTTTTCCGGAGCGTGGTCTGTGCGGTTGGCGGGCGGCGGATATCACGTATCGCACGTTCATCCGCTCGGCTGGTTCAGCTCGGCGCTTTACATCGCGCTGCCCGAACCTGCGGCAGACGATCCACAGGCGGGCTGGCTGGCATTGGGTGAGGCAGAGAAGGGTCTCGGCCTGTCACTGCCGCCGCTCCGCACCGTGGAGCCCAAACCGGGGCGTCTGGTGCTGTTCCCCTCGACCATGTGGCACGGAACCCGCCGTTTTGGCATCGGGGAGCGTCTGACCGTAGCCTTCGATGTCACTCCGCCTGCCTAGATTCGCCGCCTGCCTAGATTCGGTCGCGCAACCAGCCGGTAATCGCGTAACGCCCCACGGGGCTGAAATTCGGCACATATGTGACCGAGTGCCATTGGGGCACGGCGAAAATGTTGAGCGCGTTGAAGCGCGGACGAAAGCCTTCGATGATGTCGCCTTCATCATCGTAGAACACGAGATACCCGCCCCAATCCGGCCGCCACTCCTGCCGGGTGAGGTTCAGCACATAGGCGATGCGCCAGCCCTCTGCGACGTGGCTGTCGTTGTGGCGGGAGAGGAAGTTGCCTTGGCCATAGAGCGTTGCCTGCCCGTCGGCTTTGACCAGCTCTGTTAACCCCGTCACATCGCGCATCAGGCCGATGAACGGCTCGTCATTGATATGTTCAAGCAGCAGTTCGAGCGGATGACCGGGGTGCCACCCTTCTTTGTAAGCATCGACCATCGGGTAGGCCGAATAGGCAAATCCATATTCGTTGGTGTGCATTGCCTGAAGCAATCGCTTGCCGACGGACTGGCGTTCTTCCGGCGATCGCCGGGCCATATCGGCTGGCCGAATATGCTCAGCCGGTGTGGATCCGGCCTGCCATGAAAGCCCCCATTCCGTCCCGCGTGCCAGGATGTCGTGCAACTCGTTTGCGGATTGCTGTGTCAGTACGTCGCGGATCTGGAGCCGCCGATTGCGCGCGAATTGCGCTGCCAGTGCGACGCGATCCAGCGCCGTGTTGATCTCGAACAGGGGAATCGCATCGCCAGCTTCAGCCATGGTCCATCGTTAGCCGCGCGCCGCCTGCTTTGCCAGCACCGCGCATCCGGCTTGCAGTCGCATGCCTGTAGGTTATTGGGAAAATGTGCGACGCCGCCTTGCCCTGATCCTTGCCTTGGCCGTCGCAACGGGCACGTGGCTGCGGGCAACGCCGCCAGAGCCGAACAACGACCAGAATGTAACGTTTACTCCCATAGCGCTTCCGCCGCCTTCGGTGCTGGAAGCTCATCTGGGGCCGTTCCGGCTGGAAGGGGCGTGGCGGATGGATAGCCGGAACGACCATTTCGGCGGATTCTCCGCGTTGATCCGAACTGCACCCGGAAAATTCATCGCCTTTAGCGACAAGGGCTATGCCCTGCGCTTTTCTGCGCCCGGCATGGATCAGCGTGACACGCGGATCATGCCGATTGCCGCAGTGGATTCACTCTACAAGTCCACAAGGGATGCAGAGGGCGCGACGTTCGATCAATCGACTGGCCACACCTGGATATCCTGGGAATCTACAAATGCGATCAGCAGGCTGTCGTCAGCCCTGATGCATGAGGGTGCCGTACGGCCCCGCGCGATGCGCAACTGGGGTGAGAACAAGGGGCCGGAAACAGTCGTGCGGCTGGCGGACGGGCGTTTCGTGGTACTGCGTGAGGGGTTCGAGGACGAATCCGATAGCAAATTGCACCGTGCGGTAGTTTTTGCGGGCGACCCGATCGAATCGGGAGAGCCCGCCAGCTTTACCTTTGCCGGTCCCGCCGGTTTTTCGCCAAGCGATGCCGCCCAGTTGTCCGATGGCCGGGTTCTGGTCCTGTTGCGTCGCCCGGTCTGGCCCCTGCCATTCCGATTCGCGGGCCGCCTCGCCCTCGCCAATCCCGATGAAATCCGGGCGGGAGGTGTCTGGAGGGCGCATGAAGTGGCAAAGCTTACCTCAACCCTGCCGGTCGACAATTTCGAGGGAATCGCGATCGAACCCGGGCCGGGTAGCCATGTGTCGGTCTGGTTGATTTCGGACGACAACGATGCCGCTACGCAATCGACCATATTGTGGCACCTGGTGGTCGATCCGGCCAAGCTGCCCTAGAATGTTCACCGCACACGCGAAAAAGCGCGCGAGAAAACCCGCGCGCCTTTCAAATCTTTCGCTAAGGATTCCCCCGAAAGGAAAGGCCTCAGGCGGCGACCTGCTTCTTCGCCAGTTCGCGCTTCACCTTGACGGCGCGCGGCGAAAGCTTGGTGTCAGCCGTCTTGAGCAGCCAGTTATCCAGACCGCCGACGTGTTCGACCGAGCGAAGGCCGTGGGTTGAAACGCGGAACTTGAAGCTACGCTCCAGACCGTCCGACAGCAGCGTCACGTTCTGCAGGTTGGGCAGGAAGACGCGCTTGGTCTTGTTGTTGGCGTGGCTGACGTTGTGGCCGACTTGACGACCCTTACCGGTCAGTTCGCAAATGCGGGACATGTCTCTACTCGCTTCAAAAAATTTCGGGTCCGTTGCCGGAGAAGGCGCGCCATTACCGATTCACCCTTGAAAGGTCAAGTTTCAGAAGGCTAGCCAGAGCGCCATGACCCGATGGCCGCTTCCCGATCCGATGGCAAGAGCATTCGCCGAGGCCGAAAAGGCCATTGCCGCGGGCGAAGTGCCTATCGGCGCGGTCATAATGAAGGACGGCAAGCCGCTTTCCGCCGCGCATAATGCACCACGCGGGCTGCACGATCCGACCGCTCACGCTGAAATTCTGGCGATTCGGGAAGCGGCGCGAATCCTTGGTAATGAGCGGCTGGATGGCTGCGAACTGTGGGTGACGCTGGAACCCTGCGCCATGTGCGCCGGCGCTATCGCTCACGCGCGAATCGCCAGGCTCTATTACGGGGCGCCCGATCCCAAGGGCGGTGCCGTTGAACACGGGGCAAAAGTGTTCGAGCAGGAGCAATGCCTGCATCGGCCAGAGGTCTATTCCGGCATTGGTGAGGCAGAAGCGGCGGAAATGTTGCGGGGGTTCTTCCGCGATCGGCGTTAAAGCCCGCGCCAGATCTTCAGTGGAGCCGAATCGGGTGGCCCCAGCTTCCCGCGCTCGCACGCCTTCGGCATGAAGTTGCGTCCGTAGCAAAGCCGCACTTCGCGCAGCCAGCCGTTGCCTGACAGCACCACGCCAACCATTTCCCGCCGCCAGTCTGGATTAGCGATCAGGAATTCGCGGCGAAAGTCGCCCACCGTCAGCCCTTCCTTCCGTGACAGCCGGTCGGCATCGGGCCAGCGGACCGAGTGCCAGAGGATGCCGCCGGCCTTGAAATAGGCCGCTGGCGTTTTGGACATGCAACTGCCGTGCTTGGCCCATTCATGCTCAAGCAGC
>JBEVKC010000157.1:0-7978 GCA_040509895.1 Novosphingobium sp. | reverse complement strand
CCGGTCAACTCCCATCGCGTGACTGGGTCGCAGCGCAGCTTGGGCAGGCTGAGGCATCGCCCGTCGAACTGCTCGCAGCGCGTCCCAGCGTGCCCGGTCCCGACTGCGGCCCCATCGTCTGCGTCTGCTTTGGTGTCGGCGAAAAGACCATCACCGAGGCTGCCTGTGCCGGAGCCGCCACGGTTGAAGCGATCGGCAAGTCATGCTCGGCCGGCACCAACTGCGGTTCTTGCCGCCCGGCCATCGCGCGGCTTCTTGAAGCCGCCCTCACCACCGAAGCGGAGGCAGCGGAATGAACGACTTTCCAGCAGGCAGCGTATGGCTGGTAGGCGCTGGTCCCGGCGACGCCGAACTCCTCACCCGCAAGGCTGAACGGCTGATCGGTGCGGCGAGCGTGATCTTCTATGATGCGCTGGTAGGGCCGGACATCCTCAAACTTGCAGCCCCCGGCGCAAGGCTGGTGCATGTCGGAAAGCGTTCTGGCCGCCATTCCAAAGATCAGAAAACCATCGACCAATTGATCGTCGCGGCGGCGCTGTCAGGTGATCGCGTGGTGCGCCTGAAGGGCGGCGACCCCTCGATCTTTGGCCGCTCCAACGAGGAGCTTGCGGCTTGCCATGCCGTTGGAGTGCCGGCGCGCATCTGCCCGGGGGTCACGGCTGCGTCTGCAGCTTCGGCCTCGCTGGGCCTGTCACTCACGCTGCGCGGGCTGGCGCGCAAGCTGGTGTTCGTCACCGCTCACAACCGTGGGGATGAGGGCGTCAAGCTGGACTGGGAGGCACTTGCCGATCCCGAGGCGACGCTGGCGGTCTATATGGGCAAGTCGGCCGCGCCAGTGCTGGCAGCCAGCCTGATCGAGGCAGGCCTGCCCGCAGACACGCCGGTCGCCATGGTGGAGAATGCCAGCCTGCCGACTGAGCGCGTCTTCCGCACCCGGCTCGACCTGCTGCCACTGACGGCCAAGACCGCGCTGGGCGATGGGCCCGCTTTGCTGCTCATTGGAGAGGCGCTGCGGGAGGGCCGTCAGGCGCTTCCCGCTTCGGCTGGCGCTTCCGCCTACTTCAATTCGCGCGGTGCTCCCGTGCCCATGTAACGGGCAAGGTTGTAGTGCAGGCTAGGGATCGCGCGCTCGCGATAGGGGTTGGGCTGCGTTCCGCGGAAGCCGCCGTTCTTCATGCCCTGCTGGACTGCAGCCATGTTGGCGAAGTCCTGCTGCAGCACCGGCGGCCAGTCTTCCGGCTGCGTATATTCCCACTCGGTCGCGGGGGCAGCGCCTTCGGGATAAAGCTCATAAACCGCAGCTTCGAAGTAGCACTTGTCCGGATCGCCCGGGAAGGGCCGCGCCATGTAGCAGAGCATGTTGTTCACCGCCTGCCCGATCTGGAAGTTCGGGAAGATCTGCCAGCTCGTTCCGGCCTGGGTGGTGTGCGATGAAGGCACTTCCGGCCAGACTACGCCGCGCTCTGCGTCGATCTGCTTGGAACGGGTGATCCAATAGCCGAGCACGTCGGCGGGTGGCGTGCCCTCGGGCAGTTCGTCGACAAGCGCCTTGGCGACATCGACCATGGTCTGCGTCGTGTTGGTGTTGGCCGCTTCCCAGGTGTAGATTTGCATCTGCGCGGTGGAGATGCGGGCATCCTCGCCGCTGCCGACGCGCAGCTTGCCCTGCTGTTCGTCCATGTCCTTCGGCGCGTCATAGCCGATGTTGCTGTGCTTGCCGTGATTGCGAGCCCAGCCGGGGAAGTCGCCGAACGCCATGAATTCCGGGTGCGTGCCGGGGACGTGGTAAGTTTCGTTGAAGGCTTCCAGCGCAACCTTCCAGTTGCAATCGAACACCACCCATTTGCGCCAGCGATAGCGCATGTTCTGCAGCTGATAGGGATCGAGCAGCGTGGCGGCAGGCTCAAGATAATCGCGCAGCGGCTCTGCTTCGGGGTCCATGTTGATCCAGACCCAGCCGCCCCAGGTGTCGGTCTTTACCGGACCAAGGCGGGTGTTTTCTTCCGTCAGCTTGCCCTGCCAGTGCTCGCTGTCCTGGATATAGGTGCAGGCCCCTTGATGGTTGAATGTCCAGCCATGGAATCCGCAAACGAAGTTCGTCTTCTTGCCGCGCGCATTGCGCTCTCCCTTGGGAGTATCGACCAATCGGCGGCCGCGGTGCGGGCAGACATTGTAATAGGCTTTCACCTCGTCCGGCGCGGTGCGGACGATCAGGATGGAGTCGGTGAGGAGATCAAAGGTGATGAAGTTGCCGACCTCTGGAATGTCCTCAAGCCGGCCAGCCTGCAGCCAAGTCTTGCGCCAGAGCTTCTCCTGCTCCTCACGCGCATATTCGTGCGAGATATAGGCGTCGACACCAATCGTGACCGGCTTTTCCAGCTGATCGGGCCGTTCGACGATCTTGCCCAGTTCTCCCATTGTAAACCTCGTTCAATTGGGTGCGGCGTCCGCAGACTGCCGGGTCTATGACTGATTCCCGCCCTGATACCATGAGGACACTATCCCGCAAACCGCACGGTGTACCGAAAACGGTACGGCGATGGCCCAGTCCGCCGCATTGCTCATAGATGGTCGTCAAATCGCAATGGACTCGGCCCACAAAATGCCGAAGGGTTCTTTTATCACGAATTGGGAGATTGAAATGAGCGATGAAAGCTCTGCCGCCATCCGGGATGCGCGCAAGGACTGGGTAACCGAACATCGTGACATGTACCTCAGTTCCGGTGGTGTCGAAGGCCACATCCAGGATCTTACGCCCGTCGGCGGGCATGATTTCGGCACGCACCTGCTGCTCAAGTACCGCGGCCGGAAAAGCGGCAAGGTGTTCATCACCCCGCTTTGCTATGGCGATATCGGCGGCGAAGTCGCGGTCATCGCTTCAAAGGGCGGGGCGGACACGCACCCCGAATGGTACCTTAACCTGACGGCTGATCCCCGGATCGATTTCCAGATCGCGACGCAGGCCTTCCGCGCAACGTGGCGTGAACCGCAGGGTGTGGAGCGCCAGAAGGTGTGGGACTTCATGGTGGACTGCTTCCCCTTCTATGCCAGCTATCAGACATCCACGTCGCGGATCATTCCGGTGGTGCTGATGAAGGCGGTGGAAGCGATTCCGGTGTTCAAGGCATCGGATGCGACCGGCATCCGGCAGCTTTGAGCGGATTTCCCAAGCCGGGAAATTACAAACTTGTCACTACCGCGCGCGTGCGGGTATGTGTGAAATTTCGCAGAAAACGCAGCAATTATGCGCGGTTACGGCTGGACTGACGATTTGAAAGAACGGGCCCGGAGTTTGCACTTCGGGCCCGTGTAGGAAAGCGGTTTCGGCCTCAATCCTGATACTTCAATTCCACCTGCGTTTTCTCGCCGTTGGGGCCCATCGGCGAGTCGTATTCGATAACCGTGCAGACCGGGTTGTTGTGCGAGGCGAAGAGGTTCGTCTCGTCCTCCTTGATTGCAGGAAGGCGTTCCGGACTGGAGATGATCCGCTGCGAGTTTTCAAAATCCTCGCGGCTGTTCCACCAGATTTCCATGATGCAGTCGAAGCCGGGATCGATCACTTCGCCGGTCACAGGGTTCTTTTCCGGCACCAGATAGCGCCGGACATAGCGCTGGGCATTGGGGATGGAGGGCGCCCGGCCCATCTTCTTTGACAGCTGCGAGTGCTGATTCTCATAGTAATCCATGAATTCTTCCATGGTCATGTCCGGGCGCTTCCGGAAAAAGCATATCTGCTTGAGCATCGTTCTCTCCATGTGGTTTGGCCCAAATGTTCTTTTGGCTTGCGGACAGTGTGCGTTGAGCGCGTGTGTCAAATCAAGCGCTGCTGCGATTTGACGCGGCTGGCGATTGCTCCGTGCGGCAGGCTCACCGATAAGCGCGGCAAAGCAAGTGGGAGGAGGTAGCGGAAATGGCGCTGGCGAAAGATCTGAGAGACAGGCTGGTGCTGCCAGCCTTCGCGGCGCCGATGTTCCTTGTCAGCGGGCCGGAACTTGCCATCGCCTGCTGCAAGGCGGGCATCGTCGGTTCGCTGACGCGCAACCATTGCCGCGACCTGGCCGAACTGGAAGAGCAACTCCGCACCGTCTCCGAGGCGCTGAAGCGCCATGCCGATCAACATCCCGGCGCGGTGATCGGCCCGCTCTGCGTCAATATCTCGCCCAACTGGAGCATCGAGGAATTTCGCGAGAACCTTGAGGTCTGCCGTCTCTACGGCGTGCAGATCATCGTGACCTCGGTGGGCGACCCGACGAAGAATGCGCCGCTGATCCGCGAATACGGTATGTTCCACTTCCACGACGCGACGACCATCCGCTTTGCCGAAAAAGCTGCTGCAGCCGGCGTCGATGGCATCGTCTGCATCGGTGCTGGCGGCGGCGGCCACGCCGGGACGATCAGTCACCTTGCCTTCATCCCGCAGGTTCGCGCGATGTTCGACGGGATGGTCGTGATGGCGGGGGCTATCTCGACCGGGGCGGCGATCCGTGCGGCAGAAGTGCTTGGCGCCGATCTGGCCTATGTCGGCACACGCATGATTGCGACTCAGGAATCGGCCGCGCCCGACCCCTACAAGCAGATGCTGGTCGAAGGCGGCGTGACAGAGGTGATCTATACCGCCGGCGTCAACGGCATGCCGGCAAGCTGGCTGAAGGCATCGCTGCGCTCCATCGGACTTGATCCGGACAATCTTGGCACGCCGCCAAGACACAGCACGGATCACCTGCCAGAGGGCAAGACGCCGTGGCGCGACATCTGGAGCGGTGGGCAAGGGATCGGGCTGATCCATGACATTCCGTCCGTTGCGGAACTCGTGCAGAGATTGCGGAGGGAATATGTCGCTGCCTGCGCCGTGCCGGACATGGCCGCGGCGGCAGGTGCAGGACTGGGGGTTGAATGATGAGCGAGCGCGTAATCAGGCAGGACGATGGCGGGCTCAGCACACTGACCCTCAGCCGTCCCGAAAAGCTGAACGCGCTGGATAACCAGACCTTCGAGGAACTGGACGCCCATCTTGCCACGCTTGAGCAGCAGACCGGCACTATCGGATGCGTTGTGCTGCGCGGCAGCGGGCGGGGGTTCTGCGCAGGGGCCGATCTCAATGCACTTGCGCCGGGCAGCGTGCCCAAGTCCTGGAAGCCGGGCATCGTCGAGCGGCTGGCAAACCTGCCGCAGCCGCTGATTGCCGCGGTGCACGGGGCTTGCTTCACGGGAGGGCTCGAACTGGCGCTGGCGGCCGATTTCATCCTTGCCGACGGGACCGCGCGGTTTGCCGATACACACGGCAAGTGGGGACTCGTGGGCGAATGGGGCATGACCCAGCGCCTGCCGCGCCGCATCGGCGGGCCGGCGGCCAAGCGCATGATGATGACCGCACGCATCGTCGAGGCGGAAGAAGCGCATGTGCTCGGACTGGCTGATGTCCTCGCACCGGCGGGGAAACTGGACGCCTGCGTGGCCGAGCTTGCCAGCGCGATCCTTGCCAACAGCTGGCATACCAACCTTGCGACGAAGCGCCTAATCCGTGAAACCGACGGCATGTCGCTGGCCGATGGCCTGAGCCACGAACTCTATCGCAATCCGGGCTTTGCACCAGATTGGCAGGATCGGGTGGCGCAGTTCAGCAAGAAGTAGATGCGGGGAGTGGTAATGCTCACCGCGCCGCTCTAGGTGGGCGGCGCAAATCAAGGCAATTCAGGTAAACGCATGGCCCGCAAGTACTCAAAACATGGTCCCTATGAAGACTTGCACCGCGATGAGGAGGAGGCTCCGGCGGAGGTCGTGGCTTGCTGGCTCTGCGGACGGCCAACGGGCAAGACCATCGTCTGGCATCATCCTGTGCCCAAGAGCCGGGGTGGGCGCGATGTTGTTCCCATGCACCCGATTTGCCAGCAAACGCTGATCGCGAATTTCACCAATTCCGAACTGCAGCGCCACGGGATGGATGTCGAGGGCCTGCTGGCCAATCCCAACGTGCGCAAATTTGTCGATTGGGTGGCGAACAAGGACCCCGATTTCACCGCGACCACCGCCAAAAAGCAGCGCTGACCAGGCACTCAAGCCGGAACGTAGGCCAGCCTGATCACGCTCTCGCCGAAACGATCGCTTGCAACAAGGCGCAGCGGAGGACGCGGGCCGGTGAAGAATGGCTTGCCCTCGCCCAGCACGACGGGATGAATGTACACCCGGTATTCGTCGACAAGGCCCATGTCAGTCAGGCTTCCCGCGAGTTCCGGTCCGGCAACTTCAATCTCGCCATCGTGCTCGGCTTTCAGCGCTCGTATGGCCGCTTCCACATCGTTCTCGATCAGGGTGGCGTTCGGGCCGACCGACTTTAGCGAGCTGGACACGACCCACTTGGGCAGGTCGCGCCACGCCGCTGCATAGGCACGCTCGGCATCGTCCCACTCGGGGTGATCTTCGTCCCAATAGCGCATGGTTTCATACATCCGGCGCCCATAGACAGTGCCGGACAGGCTGCGCACGTCGTCTATGAAATGGCGGAAAAGCACGGGGTCGGGCGCAAAGCGCGTGTGATCGACATAGCCGTCGAGCGATTGGTTCAGTGCATAGACAAGCTTTGCCATGGTTGCTGCTTTCCTTGCCAATTGCCGGGGAGCTTACATTGCTGGCCCTGCTTGTGTAATATCCCGATGTCAGGCCATGCGCCTCTTCATTGGAGATTGCGCCATGAGAGCCATTCTCGCCCTTGCAGCAATTGCGCTTGCCACCGGAACGGCCTCGTCAGTGGGAGCGCAAGTCGACTATTCCAGCGGGCCGGTGATTGAAGTTGACCTGTCCAGCTTCAAGTTCTCACCTGCCAAGGTCGAGCTGAAGGCGGGCCAGCCGAACACGTTGACGCTGATCAACAAGTCGTCCGGCGGGCACAATTTCTCTGCCAGCGAATTCTTCGCCGCCGCCGATATCGCGCCGCAGGATGCCGGGCGGGTGAAGAAGGGCGCGGTTGAGGTAGGCAAGGGGAAGACGGTGGCAATCCACCTCGTCCCCAAGGCCGGGCAATATGACCTGAAATGCAGCCACTTCGGCCATTCGACATTTGGCATGACGGGCGTCATAGTCGTACGCTGAGCCGATATCCGTTTGCTCGCCGTTGACAGCAAGCCTTGGTAATTCCAAGCCAGCCCGCACAAGGTTTGGAAGGCATTACCGATGGCTGAAAGCAGGTTCGACGGGCGCGTTGCAGTGATCACCGGCGGGGGCAGGGGCCTTGGCCGGTCGTATGCGCTGCTGCTGGCGGGACTTGGCGCCAAGGTTGTCGTCAACGATCCGGGCGGCGCGATGAGCGGCGACGCTGGCGACCCCGGCGTGGCGCAGGCGCTGGTCGACGAGATCCGCGCCGCTGGGGGAGAGGCTGTCGCCAACACCGATTCCGTCGCTACCGAGCAGGGCGGCAAGGCGATCATCGAGGCCGCGCTGGAGTCCTATGGCCGCATCGATGCGCTGATCCACAACGCTGGCAACGTCCGCTACGGCACGCTGAGCGAGATCAGCCATGAGGACTTCCGCGCAGTGGTCGACGTCCACCTGATGGGCGCCTTCAACGTCGTGCGCCCGGCCTTCCCGCTGATGTGCGCGCAGGAATATGGCCGCATCGTGCTGACTTCCTCGATCGGCGGCATCTATGGCAACAACCGCTGCGTGAACTATGGCGTGGCGAAGTCGGGCATGATCGGCCTGAACAACATCGCCGCGCTTGAGGGTGAGAACTGCAACGTAAAGAGCAACATCATCGTGCCCAGCGCCGTCACTCGCATGGCCGAGGGCATCGACATCACCCAGTACCCGCCGATGGAGCCGGAACTGGTCGCCCCCGTGGTCGGCTGGCTGGCGCATGAGGATTGCAACATCACCGGCGAGATGATCGCCTCCATCGCCGGGCGCATCGCCCGCTGCTTCATCGCCGAGACGCGCGGCATCTATCGTCCTTCGTGGACCATAGAGCAGGTGGGCGAGGCCATGG
>JBEVKC010000156.1:0-16139 GCA_040509895.1 Novosphingobium sp. | reverse complement strand
GCGCTGATGCCCTTGGAGATGATCGTCGAGCGGCTGCGCGCGCCGTTGTGGATCATCTTGGTGCCGGTGTCGGCCTGCTGGTAATTGTTGGTGACGGCGACCGAGTAGAACTCACCCACCGAATCCTCACCGTTGAGCACGCAGCTGGGATACTTCCTGGTGATGGCGCTGCCGGTTTCCACCTGCGTCCAGCTCACCTTGCTGCGCGCGCCCTGGCAGAGCGCCCGCTTGGTGACGAAGTTGTAGATGCCGCCCTTGCCCTGCGCGTCGCCGGGGTACCAGTTCTGCACGGTCGAATACTTGATCTCTGCATCGTCGAGCGCGACCAGCTCCACCACGGCGGCGTGAAGCTGGTTCTCGTCGCGCTGCGGCGCGGTGCAGCCTTCCAGGTAGCTGACATAGCTGCCCTTTTCGGCGATGATCAGCGTGCGTTCGAACTGGCCGGTGTTCTCTGCATTGATGCGGAAATAGGTCGACAGCTCCATCGGGCAGCGCACGCCTTCGGGGACATAGACGAAGGTGCCGTCGGAAAAGACCGCGCTGTTGAGCGCCGCGAAATAATTGTCGTGGATCGGCACGACGCGGGCGAGCCACTTCTTCACCAGCTCCGGATATTCGCGGATAGCCTCGGAGATGGAGCGGAAGATGACGCCCGCCTGCTCCAGCTCCTTGCGGAAGGTGGTGGCGACGGAGACGGAGTCGAACACCGCATCCACCGCGATCTTGCGCGCGCCTTCCACCCCGGCGAGCACTTTCTGCTCCTCCAGCGGGATGCCAAGCTTTTCATAGACGCGCAGGATTTCGGGATCGACCTCATCCAGGCTGGCCAGTTCTTTCTTCACCTTGGGCGCGGCGTAGTAATAGGCATCCTGATAGTCGATCGGAGGCACGTTGAGCTTCGCCCAGTCGGGCGGCGTCATGGTCAGCCACAGGCGATAGGCCTTCAGCCGCCAATCGAGCATCCATTCTGGCTCGTTCTTCTTGGCCGAGATGAAGCGCACAGTTTCTTCGGACAGGCCCTTTGCGCCGAATTCCTGCTCGATGTCGGAAGACCAGCCGTGTTCATAGTCGGCGACCCGGGCGGCCGCTTCGCGGGCGGCAACATCGCGCTGGAGGGGTTCGTCGGTCATCGGGCGGCTTCCGCTGCAAGCTGGGTAAGGCTGACGCCGGCAAGGGCGCCGCGAAGGGTCTCGTTCACCATCGGCAAGTGCGGGCGAACACAGCAGGTTTCTTCCATGCCGCAGTCGTGCCTCTGGTCATCGACACAGGCAGTCAGGGCAATCGGCCCCTCAACCGCTTCTACAATATCGGCAAGCGTGATGGCCGCCGCGGGCCGGGCAAGCTGCAGTCCGCCGCCAACGCCGCGCGCAGAGCGCAGCAAGCCGGCCGCAGTGAGTCGGCTGACAAGCTTTTGCACCGTGGGCACCGGCAGGCCGGTTTCCTCGGCCAGTTGCGCCGCGTTTACGCGCGCGCCACCGCAGTGCCGCGCGGCGGCGGACATGGTAACCACGGCATAATCGGCCATGCTGGAGAGGCGCACTTTACGTTTCCCGAATTGCTCAATTCGACAGTCAGGAAGGGGCCCCGGCTAAATCGGACTGATTCTTTCCAGTTTCACCTAGTGTCGGCTCTTCCGCATTGCAACAGGGGGCCGGGAAATTCGGGACGCGACGAAAAAAAGGCGGTTCTCTGACTGATCAGAGAACCGCCATTCAAGTCAGGAACTCGCGGCAAGAAGCTACGAGCCCTTCGGGTCGCTCGAGTGTCCTACGCCGACCCGCGCAGTAAAAATTGTAGAGAATCGACATTTTTCTGGGGATTTTTGTTACAACTGTCGTCACAAACAGCCTTAACAGGACATAAGTGTCCTAATCGTGCAATCGACTTAGTCTTTCGGCTTTGTCATAGGCCGCCGGGATGACCTTTTACTCCCTTATTCGGCCAGCCCTTTTCCGACTCGAGGCCGAGCAGGCCCACGGACTCGCCATAGGCGGGCTGAAATTCCTGCCGCGCCGGGCGAATCAGGCGAGCGGAACACTGGCCACTACGGTGGCGGGCATCGATTTTCCCAACCCGGTGGGCATGGCGGCTGGCTTCGACAAGGACGCCGAAGTGCCCGATGCGCTGCTGGGACAGGGCTTTGGCTTTGCCGAAGTGGGTTCGATCACTCCTCTCCCGCAACCAGGCAACCCTCGACCCCGGCTGTTCCGACTCGTCGAGGATGGCGCGGTCATCAACCGCATGGGCTTCAACAACGGCGGCGCGGCGTCGGCGGTTGAGAGGCTGGCCGCCCGAAAGGGCAGGCCCGGCGTTGTCGGCATCAACATCGGTGCGAACAAGGATTCGGCCGACCGCATCGCCGACTATGCGACGATGGCGCGAATCATGGCGCCCTATGCCTCATACCTTGCGGTGAATGTCAGCAGCCCCAACACGCCGGGCCTGCGCGCCTTGCAGGATGAGGGCGCGTTGGCGGCGCTGTTGGATGGCGTGCTGGCTGTGCGCGGGCCGCCGGTGTTCCTGAAGGTCGCCCCGGACCTTGAGGCGGAGGACATCGACTCCATCGCCCGCATCGCCATCGAAAAGCAGCTTGGTGCGCTGATCGTCTCGAACACCACGATCTCAAGGCCGCCGCTGAAATCCGCGCATGCAGGAGAGGCTGGCGGCCTTTCCGGGGCTCCGTTGAAAGACCTCGCCCAGCAGCGCATCCGCGACTTCCGCAAGGCGACAGGCGGCGCGGTGCCGCTGATCGGCGTCGGCGGCATCGCCACGGGAGACGACGCGTGGGCGCGCATCCGCGCCGGGGCGAGCCTGATCCAGCTTTACAGCGCCATGGTCTATGAAGGCCCGAGCATCGCGAAGTTCATAACGCGCGATCTCGAACGCTTGATGCAGCGCGACGGCTTTGCCAGCATTGCGGAGGCTGTCGGGACCGAATAGCGTAAGGCGATGTTGTTTCGTGCCATTGCCCTGATTGCCGCGCCTGTCCTGCTTGCCGGGAGCGCGGTTGCCAAAGAACCCGCTCCGCAGACGAAGTTCGATTCCGGAATGGTCAGCGCCGCCGATCCGCGCGGTGCTGAGGCCGGAGCGCAGATGCTTCGCGCCGGGGGCAGCGCGACCGATGCGGCGCTGGCGACGCTTATCGCGCTGACCGTGGTAGAGCCGCAAAGCTCTGGCATTGGCGGCGGCGGGTTCCTGGTGCTCGACGACGGTAAGGGCGGGGTTGAGACATTCGACGGCCGCGAGACTGCGCCAGCTGCAGCCACGCCCGACTGGTTCAAGGCGGGCGGGCAGTTCCTTACCATGTCGCAGGCGATCCCGGGCGGCATCAGCGTGGGCGTGCCCGGCAATGTTGCCATGATGGCGCAGGTTCACACCCGCCACGGGAAGCTGAAGTGGCGCGCACTGTTCCAGCCCGCGATCAAGCTGGCCCGCGAAGGCTTTGCCGTGACCCCGCGCATGAACGAGTTCCTGACGCGGTCCAAGGGGAACGCGGGGTTTACCGAGGCGGGGCGCGCGCTCTATTTCGGCGCTGATGGTACGCCGCTGCCGGTGGGAACCGTAATCCGCAACCCGCAGCTTGCCGCTTTCCTGACCAAGCTCGCGAACAAGGGGCCGCAGGCTTTCTATAACGGCGACAACGCCCGCAATATCGCCACCACCGTCAGCAAGGCCCCGCGAACACCCGCGCCGCTGACCGTGGCTGACCTTGCGAACTACCGCGCTAAGCAGCGCGATCCGGTCTGCTCCACCTATCGTGCTTGGAAGGTTTGCGGCATGGGGCCGCCTTCTTCCGGTGCAACGACCGTGCTGGGCATTCTTGGCCTGATCGAACGCTTCGACATGGGGGGCCTCGGCAAGGACAACCCGGTTTCGTGGCACCTGATGGCAGAGGCGATGCGGCTGACCTATTCCGACCGCGACCGCTACCTCGCCGATGCCGACTTTGTGCCCGTGCCGGTCGCGGGCTTGCTGGCCCCGGATTACATTGCCCAGCGTTCGCAGCTGATCGCGCCTGACCGCACGATGGCACAAGTCGCGCCCGGGCAACCGGCGGGAGCGCAGGCGCAGGCCGACGCGCTTTCAGGCGAAGTGCCTTCGACCTCGCATTTTGTAGCTGTGGACCGGCAGGGCAGTGCCGTATCGCTGACCTCCACCATCGAAGGATCGTTCGGCTCCGGCCTGATGGTAGGCGGCTACTTCCTCAACAACCAGCTCACCGATTTCAGCATGGTGCCGCAGCGGGATGGCAAGCCTGTCGCCAACCGCGTGCAGGCGGGCAAGCGTCCGCTGTCCTCGATGAGCCCCACGCTGGTCTATGCGCCCGATGGCAAGCTGCGGCTGGTTATCGGCGCGGCAGGCGGCAAGACGATCCCTGCGCAGGTGACAAAGGCGATCATCGGCGTGATCGACTGGAACCTGTCGGCGCAAGACGCCATCGCCCTGCCGGTCATCTACGCCCCCGGCGGCAATACGGTGATCGTCGAGCAGGGCAGCAGCCTTGAAGCAAGGGTGCCCTCGCTAAAGGCGCTGGGCCATGCTGAGGTGCGCGCCGCCGCCATGCCGCTCAAGGCCAATGCCATCGAAGTGGTGGACGGAAAGCTGGCCGGCGCCGCCGATCCGCGCAGCGAGGGCAAGGCCGTCGCGGAATAGGATCTCTTTTCCAGCCTCACAGCTGGAAGGCGGCACCTGCCCGTTTCAGCATTGCTGAAACAGACAACACCCACGCTTGCCGCTGTCACGTTCCAAGCCTAGACCAAGCACTCAGTAAGGGCACGGAAAGGCGGGAAAGAGTGCAGCTGTCGGATTTCGATGCCAGCCCCAACCTCGTCTCGCTGTTCCTGCGCCGCGTCGCGGAACTGGGCGACAAGCCGATGCTCTGGGCCAAGCGTGAGGGCGCCTGGCATTCGATCAGTTGGACCGAAGCCGCACGGCGCGTCTACCTGATTGCCGAAGGCCTGCGCCGCTTGGGGCTGAACGACGGGGACCGGGTCATGCTGGTGTCCGAGAACCGCCCCGAATGGTGTCTTGCGGACCTTGGCATCATGGCTGCGGGCTGCGTGACGGTTCCTGCCTATACGACCAACACCGAGCGGGACCACCTGCACGTGCTAGACAATTCGGGCGCACGGGCGGTGATCGTTTCCGACCACAAGCTCGCCCGGCCGCTCCTGCCCGCCGTGCTACGCAATGACACCGCCGCCCACGTCATCGGCTTTGAGCCGTTGCGGCGGGCGCAGGCGGGAACGGTCGAATTCCACGACTGGAACGAACTGCTGGAGGGCGATGCAGAAGCAGCCCGCGCCGCGGTGGATGCGCGCATTGCCGGCATCGGGCGGGACCAGCTTGCCTGCATCATTTACACCAGCGGCACGGGCGGGGCACCGCGCGGCGTGATGCAGCACCACGGCGCTATCCTGCGCAATGTCGCTGGCTGCGCCCAAATCCTTTGCGAGGATTTCGGCTGGGACCAGGAAGTGTTCCTGTCGTTCCTGCCGCTGTCCCATGCCTATGAACACACCGGCGGCCAGTTCCTGCCGATCGGCATGGGCGCACAGATCTATTACTCAGAGGGGCTGGAAAAGCTCGCCAGCAATATAGAGGAAGTGCGGCCGACGATCATGGTTGTCGTGCCGCGCCTGTTCGAGGTGCTGCGCACCCGCATCATCAAGCAGGTGGAAAAGCAAGGCCGCGTTCCCGCATGGTTCATGGATCGGGCGCTGGATATCGGTGATCGCAAGGCGCAGGGCCGCCGCCGCTTGATCGACTGGCCAATGAACCTTCTTCTCAATCGTACGCTGCGGCCGAAAGTGAACCAGCGATTTGGCGGCCGGATAAAGGCAATGGTCTCAGGCGGCGCGCCGCTCAATCCAGATATCGGCACCTTCTTCGATGCCATGGGGATCACCCTGCTGCAGGGCTATGGCCAGACAGAGAGTGGCCCGGTGGTCAGCTGCAACCGGCCCAAGGTCGGCCTGAAGATGGATACGGTCGGCCCCCCGCTCGACGGCGTCGAAGTGCGGATCGCAGAGGATGGCGAAATCCTGGTGCGCGGCGAACTGGTGATGCACGGCTATTGGCGGAATGAGGCTGAAACGGCGCGCGTGCTGATCGATGGTTGGCTTCATACGGGCGACATCGGTCACCTCGACGAAAAGGGCCGGATCGTCATCACCGACCGCAAGAAGGACATGATCGTCAACGACAAGGGCGACAATGTTTCACCCCAGAAGCTGGAAGGGATGCTGACCCTGCAGCCGGAAATCGCCCAGGCCATGGTGGTGGGTGACAAGCGGCCTTACATCGTCGGCCTGATCGTGCCTGACGCCGAATGGGCGCTGGAATGGGCGCGGCAGGAGGACGAGAAGTTCTGCTTCCACGACCTGCAAGAGCTTCCCGCCTTCCGCGCCGCCGTGCGGGCGGCGATTGACCGGGTGAACCAGGACGTGTCCGTAATCGAAAAGGTCCGCCAGTTCGCCTTCGCGGACGAGGCCTTTTCCATCGAGAACGAGGAAATGACACCCAGCCTGAAGATCAGGCGGCACAAGCTCAAGGAACGCTACGGCGCACGGCTGGATTCGCTGTACAAGAGTTAGTGAAGATCACAGGTGCCGTGCGCTGCCGAAAGCGTGATCCCCTCACCCAATTGCGGCGAACCAGCAGTTCGCAAGCCTGCGTATCCCTTGGATCGATACAATAACCTTGTCGCAACGACGAAATGCTGGAGGCACACCCCACTCTCCGCTGCTGAATGCAGAGCTAACGCCGGGAGGTAGCAAGCAGACGGACAGTCCGGCGCTTTGGGTAGCCTGGCACGACAGGCTTGGCTTTGCGGTCAATCTCTTTGCGAACGGTTTGATGAGGAGACGCAGATGAACTCGCGATCCCAATAGACGAAATTTCTGGCGTATTGGTCAGTCGGATGGCTGCAGCCTCCAGCCACGATGATCTGGTCGTTCTTGACGAGTTCCACCTCAACGGCTTCTCGAAACTCCCGGACTTTTGCAACAACTCCCAAGTCCTCGTTTATGGCGCGCCTGCCAAGACCTTCGCCGACTATCTTAAAACCCCTAGATCTTTCCTATTTTTAGAAATCCTATGGCAATGCGCGCATCCTAAGCACTTTCATCGGGCTGCCACAGCTCGATCGGGTTGCCCTCCGGATCGTGGATGCGCGCGAAGCGGCCGACGCCGGGCATGTCCCATTCGGGGTTGGTGATGACCTCTATCCCGGCCGCCTTCAGGCGGGTGATCAGGCCGTCCAGATCGTCCACCCGCAGGTTGAGCATCCACTGGCGGTCCGCCGCGAAATAGTCGGTGTCGGCCTTGAATGGAGAAAAGACGCATGGCCCTGCCTGCGTGTCCCACATGCCCCAGGGTGCAGAGCCGACGCCAAGGTGCAGGGCATACCAGTCGCGCAGGGCGTCCGGGCCCTTTGCGCGAAAGAAGAAGCCGCCGATGCCCGTCACGCCCATGTGCCGCCTCCGCCTGTTCGCTCCGCCAGCCAGCAGGGCAATATCACGCGGCGATCCGGGGCGCACGCTTTGGCTTATTCATCGCCTTCGTAGAGCGAACTGCCGATGGTCTGGTAGAAGTCCCCCAGCAATTCAATGATGTGCTCTGCCTTTGCCAGCAAGACGGGATCGCCCTGAACGGCCCGGTGATCGAGCAAGTGCCGTCCGAACATGTCGCCAACCACATAGGCAAGGCGCAGCACCTCATGGCGGTGAAGGGCGGTAACGGGTCCGATATCATCATCCATGCTGGCCTAGTGCTACGCGCCGGGAAGAGTTGCAAGTTTGGGGCTCGAAATCCTCCCCGGTACGGGAGGATTCGGGTTCGGCCTTTACCCATTTTCAAAGCTCGCCAACTATTGCCCGCCCATGCCTGATTCGCTCATCGAATTACTCACCCCGGCCAATATTGCCACGGCGTTCATCGCGCTGAACTTCTTCGCCTTTGCCGCATTCGGCATCGACAAGATGACGGCAGAAAGAGGCGCGTGGCGGGTGCAGGAATCGACCTTGCTGATGCTGGCGTTCATCGGCGGGACGCCCGGCGCCTATGCCGGTCGCGCGCTGTTTCGGCATAAGACACGCAAGCAGCCGTTTTCCAGCCAGCTTCGCACGATCGCCGCGGTGCAGGTGCTGGGCTTCGGCGGCTTGATCGGTTGGTCGGCAGATGGCTGGCTGATGGGTTGAGGCCGGGTATTTTCCTTTCCTACAAGTCGCCTGGCTGCGATTGTCGCGCCATGCAGCCAGCCACTTCACCATCGCGGCGCCCGGCGGCGCCTCGCCAGATCCAGCAAAGTTGTCATACGCGCGAAGAACCTTCCCCCCGTGACAAGTTTGCAACGTTCGTCAGCCGGGAAATTGCTTGCATCGACAGGCATTGTTGCCATTCTCCGCGGCTCAGGCGGTCGGGGGCCGTTCGATAAAAAGGGGAGGAATTACATGCCGGGTACAGTCAATCAGCTTGCCATTTTCGTGCCGATGCTGGTCGTCGTCGCGCTGACTTTCGTGGCCTTCATCCGCATGGCGATGGCGCGCGGGGCGGCAGTGAAGGCCGTGCCTCCCAGCTTCTATCGCGCGCATCAGGGCGGGCAGGAGCCGGAAGCGGCTGTCGTCGCGGTGCGCCACTATGGCAACCTGTTCGAACTGCCGACGCTGTTCTACGCCGCCTGCATCACGGCCTTCGTGCTGGGCGCGGTAAGCACCTGGGTGCTGGTCTTCGCATGGGGCTATGTCGCCTGCCGCCTGCTGCAGAGCGCGATACACCTTACCTATAACAACCCGGCACACCGTGGCGGCGCATTCGTGCTGAGCGTGGTCTTCGTGCTGGCGCTGTGGGTGAAGCTGACGCTGGTGATCTGCGCGGGACTGTAAGGGGCGTCACTTCTTCGCCAGTTCGCGGGCCTTTACCTTGCGGATTTCGGCTAGCTCGCCCTTGAGTATGGAAAGGGCGTCGCGTTGGGGCTGGGGGAGGCTGGTCTGGTCGAAGTGGTCGATCAGCACCTCCAGCGCATCGCCGATGTGGCCGAGCTGGCGGCCATAGCTGCCCACTTCCTCAAGCACGCTGCGCTCTACATCGGGGTGGCGGGTGGCGCCGATGGAGATGTTGAACAGGCCGACCTGGCTGCCCTCGGCCACGAAGTTCCACGGGTTGATCGCCTGCCACAGTTTTTCCGGGGCAAGGTTGAACTGGAAGGGGCTGGTGTCGTTGGCCGGAGTGGCGGGCATGGCATGGCCTCCTGCTTAGGTTTTGGTCAGGATCTGCATTTCCGTAGCCATCCGGGCGGTGTCGGCAAACTGGAGGACCGAGCGAACCTTGCCAGAGTCATCCAGCTCCCACAGGTCATAAAGCAGCGTTTCGAACGGCTCCCGCCCGGGGAAGGAGATTTCAGCCCGCGACAGGATTGCGGCGCTGTTGCCGTCGACAATTGCCTGCAGGCGCTGGATGCTCTTCATCTCGATCAGCTGCATCAGCTCTTCAAGAGCGGGCTGGCCGGGCGAGGGATTGGCGCCCGGAATGGCTTCTATCAGTGAAGCCTCTCCGGCAAGTTCGAAGGTCGCGTCCGCCGCCCAGAAGTCGGCCAGCGCCGCAGCGTCGCTGCGCATCCGGGTGGCATAGGCATTGTCGATGACGGCCAGCACTTCATCGCGTGTCATGAGTCGCGCCTCCTGCTGTGGTGGGTGCAGAATGCCGCAGTCGGGGCCTGTCAGTCCAGCACGTCGTAAACCCGGATGATCCAGCTGAGGTAATAGGCAAGGAACACCGCCGCTAGCCCCATGTGAAAGCGCTTGCTGCGGGTCCAGATAGCGACGGCGAACAGCACGATGCCGATTGCCAATCGCGCCTGATACTCCGCGCCAAGGTCGTACAGATGCACGCGCCCCTTGATCAGCGTGTCGAAGTAGTCGGCGGCGAAAGTGGCGATCAGCAGGCCGAAAAACCAGCGGCGGCGGGAGAGGAAGTAATCCTCGTACCCTGTGTACTCGTCCATGTTCTCTGGGAAGAGGAAGGTCGCCAGCAGGTAATAGAGGAACGCATAGGCAAGGATGAAGACGAACAGCTCAAACCGCCAGACGTGCACGCGGATCAGCCCGAACTCCCACCACCAGAAGTGGACGATCATCACCAGTATGATCGCCACCCACAGCAGGTGGGTTGCATAGAGCGGCTTCTTGCCGGGATGCTGGACGATGCTGGCGATGCCCGAAAGCAGGCGCGTCAGGCCAAGGCCAAGCACCACGCCGATAAGGACGCGCACGTGCAGGAACACTTCATGGCTGCCGGCTGCCTATTGCATCGCGCGCCTCTCCCGAAGGTATGCGGAGGATGCCTTACTTGCCGACGAACAGGAAGCCCACGGCGGCCATGAGGCAGGCGAAGGCGGCGAAGTGGCGCCAGCTTAGCGCCTCCCCCAGCACGATCACCATGAATGCGCCGAAGACGATTAGTGCGATCGCCTCTTGCGTGATCTTCAGCTGGCCTGCGCTCCACCCGCTGGCAAAGCCGATGCGGTTGGCGGGGACGGCCAGCGAATATTCGAACAGGGCGATGCCCCAGCTGATTGCTATGACCCAGCCCAACGGACGCGCATTGGCGACCTCTGGCCCGCCGCGCAGGTGCCAGTACCAGGCGGTGGTCATCAGGATATTGGAGAGGGTGAGAAGGATCAGCGTCGGCATGGGCGTTCCATGCGACGGGTAGGTGCTTCCGGCAAGGGATTAGCGGGGCCGTTGAGGCGTACTAAAGCCTACGAGGGATCGATGCGGTCTGCGCTGCGGCGGTCCTTGCCGGAGCGGCGATCTGTGCCGGAGCGGCGGTCGGGAAACGGCAGGTCGGTGGCCTGCTGTTTGCGACGATCTTCTTCCCGGCGGCCCCCACCACTCGGTCCGTTGTCATTGGCCTGCATTGCGGCCCCCCAAAGCGGTCCCCTGGCTCGCGGAAGTGCGGCCTCCCCGGACTCTCGGCATTTTGTATGACAGAAGAGGGTTAAAAAGCTGTAAGTGGCTATAGATGCGTCGATTTGTTCGAACGTGACGCTGTCACTCACGCATAGGCGCGCAGCGGTGCTTCGCGCTGAGTTTCACCGCGGCAGGCCCGGATCAAGCGCTCCAGCGCTGCCGTATGGAACGGATTACGGAAACGCAAGCCGACGACCCCATCGCCGACCCAGCGCACTTGACCTTCGAACCCATCGAAACCGGGGATCTTGAGTGTCACGGTTTCATCAAGGGTAAAGCGGCGCTCATCAATGCTGCCCAGCCGGCAACCATGCACCGAAAGCTCTACTAGAAGGCCCCCCACGGCTTTGCTGTCAGGCCGGGCAAGCTGTGCCTTGCGGCAAACCGCGTAGCGTGCATGCTGACGAATAACCAAAATCGACACGGCAGTCCCCCTGTGGCCCCGAATGCCCCGATTAATCACGCCCCGAAATCATGAAAAAATCCCTGTAGTTCCGAATGCTACGCGGTATTGGTTAACAGAGTATTGCTTGGCCCGTTGCAGCATTCAGTGCCGATGCTAGCATCTCTTTTACAATAGAAAAGAGGGGTATCGGGGCAGATGCATTTCATTCTCGTCCACGGCGGATTTCATGGAGCATGGTGCTGGGATCGCGTGGTGCCAGAGCTGGAAAGGCTGGGCCACCGCGCCACTGCGCTTGACCTGCCCGGCCATGGGGAGAGGGCTGCGGAAAGGCCCGCAAACTACCGTGAACGCATCCAGCCGATCCTTGATGCCATGGAGGGCGGGGACATCCTCGTCGGCCATTCTGGCGGCGGTTATGACAACGCCGTCGCCGCGAACGAGGCACCGGAGAAGGTCGGCCACATGATCTTCCTCGCCGCGGGACTGCCGGTGGAGGGCAAGTCGGTGGTCGAGGCGACAGGCGGTGCGACGGAAACAGATGACAACGGAAACCCGCGCGCGACAAAGCTGATGGACGATACCACCGGCATGCTCGCCAACATCCGCCCGCTACCCGACGGCACGATGGAGTGGCACAGCCTGGAAGGGGCGCGGCAGTTCTTCTACCACGATTGCGACGACGACACCGTGCAGTGGGCCTTTTCGAAGCTGTCCCCCGGTATCTCGCCCTTCCCTGAGGAAAAGCTGCATCTGCCGCGCTTTTGGGCCGCGCAGCCACCTCGCAGCTATATCCGCTGCCTGCAGGACCGCTCCAAGCCCTTGGCAATGAGCCATGAAGTTGTCCATCGGTTGGGCGTTGAGCCTTTGGCCATCGACGCATCGCACTCGCCATTCCTCAGCCGTCCACGCGAATTGGCCGAATTGTTCGTAAGGGCGGCGGGGACGAAACCGGTGGGATCCCTGCTGGAGGAATAGGGCTTATCGATCGCATTTGTTCGTGATATGTTCCGGTTCTGCTTAACCGAGGAGAGATTCGATGCGCGTAGGTGGCTGTCATTGCGGGGCTGTCCGGTATGAGGTCGAAGGTGATCCGCTGCATCATGCCCTGTGCCATTGCACCGATTGCCAGGCCTCGGCCGGAGCGCCCGCAGTTTCGTGGATTGCTTTCCGCGAGGATCAGGTACGGCTGACGAGCGGAGCGACCACCACCTATGAGGGAAAGGGAGGCGCCCGCCGCCAGTTCTGCCCGGCCTGCGGCACCGGCTTGCTCTACACCAATGCCGAAATGCTGCCCGGCCTTGTCGATATCCAGTCGGCGACGCTCGACGATGCAGGTGCTGAAGGGCCCGCGGTCCAGATCCAGCGCGCAGAGCGCCTGCCATGGTTCGATGGGCTGAGCGACCTGCCGGGTTTCGACCGCTATCCCTCGGAGTAGGAAGCAGCTCCGGAACGGTTGCAATATCAACGATCCAGGTGTCGGGTCTCTTGCCGGATTTCCTCTCAACGTGGCATGTAGCGGGCGGGGGAGGAAACGGATGAACGGGACGATCGTCGATACCACTGCGGGCAAGGTGCAGGGGAACACGCTGTCCGGACTACGGCGCTGGTTGGGCATACCCTATGCGCGGGCAGAACGATTTGCGGCGCCGCGGCCGGTGGCATCGTGGCAGGGCATTCGTGAAACGGTTCGTTTCGGACGGCAGTGTCCCCAAGGGATGGGCGGCAGGATCCGGCCAGAAATGCTGGAAGGTCCGGATTACGGGGAGGACTGCCTCCACCTCAACATCTGGTCGCCCGATAACGCCTTGTCCGCGCCCAAGCCGGTGCTGGTGTGGATCCACGGCGGCGCTTTCATGGGCGGGAGCACTAATCCCTATGATGCTTCGCTTCTTGCTGGCGAAGGCGACATTGTCGTGGTGTCGATCAACTACCGCGTCGGAGTGCTGGGCTTCGTAAATTTCGGGGAAGCGCTGGGGCTCCCGGCGATCCCGTCAAACCTTGGACTGCGCGATCAGATCGCGGCACTGGAATGGGTGCGTGACAATATTGCGGCCTTTGGCGGCGATCCGGGACGGGTGACCATCTGCGGACAGTCGGCAGGATCGATGTCGGTGTCGCTGCTGATGCTCTCGCCCAAGGCGCGGGGGCTGTTTCACGCCGCGGTGATGCAATCGGGCGCGGTAAGCCTGATCCATGACCGGGAACGCAGCATTCAGGATGCGCGCCGCTATGCCGAACTGCTGGACCTTGATCAGGGTGGGCTGGATCGGCTGCGGTCCATCGAGCTTGCAACGCTGCTGGAAGTGCAGGGGCAGGTAGGCAAGGAACTGAAGAACGGTATTCCGGCGGCGCCTTGGTACGACGGTGACCTTCTGCCAGAAACGCTGGAAGATGCTCACGCCCAACGGGCCGCCCCGGTTCCCCTGCTCGCCGGGTCGACGCGTGATGAGATCGTGCTGTTTGACCTGATGCCGGGGGACATGTTGCCCAGCAAATGGGAAGATCTTGAAGAACTGATCAACAGCCAGCTACCTGCCGAGCAAGCCCGGCGGCTGCTCGATGCCTATCCGCGCACGCGCAAGGGCCGCATCGCGCTGGCGAGCGACCTCACTTTTCTGATGCCCACGCGCAATTTTGCCGATCGCCATGCACGCAGCCAACCGACGTGGTTCTATCGCTTCGACTATTCCCATCCGATTGCCAGCGCGACGCACGGGCTGGATCTTACGCTGTTCTGGCCGTTCACCGGCCTGAAAATGGCGTTGGTGCGCGGCGGTCCTGACAGCGGCCGGCGCAAGGCACTGGGCGAGCGAATGCGCGGACACGTGGCGCATTTCGTCCATCACCATACACCGGGAGCGGATTGGCCCTCCTATGCGCCGGGCGAAGGCGCGGTCCGTATCTACAACCTCGCCGATCGTATCGAGACGAATCCGGAAGCAGCACGGTTTGCCGCATGGGGTGGGCGCGACGTGTCGCCCGGTGTGGCGCGGGGCCTAGTGGCCGGATGACGTGTTACATCGCAGGCGCGGCGCAAACCCTGGTGACGGATCGGTGGCTAGTTAATGGAAGTCAACCTCAACGCGCAGTGAATATAACCAATCACATCCATCAGTGGGGGGCCGCACTCCTCACACGTCCTTGCGCTCGAGTGCCTCAAAGCAAAAATGGTCACGGATGCGGGCGTTGAAGAAGCGGCCCTTGGAGAAAGCCTTGGACAAGCCCTGCGCAACGTCGCCGGGCACCGCGAAATAGCGATAGCGGCGGCCGGTCACGAAAGTCACGTCCAGCGCGCAAGCGTCAGGGTCATATGCAAACCGGCGGATCGCGGTGGAGGGCATGCCCGCTTAACGCTGTTAGGGGGCGGGGGTTCTCCACTAATACCTAATACCCAGCCCCTTTTTCGTCCCTGTAAAAGCAGTAGACAACCAACCGCCCTACGCGAGCACCAGTCCCTTTCCTGCGCGGAGACGACGGCGGGCTATTCGCAACCGGCCCTACAGATCGCGCCCTTAATAGTTCGCTTACCGCCTTCGGACATGACGCGGCGCGTGACTAAGAAAAAGCGCAAATTCATTAATTGCTACCTCCCGTGGTGGGCATTCACGAAGAAGCGTCAAAAGGAACGCTTCATTGAAGTGCGAGAGCGCGACGGCGACAATTGCTGGCGTTGCGGGCACCCAATGGTGTTTGACGGTAAGCATCCAAATAAAGGACGCGCCGCAACCGTTGAACATGTCTTGGCTCTGTCAAAGGGAGGAACATGGGCACTGGACAATCTGCGCCTGTGCCATGTCGGCTGCAATCGCCATCTATCCAACCATGATCCTGCGCAAAAAGAACGAATGCGAAATCCAGCTGTGCGTTCCTGATGACTGCAGTGTCCCGACCTGTGGAACTTCGCGCGCAAACGCCTGCACTTGGGCGCGATGGCCTACCCCCGTGCTTCTGCTTGCACGACCAACTCTGCTAGATAGGCCAAGCCAAGCGTCGCCACGTTTAGAGGAGACGCATCGGTCAATTTGCTTCCCCGATGCATTGTAGGAGGAGCTATTGTTCTATTCCCGCGCGCTTGTACGCCAATCAGTCTAATGTGAGGTAAGGTTCTCTCTATTAAAACCGGCTTGCCGTCCAAACTTTCAACATTGAGTACTCCCCCGGGGCCTGTTGATCCATTGATGCGCATAGCTCGGCTGTACCCGTCCCGCGCTACACCGATAGCCAGCGCCCCGGGCACATGTTCCGTACTGCTTCCCAACCCGTGCTCGTCATCATTCCGAGCCTCAAACAGGTATTGGAGAAGTTCATCATCTTTCCGAAAGCGCTTCACGCCTCCAAACCACTGAAGTGATTGGGAAGACGTTTTCGCGCCTTGTTCCAAGACAGTGTAGACGTTCTTCGCTGCAACAAGAAACGTATACCAAGTGTCGTTGAAGTCGTCGTAATCAGCACATCCCGGAAGTTCATCCAATGCCTTTCGAGCTACCCGCAGACGAGTCTTGGCTTTCGCAACAGCTTTCGCATCCATAGGAATAGGCCTGAAGAATTCGGGAGCCCTACTCCGCTGCGATCCCGGCCTGCTTGAACATGTCCTCCTCGCCGCCTTCGATTGCCTCGGAAGCGGTGTCGTTGGCCTTGGCCTTGCGGCGCTGGTCGAAGTTTGACCAGACGCTCTGCCAGTCGCCCTTGGTCGCGCCCTTCGAATATTCCGTCGCGCGGGTTTCGAAGAAGTTGGCGTGCTCCACGCCGTTGAGCAGCGGGGT
>JBEVKC010000155.1:0-12765 GCA_040509895.1 Novosphingobium sp. | reverse complement strand
AAGCCCGCGCCGATCTCTATCGCTTTCACCGCATTGATGCCCATCATGGCGGCGGCAAGGTCTGCGTCGAGCTTGCCGTAAAGCGGTGCGCCCCAACCGGCAGGCACGCCGGTCGCGACACATTCGACAATGGCGCCCAGCGAGCTGCCTGAGAGCCGCGCGTCATCGACCAGCTTCTCCCAGCGCGCCGCCGCCGCCTCGTCGGGGCAGAAGAACGGGTTGCGGCCGATCTCGCGCGCCTCGAAATTGTCGCGGTCGATCGCGTCGCCGCCGATCTCGGTGACATAGGCGCGGATCGTTATGCCGGGGATGACCAGCCGGGCGACAGCGCCCGCCGCCACGCGGGCCGCGGTCTCACGCGCCGAACTGCGCCCGCCGCCGCGATAGTCGCGAAAGCCGTACTTTGCGTCATAGGCATAGTCAGCGTGGCCGGGGCGATAGGCCTTGGCGACCTCGGAATAATCCTTCGAACGCTGATCGACGTTCTCGATCATCAGACTGACGGGAGTGCCGGTGGTGCGGCCCTCGAACACGCCGGAGAGGATGCGGACCTCGTCAGGCTCTTGCCGCTGGGTAGTGAACTTCGACTGGCCGGGGCGGCGCGCGTCGAGGAACGGCTGGATATCCGCCTCGCTGAGCGGCAGGCCCGGAGGGCAGCCGTCGACGACCGCGCCCAAGGCGGGCCCGTGGCTCTCACCCCAGGTGGTAAAACGCAAAAGGCGACCGAAGCTGTTGACGCTCATGGCCTAGGGCTTTGTCGCGGAATTGCCCTTATGTCCATATCCGGTTTAGGAACCCGCCCATGCACCTGATAGTCTTCCGCAACCGCAAGCGCCCAAACATGGACGCGGCCACCTACCAAGCCGACGCAATTCGGATGGAGGAATCGGCCAGCGCCCAGCCCGGTTTCATCTCGTTCAAGAGCTATGTCTCCGATGACGGAGAGGTCATCGCCCTGTCCGAATGGGAGAGCGAAGAAACCGCCCGCGCCTGGGGCCGCGATCCGGATCACGCTGCTGTGCAGGGGCGGGGGCGGTCGGAATATTATGCGGAGTACACGTTGTTTTCGTGTGCGGAACCGCGGGTGCACCGGTTTGAGAGGGGCGAGGGTTGAGCATCAACCTCTACGGCATCCCCAACCGCGGCCACGGTGGCACGGGATAATCTGATTTCCCGGGCGTCCTCGCCTTGGAGTAAATTTTAGGATTCAAATGCAATACGTGCGCATGCTTCCAACATATGATCAGGGCACGTCATCGTTGAGGCGTGGAGGAATTTTCTCAGCCGCCATTTTCATCTTTGTATTTCCGTTGCTTTGCCTGGCCATAGTTTTTCGATTTGTACCAATCGAACTTTCACCAATCGTAATTTCAATCGTAATGCCGCTTGAGTTGAATGATCCCCAAGCCTTGCCGGTTTTGGGAATTATCGCAGCCTGTAGCGCACTCGGATGCGTTGTATCGTGGGCTGCTCTTCGTTTCGGTCGCTAACTATCAGAGAGAGGAGGACTTTCGCCTACACGCCGCAGCCTGCCGTTGCGCTCATCGGCGCTATCTTCCAATGACTGTTTCATTAGGACCGCTGAACCGCAGGGAACGTTATGACCGTAATCTTATTTGGCATCCCTAACTGCGACACGGTAAAGAAAGCCCGCAATTGGCTCGACGCCAAGGACGTCGCCTACACCTTCCACGACTACAAGAAGCAGGGCGCCGATCCCGCCGGACTGTCACAATGGGTGGATAAGGCCGGCTGGAAAAAGGTACTCAACCGCGCCGGGACGACCTTCAGGAAGCTGCCCGATGCCGACAAGGAAGGTCTGGATGCGGCAAAGGCAGTGGAGGTCATGGCCGCCAACCCCAGCACCATCAAGCGGCCCGTGGTCGAATATCCGGGCGGGCTTCTGGTGGGCTTCAAGGAAGCGGAATGGGAAGCGGCGCTGGGCTGATGCACTTTTCGCCCTTGCCGCGCTGATGCTGGCCGTGCCGGTGCAGGCGCAGATCATCATCGCCCATCGCGGCGCTTCGGGTGAGCGGCCCGAGCATACGCTCGCCGCCTACGAACTCGCGATCGAGCAGGGGGCGGACTACATCGAGCCTGACCTAGTGCCGACCAAGGACGGCGTGCTTGTCGCCCGGCACGAGAACGAGATTTCAGGCACGACCGACATTGCCCTCCGCCCCGAATTCGCCAGCCGGAAGGCGACGAAGACCATTGATGGCAAGGAAGTCACCGGCTGGTTCACCGAGGACTTCACGCTAGCCGAACTGCTCACGCTGCGGGCGCGAGAGCGGCTTCCGGAAGTGCGCCCCCAGAACGTGAAGTTCGACGGGCTGTACCCGGTGCCGACTTTTGCCGAAGTGGCGGCGCTGGCCAAAGCGAAGAAGGTTGGCATCTATCCGGAATTGAAACACCCCGCCTATTTCAGTTCAATTGGCATGGACACGCCGGACTTGCTGTTGGCTGCACTCAGGCAGGAGGGGCTGGACGGCGCCGATGCACAAGTGTTCATCCAGTGCTTTGAAGTGGGGCCGCTAAAGCGCATGCGTGCGCTCACGCCATTGAAGCTCGTCCAGCTGATCGCAGCTGGCGGCGGCCCGGCGGACGTTCCCGGCAAACGCTATGCGGACATGATGAGCGATGCCGGGCTGCGGGATGTCGCGACTTATGCTGATGCCGTCGGGATCGACATGGCCCTGCTGGGTGACGACCCGAACCAGGCTGCCGCCACAGTTGCGCGGGCAAAGGCCGCCGGGCTTGCCGTACACGTCTGGACGCTCCGACGCGAAAACCGGTTCCTGCCTGTCGCCTTCCGGCGGGGCAGCGATCCCGATGCTCCGGGCGACTTCGCAGGGGCGTGGCGGGTCATGTCGTTCGTCGGTGTGGATGGAGTGTTTACCGATAACCCCGGGGAGGTGCCGTAGGGTAAGGTGTAGGAACGTCTTGGCAACTCGGTATTTTTTTGGAATTTATATAAATATTATACATCAAAGTTATAATATTATTATTGATTTCATCGCTCATGAGGGTCATTTCGAACAACGGGAATACGACTCACATCCCGCACAACACGAAATTTCCGTCGACCTTTGATGCCGTGAAGGGACTGCACGTTTTTAACATCTTTGGCCGACCACCTTTATTCAGAGGAGGTCGTTATGAAGTTCTTTGCTCTACCTATTCTAATGGTTGCCGCAGTAGCGGCTACTTCATCAGTGGCCCGAGAAGCGGGCGACGATATTCAAGTATCGGCACCATCAACCGTTGCTGTTTGGAGCCAGACTGTCAGTCGCGAACTTGATCGCGAAATTGGCGACAAGTTAAACAGCTACAGCATGCATGGCACTACGCCGACAGGCGTCGCCTCCGTGCGCTTCCTCGCCAGCGAAACCGGCGAACCCACCGCGATCGAGATGACCCGCAAGTCACCGAACAGCCGGCTCAACAGCCTTGCGCGCAACGCGGTATCTGACCTGACACTCGATCCTCTTCCGGTAGGTATCGAGAAGGACCAGGTGTATATCGCAAATATCGTCGTTGCGTCTGACGATGAAGAATATGCCCGGCACATGGCCACCCTGCGCGATGACGCGCAAAAGCGCGCCACAATGGCGGGCGCAAAGTCACAGCCTATCGCATTCAATGTAGTTCGTACCGCCGGTTAAGGGCTGACCCCACCTGGCGGCATACAAGGCGCAACCATTCGTTTCCTTGCTGGCGAATGGTTGCGCCGTCGTTTGGGGATTACGCCCTGACTGCCGTCACGATGTAGTTCAGCGCCAGGTCGGTAGAGAGGTGCAGGCCCTTGCCCGGCGACCAGGCGATGCCGCTGGGCTCGCCCATCTTCAGCCCGGCACCTTCCAGCAGTTCGCGCAGTTCGTCCGGGGTGACAAAATCCGCCCAGTGATGCGTGCCGCGCGGGACCATTCCCAGCCGTTCGGCCCCTTCTACCAGCAGCAGACGCGAACGCGCGGTGCGGTTGGGGGTGGAGAGGACCATCAAGCCCTCCGGTTTCATGGCCCCAGCCAGCGCGGCGATGAAAGCGGGCTTGTCAGCCACATGTTCGATAACTTCCATCGAGCAGACGAGGTCAAAGCCCGAAAGGCCCAATGCCCCGACCTCGCCACAGCGGTAGTTGATCATCAGGCCAGAGCCCGCCGCATGGACCTTTGCCGCCGCGATGTTTTCCTCTGCCGCGTCAATGCCGGTTACATCGGCGCCCATCCGCGCCAGCGGTTCGCACAACAATCCGGCACCGCAGCCCGCATCAAGCGCGCGTCTGCCGGAAAGCGGCCGCAAGTCCTCGGTCGCCTTGTGAAAATGCACGTCGATGGCATCGCGGATGAAGCCCAGCCGCACCGGGTTCAGCTTGTGCAGCATGGCGGATGATCCCTTGGGATCCCACCATTCGGCGGCAAGTTTGCCGAAATGCTCGGCCTCGGCCGGTCTTATGGTTGCATTAGCCATGGTGCGTCCCTAACAGGGCCGCCGTTTGGCCTCTAGGGGCAGAATCGTTTTTAACGGGAGCAAAACCACTTGGCCCGCATCGTGATGAAATTCGGCGGCACTTCCATGGCCGGGACCGAGCGCATCCGCCGCGTCGCCAATATCGTGCGCCGCCAGCAGGCGGCCGGGCACGAAGTGGCGGTAGTCGTATCGGCCATGGCGGGTGAAACCGACCGGCTGGTGAACTTCTGCCGCGAGGCGAATGCACTTTACGATCCGGCGGAGTACGACGTCGTCGTTGCCGCGGGTGAGCAGGTCACTTCGGGCCTTTTGGCGCTGACCCTACAGGCGATGGGCTGCAAGGCGCGCAGCTGGCTGGGTTGGCAGCTGCCGATCAAGACTGACGATGCCCATGCCAAGGCGCGTGTCGGCACGCTCGATTCTCCCGAACTGCTCGCCTCGATGGCGGCGGGCGAGATTGCCGTGATTCCCGGCTTCCAGGGCGTGACCGACGGCAACCGCATCACAACGCTCGGCCGTGGCGGCTCCGATACCTCGGCCGTTGCGGTCGCTGCGGCGATCAAGGCTGACCGCTGCGATATCTACACCGACGTCGACGGCGTCTACACCACTGACCCGCGCATCGTCGCCAAGGCTCAGAAGCTCAAGAACGTCACCTATGAAGAGATGCTGGAACTCGCCAGCGTCGGTTCTAAGGTGCTGCAGACCCGCTCCGTCTCCCTTGCCATGAAGGAAGGCGTACGGGTGCAGGTATTGTCATCCTTCATCGACGACGACGCCCCGGCAGCCGACACGCTGCCCGGAACCATGATCGTGTCGGATGAGGAACTGGAAGGATTGCAAATGGAACGCCAGCTGATCACCGGCATCGCCGCCGACAAGAACGAGGCGAAGATCATCCTCACCCGCGTGCCCGACCGTCCGGGCGCCGTGGCGACGATCTTTGGCCCGCTGGCCGCCGCCAACATCAACGTCGACATGATCATCCAGAACGTCGGCCGCGATAAAGGCGAGACGGACGTGACCTTCACCGTGCCCGGCGCGGACCTGCTGCGCGCGCAGACCCTGCTTGAGGCGCAGAAGGAAGCCATCGGCTACAACCGCATCATCACCGACAGCAAAGTCGCGAAGATCAGCGTCGTCGGCGTCGGCATGAAGAGCCACGCAGGCGTTGCTGCCACCATGTTCCGTGCGCTGGCCGATCGCGGCATCAACATCCAGGCGATCTCCACCAGCGAGATCAAGGTGTCGGTGCTGATCGACGAGGACGAGACCGAACTGGCTGTTCGCGTGCTGCACACCGCCTACGAACTCGACGCCGCGGAGTAAGGCGCACGAAGCTCCCGGCGCGCGATGGATGACCTGTTTTCCGATCGTGCGCTGCGCGGCCAGACGCTGACGCGGAGCGACCTGGAGAGGCTGGGCGGATCTCCCCAGATCCTGATCGACTGCGACCTTGAAGAAGCTGACCTGTCGGGCCTCGATATGTCGCGCTGGAGGTTCGAGCGGTGCAATCTGCGGCGCTCCGATTTTAGCCGTGCGAAGCTGGAAGGCACGGCATGGCAATCCTGCCGTGGCGCCTTCGCCAACTTCATGGCAAGCGATCTGGGCGAAGCGGTTTTCGTCGCCAGCGACCTCAACAATACATCGTTCAAACGCGCGAACCTGCAGTCGGCGAAGTTTGCCCAGTGCAAGCTGACCGGTGCGGACTTGTTCGACACGACGGGCATCGACATCTCTTTCGAAGAGACATTGCTTATCAACGCCAAGCTCTCGGGCCACTCATTCCGCAAGGCCACGTTGAACCGGATCGATTTTTCTCAATCCGACCTGCGGAAGTGCGACTTCCGCCAAACGACCTTCGTCGAGTGCAGTTTGCGTGAGGCAAGCATGGATAGCGCACGCTTCGACGGTGCTGACTTGCGCGGGGCCGACCTTGGCGGCTTGCGGCTGGTCGACGCCAGCATGTTTCGCGGCGCGACCATTTCCCGTGAGCAGGCCGGGCAGCTCCTGAGTGAGCTGGGTCTCAACGTCCGATAAGCGATTTCGAGGGAGGCGGATTGTCCGCCACCCTCGATGCGGAGGAACCAGCGAAACTCGAATGCCTGCATTCCCTCTCCCCAGCTGGGGAGAGGGAATGCAAAGCCTGTTACCGCAGGTCGTAACGATCCGCGTTCATCACCTTGACCCACGCGGTCACGAAATCGGTCACGAACTTCTGCCCCGCGTCGTCCGAGGCATAGACTTCGCTCAGCGCCCGCAACTGCGAGTTTGAGCCGAACACAAGGTCGGTACGCGTGCCGGTCCAGAGCTTCTCGTTGGTCGCGCGATCCGTGCCGACGAACACTTCGTCCGCATCATCGTCAACCTGCTTCCACGCCGTGCCCATGTCGAGCAGATGAACGAAGAAGTCGTTGGTCAATTGGCCGGGGCGTTTGGTGAACACGCCATGAGGAGAGTTGCCATGGTTGGCGCCGAGTACGCGCAAGCCGCCGACCAGCACTGTCATGTCCGGTGCGCTCAGGCCAAGCAGCTGAGCACGATCGATCAGCAATTCCTCGGTCGGCACGTTGTAACGGACCTGCAGGTAGTTGCGGAACCCGTCGGCCTTGGGCTCCAGCACCGCAAAGCCGTCGGCATCGGTCTGTTCTGCCGAGGCATCGGTCCTGCCCGAGGTGAAGGGCACGGTGATCGAGTGACCGGCCGCCGCGGCTCCCTTTTCAACACCAACCGAACCGCCGAGGACGATCAGGTCTGCAATAGAGACCTTTTTGCCGCCGGAAGCCTTGCTGTCGAAGTCTGCCTTGATGCCGTCATAGACCCGAAGCACGCGGGCGAGTTCGGCCGGTTCGTTGACTTCCCAATCCTTTTGGGGAGCAAGACGGATGCGCCCGCCGTTGGCACCGCCGCGATGGTCCGACTGACGATAGGTCGCGGCCGAGGCCCAGGCCGTCTTGACCAGGTCGGCCACCGACAGACCTGAATCGGCAATTGCCTTCCTCAGGTTGGCGACATCGGCCGCGCCGATGGGCGTGTAGTCCGCCTTCGGGATCGGATCCTGCCAGATCAGATCTTCCGCCGGGACTTCCGGGCCGAGATAGCGGGACTTTGGCCCCATGTCGCGGTGGCAAAGCTTGAACCACGCGCGCGAGAAGGCGTCGGCGAACTCGTCCGGGTTATCGCGGAATCGCTCCGCTATCTTCCGGTATTCCGGGTCCACCTTGAACGCCATGTCGGCGGTGGTCATCATCGTCGGCACGCGCCGGTCGGGACTGTGCGCGCCAGGCGCAAGGTCTTCCGGCTTCTGGTTGATCGGCTGCCACTGCTTTGCGCCGGCAGGGCTTGTCACCAACTCGTACTCATAGTCGAGCAGCATGTGGAAGAAGCTCATGTCCCAGGTGATGGGAGTGGGCGTCCACGCGCCTTCGAGGCCGCTGGTAATCGTGTGATCGCCAACGCCACTTTCATGGCCGCTCTGCCAGCCGAGGCCCTGCTGCGCGATATCTGCGCCTTCGGGTTCGACACCGACCTTCGCCGCATCGCCCGCGCCGTGGGCCTTGCCAAAAGTATGGCCGCCTGCGGTGAGCGCGAGGGTTTCCTCGTCATTCATGCCCATCCGCAAGAAGGTTTCGCGGATATCGCGCGCTGATTCCAGCGCTTCTGTATTGCCGCCGGGACCCTCGGGATTGACGTAGATCAGCCCCATCTGGATCGCGGCGAGGGGGCTTTCGAGTGCCATTTGCCGATCGGGCTGGATGCGGGTTTCGGCGCCCTGGTTCACCCAGATTTCCTCGGTGCCCCAGTAAACGTCCTTCTCGGGTTCCCACACGTCGGCACGGCCTCCGCCGAAACCGAAGACAGGCGCTCCCATCGATTCGAAGGCGACGTTGCCGGCCAGTATCATCAGGTCGGCCCAGCTCATCCTTGCGCCATACTTCTGCTTGATGGGCCAGAGCAGTCGGCGCGCCTTGTCGAGGTTGGCATTATCCGGCCACGAGTTGAGCGGGGCAAAGCGCTGCTGCCCGGAATTGGCGCCGCCGCGCCCGTCACCGGTGCGATAGGTGCCGGCGCTGTGCCAGGCCATGCGGATGAAGAAGGGGCCGTAATGACCATAGTCGGCCGGCCACCAGGGCTGGCTGTCAGTCATCAGCGCGGTCAGATCGCGCTTCACGGCATAATAGTCGAGAGTCTCGAACGCCTTTGAGTACTCGTACTCAGTCCCCATCGGGTCGCTGGGCTTTAGAATGTCGAGAGAGAGCTGGTTGGGCCACCAGTCCCGGTTGGTTCGCCCCAAAAGCGATCGAAGCGCCAACGGCTCCTTGTTGGGGTCGCTCAGCGGATCGCCACTTGTTTTCGCGTCCATATCCTCTCTCCTCTTTTGGGATTCGATTTCAACGATAGGCTTCGACTCGCAATCGGAAAAACTATTAAGCCTCATTACTCATTTGGAGAAAAGCGATCAGATGGCATGCACAATTGTCATGATCAGTTGCACTTGCCGCACTGCTTTTCCGACACTAAGCGGCGCACATGACAGATTACGGAAAAACCGCCGCCCTGATGCGGCGCGGGGCAGAATTCCTTGGAACCGAACATGCGATCCTTTGCGGCGCAATGTCGTGGGTCTCAGAGCGGCACCTCGTTTCGGCCATCAGCAACGCTGGCGGCTTTGGCGTGATCGCCTGCGGGGCGATGAACCCGGAACTGCTGGATGGTGAGATCGCCGGTACCAAGGGCATGACGCAAAAGCCCTTTGGCGTAAACCTGATCACCATGCACCCGCAGCTGTTCGACCTGATCGAAGTCTGCGGCAGGCATAAGGTCGGTCACGTCGTGCTGGCAGGCGGCATTCCGCCCAAGGGCAGTGTCGAGGCAATCAAGGCTTCGGGCGCAAAAGTGATCTGCTTTGCCCCGACGCTGGCACTGGCGAAGAAGCTGCTGCGTTCTGGCGCGGACGCTATCGTGATCGAGGGCATGGAAGCAGGTGGCCACATCGGCCCCGTCTCCACCAGTGTTCTGGCGCAGGAAATCCTGCCCGCGCTGGCAGAGGACGCGCTGATCTTCGTTGCCGGCGGTATCGGCCGGGGCGAGGCGATGGCGGGCTATCTTGAGATGGGCGCGGCGGGCGTGCAGCTTGGCACGCGCTTCGCCTGCGCAGCTGAATCCATCGCGCACCCTGCCTTCAAGCAGGCCTTCTACCGCGCCTCTGCCCGCGATGCTGTGGCCAGCGTGCAGGTCGATCCGCGCCTGCCGGTGATCCCGGTGCGTGCCCTGAAGAACAAGGGCACCGAGGAATTCACCGCCAAGCAGCTCGAAGTCGCCAAGATGCTCGACGACGGCAAAGTCGACATGGGCGAGGCGCAGTTGCAGATCGAGCACTTCTGGGCAGGCGCCCTGCGCCGCGCTGTGATTGACGGCGATGTAGAGAACGGCTCGCTGATGGCTGGCCAGTCGGTCGGCATGGTCAGCAAGGAAGAGCCGGTGACCGACATCATCGCCGCCCTGCTCGCCGAAAGCGAATCGGCGCTGGCGCGACGCTAATAGCGCAATGGTCGACGTCCAGATCCTGCTGCTGTCCTGCCGCGACCGTCCGGGCATAACCGCCCGCGTTACCGGCTATCTCTATGAGCAAGGCGGTAATGTCCTTGAGGCGCAGCAGTTCAACGATCTGGAGGACGGCAATTTCTTCATGCGCGTCGCCTTTGATCCGGGCGCCGCGAATGTTGAGACGCTGAGGGCGGGCTTTGAACCGCTGGCGCAGGAACTTGGCATGACCTGGAGCCTTCGCCCTCGAGACGCCCAGCGCAAGGTGCTGCTGCTGGTATCAAAGTTCGACCACTGCCTTGCCGACCTGCTCTACCGCCAGCGCATCGGCGAACTGGCGATGGACGTGGTCGGCATCGTCTGCAACCACCCGCGCGAGGCGCTGGTGCACACGCCGGTGGGCGACACGCCGTTCTATCACCTGCCCGTAACCGCCGCGACCAAGGCAGATCAGGAAGCCCGCATCCGCCAGATCGTGGAGGAAACGGGCGCGGAACTGGTCGTCCTCGCCCGCTACATGCAGATACTGTCGGATGAGATGGCACTGTTCCTTTCAGGCCGCTGCATCAACATCCACCACTCGTTCCTGCCGGGCTTCAAGGGTGCAAAGCCCTATCACCAGGCCCATGCGCGCGGCGTGAAGATGATCGGCGCGACGGCGCATTATGTCACGGCCGACCTCGACGAGGGGCCGATTATCCATCAGGATGTGGAAGCCATCACCCACGCCGACTCCCCCGAGGAGCTGGTGCGCAAAGGCCGCGATATCGAACGGCGGGTGCTGGCCGAAGCCGTGCGGCTGCACCTTGAGGACCGGGTGCTGCTGAACGACGGGCGGACAGTGGTGTTCCGCAGCTGACAGGAGAGCGGGCGATGCAAGTGAAGGGTCTGGACCACGTCAACATCATCGCCGCCGATCTCGACGAGACGGAGCGTTTCTACGAAAACCTGCTCGGGCTGCGCCCCGGCCGTCCTCCCAATGCTCCCGCCGGTTTTGGTGGCCGCTGGCTGTTCGACGCGGCAGACCGGGCGATCATCCACGTCATGGCCTATAGCGAGGAGCGCCACGGCAAGGGCGAACGGCGCCACATGCCCACCGGCTCGATCGACCACGTCGCGCTCGCCTGCCAGGACTTCGCCGGCACCCTGCGCCGCTGCGAGGAACTGAACGTAGAACACCGCGTGAACGACCGCATGTTCGGCGACCTGCGGCAGATCTTCGTGACCGACCCCAACAATGTGACGCTGGAACTGAACTTCGCGGGGGATTGAGGCCTGACGGCTATCGGAAGCGAAGCATCGGATTGGCCATTTGAGCGTATTGCTGCCAGAGCCTCGATATTGGATGGAGCGTCGTCCCGGTTCGATCAGCCAGCGTACGAGGGTCCTAAATTCGCTGTTCCACGGGATGCGCGGGTGAAGCGCGTCGAGAATATCAGCACTGCGGCCAAAAGCTGTGCAACGACGAACACGACGAATAGAAGGTTGTAGCTGCTCGTGCGGTCGTAGACCTCGCCTGCGAAACGGACCGTAACTGCACCCATGACGGCAAGTATAGGAACCGTAAGGCCGCGTACGGTTCCAAAAACCTGTGTCCCGAACCGATCCGCCAACAGCGCGTAAAAAACCGGCATCAAAGCACCCGTTGCCACGCCCAAGAGAGCTGCGCATGCGAGGAGCGGGTAGAAGCCCGTGTTCATCAAGAGTGCAACGTTCACGGCTGCGCTCAGCACAAACATGGTGGTCATCAGTGCGATGCGGTCCACCCTGTCGGCGAACACCGAGAGTACCAGTTTGCCTGCAATCGCAGCTCCGCCGGTGGCTGAAACGAGGCTCGTCGCCTGCAGCATGCTAAGTCCGTCCTCGAGCGCAAGGGGCACGATCGATATGCCGATCGCCTGCATGATCGATGTGGTCAATGCCGTGCTTAAGGCGATCAGCCAGAAGTCCATCCTGCGCAGGACAGAACCGACTTTCGGCGGAGCGGTGGCCGGTACTGCGACCGCTTCCATCCGCGGCAAAGCAGCCCCCTTCTGTCCCTCGACGTCCGCCTCGCCTGGCCGGGCGCGCACCGCAATTGACAGAAGCAGCAGGAGCGACGAGCCGACTATGCCTGAAACGATCAGGGCCAGGCGCCAGCCAATCCCTTCGATCAGTAGCCCGATAACCGGGGCAAGAACGAATGCGCCCATGGACATCCCCAGGATGGACAATGCCATGGCCCTGCCGCGCTGAACCGTGAACCAGCGCGCCACCAGCACGGTCATGGTGATAGTACCGGTGCCGAGCAGGGCAGCCGGCAGAGGGATTACCAGCAGGAACGCACTGAATGCCAGCGAGTGGGACAGCCCCAAGGCCGACATACTAAGGCCGAAGACGATGGCTGATATGATCATCGCGCGCCTGAGGGGAAAGCGGTCGACCAAGCGCCCGATGAGCGGAGCAAGCAGAGAACTGCCGATGCTCAGGCAAATGAGGGCAGTGTTCATGTCTGCGCGAGTCAGTCCGAATTCATCGGACACCGGGAGGACAAAAAGGGCGAACGCGCTGTAGGTGCTGCCGATCAGGATCATGTAAACCGCTGCCGAAGCCGCAACCATGTACCAGCCATAATAGAACGGCTGCTCACATGATGAGGGGCGGGTCAAGTGTGATCAAGGTGACATCTGTTTCTCCATTGCCACGGATCCAGGCTGGCCCGTTTGGGACTCGGCTCGATGGTCCGAACCTTATCCAGCTCACATACGGTCGCCG
>JBEVKC010000154.1:0-12103 GCA_040509895.1 Novosphingobium sp. | reverse complement strand
TACCGCCTTCCCATTCCACCCACCGCTCAACCTGGTTTTCTGGAGAAAGCACAAACTTGACGGGTGCCTCAAACCACTGGGCGACCTCGGCGGGGTTGGGATTGATCTGTATGTCCTGTGGCACGGTGGCGAGGACGGGCGTGATCTCATAGCCGGAATGGGTGCGATACACATCCCCGGTGCCGATTACCTTGACCTCGCTGGACCGGATGCCGAGTTCTTCCCATGTCTCGCGTAGCGCAGCCTCCACTGGCGTCTCGCCGGGATCGATCTTGCCCCCGGGAAAGGCGACCTGCCCGGGATGGGCGCGCATGTTGGAGGGGCGGTGGAGAAGCAGCATGCCTGGCTCTTCGCGCTCCGTCATGGCGACGAGTACGGCGGCAGGACGAAATTCCTGAAGCTCCACGGCGCTCCAGTCATGAAACAATGTGGGCGGCTCACGCTCCTGGCTTTCGCGATGGCTGCGGCTGAGCCGGTCGAACACTGCGCTCATGCGGGCACCAGAATAAAAATTTCACCTGAACTGGAAACAGTTAAGTCTGATCCTTCAAGTGCAATATCGACAAGCTGGCCATAGGTGCTGCGGTTGAGCCGAGCCTGTGTGCCATGTCTCACGCCAAGATAGATCGCTGGAACATCGGCATCGCCGCGAGCGATGATCGGGTGGTCCGCCCCGGCAATGACAAGATCGTCGGTGTTGAGCCGGAAGATCAGGGCATCGCCCTCCTGCTTCACATCCACGGCAATGAACGCGGCGTCATCGACTTTGATCGAGTGCCGGTCCTCTGGGGTCATCAGCCAGTGCTGGCCGCCATCGTCGCGCATCAGCAAGGCGGCGAAGGCGCGGATCATTGCGGGGCGGGTGATCTCTCCCCCCTCATGATACCAGCGGCCATCGGCGGCGATGCGCATGTGGCTGTCGAGCGTCTTTTCCGGCTCCCATTGGTCAACCGGCGGCAGCTTACGCGCCTCTACAAGAGCGGCGACGTCAGCGAGGGACAGGGAGGTCAGTTCTGGAGGCGGCTCGTAAGGCATCGCGGCATGCGATGCCAGATCGTATTACCTGAGCCAAGGCCCCAGCATGCCTTCGCGGGGAAGGACCGCGGGATTTTCACAGCGCGCCAGCAACCGGTGCGGCTCCCACGGGCCGGGAAGCTTCCAGCCGCCCGTGTGTTCGGCGGCAAAGCCCCAGAAGCGGCCGTAATATTCAGGATCGCCAATCATGACCTGCGGAAGCGGCGCGCGCGGGTCGAATGCGGCGAGGCTGGCGGTCATCAGCGCCTTGCCATAGCCCATGCCTTGCAGTTCAGGCAGCACGGCGACCGGACCGACCATGACCATAGGATGAGCGCGGCCGCTTTCGTCCGTCAGCGCCACAGGCCAGCACTGGATGGTGCCGGCAAGGTGATCGTCCTGATCGAGGGCGGCAAAGCTCAGGCCCGGCAGCCAATCCGTGCCTTCGCGCACCTTGTATGCGGTGCGCTTGTGGCGTTCGGGTTCGAAAGCGCGGTCCAGCAGCCCTTCGATGAGATCGTCGGATACCTGGTCGAGGGGAATGATCGCTGACATGAAGCGCGCGCCGATAAGGACGCTTCGCCCGCTTGTCGACTCCAATCAGTTTTTGGCGGGAGTCAGTTTCAATAACCTGCCTGCGCCGGGAGGGGGACCGTCCTCCAGCAGCCAAAGTGTTCCGTCCTCGCTTTGATCGATATCGCGGATGCGCTGCGCCATCGGATAGCGCGCCAATTCGCGCGCGGTGTTGCCGTCCATTTCGACGCGAACCAGCCCCGCCGGGCTCATTGCCGCGATCAGTGCCTGGCCTTTCCAGGTGGGAAAGCCGTTGCCGCTGTAGAAGATGAAATCCCCCGGTGCGATCACGGGGTTCCAGCTGATCCCCGGGGTCGCGAAATCGGGCCGGGTGGGATGCCGAGGGATTTTCTTGCCGTCATAGTGATCGCCGTTTGAAACCACCGGCCAGCCATAGTTCTTGCCCGGCTCCACCCGGTTCAGTTCATCCCCGCCCGCCGGGCCGTGCTCCAGATCCCAAAGCTGTCCTTGCTGGTCAAACTTGAGGCCAAGGATATTGCGATGGCCCAGCGACCATATCTGCGCGTTTACGCCCCCTTTGTCGGCGAAGGGATTGCCCGGCGCCGGGGTTCCATCAGGAAGCAGTCTGACGATCTTGCCAAGATTGCCGTCCATTTGCTGCGCCGGAGTCATTTTCTGGCGATCACCAGAGGCGATGAACAGGTATTTGCCGTCAGGCGAAAATGCGATGCGGTGGGAATAGTGACCACGACCGGTGGTTTTGGGTTCCTGCCGCCAGATGACTTTCAGGTCATTGATCCGGGGCTGGCCTTCCAGTTGCAACTTGCCCTTGCCGACGACGGCTCCGCGCGTGTCGCCTTCACCGCTTTCTGCCCAGCTGAGGTAGACGTTTCCGGTTGTGGCATAGTCCGGAGCAAGCACCACATCGCCAAAGCCACCCTGGCCGCCGTAATCGACCAGCGGCGCGCCGACCACATCGCGGACCTGGCCGCCTTCTTCCCAAAGCTTCAGCCGTCCCTTCATTTCGCTCACCAATGCGTATCTGGTGCCCGGAATGAAGGCGATGGCCCAGGGTTGGTCGAATTGCCCGGCGACGGAGATGGAGAAGGGTTCGGCCGCGTTGGCGGCCTGTGCCTGCGCGGCGGCGCTATCCCCAGTCGGAGATAGCCCGCAGCTTGCCGTGGCGAAAATCAGCGGCGATAGCGTAGCGATAAGGACCGATTTGCGCATGTCTGCTCAAACTCCCGATGCTGGGCCCAATGCCGGGCCCAATAGTGGGCTTTGTGCCCCCACTCGCTCTGCGCCGCTTGTGATCGGCGTGGACGAAGCTGGACGCGGCCCGCTGGCTGGCCCAGTTGTGGCCGGGGCGGTCCTCCTGTGCAAGCCCCGGCCGTCCGGGCTTGACGATTCCAAGAAGCTGACACGCGGGCGCCGGGCAGAGCTTGAGGCGACGATAAAGCGCCGCTGCCACTGGGCCGTGGGTGTCGTGGAAGTTGATGACATTGACCGCCTGAACATCTTTGGCGCGACCATGCTGGCGATGACGCTGGCTGTGCGTGCGCTTTGCGAAAGCCTGGGCGAAGACCCGGCGGAGGTGCTGGTCGATGGCAACCTGACGCCGCAAGGGCGGCGTCCGGAATGGCGCTGGAAGGCGCGTCCGATTGTCGGAGGAGACGCGCTGGAGCCGTGCATTTCTGCCGCCTCGATCATCGCCAAGGAACATCGCGACCGCATGATGCGCGAATATGCCCTGGCGCACCCGCATTATGGGTGGGAGCGTAACGCAGGCTATGGCACGCCCGAACACCTTGAGGCGCTGCGCAACCACGGGCCTACACCGTTGCACCGCCGGTCTTTCGCGCCGGTTGCCCAGATGGAGCTGTTTGCATGAGTGGATTTACCGCTGCCGACGTGGCTTCACAGGAGGGGAAGTGCTTCATCGTCACTGGCGCCAACGCAGGTATCGGATTTGAGACGGCGAAGGTTCTCGCGGCCAAGGGAGCGCGCGTGCTGCTGGGCTGCCGCGATCAAGACAAGGCCGCTGCGGCGATTGCGCAAATCCGGGCTGTGGCTCCGAACGCGCATATGTCGCACCTGCCGCTCGATCTTGCCGATCTTGGTAGCGTCCGCCGCGCCGCCGAGATCGCCGCGAGTGAGCCGCGCATCGATGTGTTGCTGAACAACGCTGGCGTCATGTTCCCGCCGCTGACCCGCACTTCGGAAGGGTTTGAGCTGCAATGGGGCGTCAATCATCTCGGGCCTTTTGCCCTGACCGCACTGCTGCTGCCCAAGCTGGCCGAGACGCCGGGGTCGCGCGTGGTCGTGACCGCCAGCCTCGCCCATAACAGGGGTAATATCCAGTGGGGCGACCTTCATGCGGACAAGGGCTACAACCGCACGCAGCGCTATTCGGACAGCAAGCTGGCCAACATGCTGCACTTCGCCGAACTTGACCGACGGTTGCGTTCGGCTGGTTCGCCGGTCACCGCGATAGGGTGCCATCCCGGCGTCGCGGCGACCGAACTGATGCGCCATGCCGGGCCGTTCCGGGTGTTCACGCCTGTGTTCGGCCTACTGCTCAACACCGCGGCACAAGGAGCGTGGCCAGCGCTGCAGGCATCCACGGCGGATAGCCTAAAGCCGGGCGGCTATTACGGTCCGCAGGGCGTGGGTGAAATGAAGGGACCGTCCGGCGAAGCGAAGAGATCTTCGCAGGCGGCGGACCCCGCACTTGCACGTCGTCTCTGGGATGTATCGGTGGAAATGACCGGAATTGACCCCGGACTAGCGCCTGCCTGAAAATTTTTCCGGGCAAGAGTCCGCTTCGCCACACCCCTACATATTGAGTCCCGGTTAACGTGGGAGACTCAATATAGTGTGCCGGACTCGTTCCGTTCCGTTTTGCCTAATGCCATCTTAACCCTGAATCGCTAGGATTTTCCGCGAGTCGCGGCTTGACGCCGACTCGCCGAGGACTCACCCTAAGGCTCAACCAAGGGGGCTTCGCGAGAATATGGCACGGACAATTTTGAAAGAGCGGTCGCGCGCCAGCGTCGTGGATACGCGCGCCCTGCCGCTGGGGCAGATCCTGACGGGCGACTGTGTTGAGGCGATGCGCTCGCTTCCCAGCGCGTCGGTCGACATGGTTTTCGCCGATCCGCCGTACAACCTCCAGCTTGGCGGAGACCTGAGCCGCCCCGATGGCAGCCACGTTGATGCAGTGACCGATCACTGGGACCAGTTCGACAGCTTCGCCGCATATGACAAGTTCACGCGCGAATGGCTGACCGAGGCGCGCCGCGTACTGAAGCCCAATGGCTCGCTTTGGGTGATCGGCAGCTACCACAACATCTTCCGCGTCGGCGCGATGTTGCAGGACATGGGCTTCTGGATTCTCAACGACATCATCTGGCGCAAGTCGAACCCGATGCCCAACTTCAAGGGCACGCGCTTCACCAATGCACATGAGACCTTGATCTGGGCGTCGATGGGCGAAAAGTCGAAGTACACCTTCAATTACCGCGCGATGAAGACGCTGAACGATGAATTGCAGATGCGCTCTGACTGGGTACTGCCGATCTGCAGCGGGCAGGAGCGACTGAAGAAGGGCGGATCGAAGGTTCATCCGACGCAGAAGCCCGAATCGCTGCTCTATCGCCTGATGCTGGCGACGACCAACAAGGGCGACGTCGTGCTTGACCCGTTCTTTGGTACCGGCACTACCGGCGCGGTTGCCAAGCGTTTGGGCCGCCAGTGGATCGGCTGCGAGCGTGAAAGCGGTTACCGCGACGCCGCGCTGGAACGCATCGAGATGGCGCTGCCGCTCGACGAAAGCGCGTTGACCACGATGCAGAGCCCCAAGGCAGCGCCGAAGGTGGCGTTCGGCACCCTGATTGAAACCGGCTGGATCGCGCCGGGTGTAGTTCTGACCGACAAGAATCGGCGGATGAAGGCGACGGTGCGGGCCGATGGCTCGCTTATCGCCGGCAGCGACAACGGCTCGATCCACGGCCTTGGCGCCAAGCTGCAGGGCGCACCGTCGTGCAACGGCTGGACCTTCTGGCATATCGAGCATGAGGGCCAGTCGAAGCCCATCGATGCAATCCGCCAGCTCTACCTGCTCGCCACGGAGCCCTGATAGTTCGCGCGGAGACGCGGAGCCGCAGAGGGGGTAATGCGGCGGAATTGCCTTGAGCGACTTCGGAGGGGCAAGGCAGTTCAAATTCTCCGCGTCTCCGCGCCTCCGCGCGAAAAATGAGCGAGCGAACGGCATACATGATCGAAACAGTTTATCTCCGTCCGATAGCCCTCGCTGAAAGCCCGCAAAGCGAGGAAGGCGATGCCATTCGCCTCGCCGGCGGGCTCTCCTACGCCAGCAGGTTTGCGCTCATCGTCCGCCGCGCAGGCAAGGTAGTTTCGCGGCAGCGGCTATCTGTCCCTGAGCTAGAGGGTGCGCTGTCCGCGCTTCCCGATACACTCGCGGTAGAGGGCGGGGCGCAATGGCAGGCATTGCGCCAGAGCCATGCGCCGCTGCAGCTTGGTCAACGCACGATCCGGCTGGACCAGCCGCAGGTCGTGGGCATCCTCAACGTAACGCCGGACAGCTTTTCTGACGGCGGCAAGTTCATGGATGACCCGGAAGAGGCCAACGCCCATTCTGCCGCCATGCTCGAAGCCGGGGCAGCTATCATCGACGTCGGCGGGGAATCCACCCGTCCCGGTGCCGCTGCCGTGTGGGAAGGCGATGAACTGAAGCGCGTCATTCCTGCTATCGAGCGCCTGGTTGCGATGGGCGCAGCCGTCAGCGTCGATACGCGCCGGCCCGGGGTCATGGAGGCCGCGCTCAATGCCGGCGCGCATATCATCAACGATGTCTCGGCTTTACGCCACGATCCGCGCAGCCTTGAATTGGCCGCACGCGCTGGTGTTCCGGTCGTGCTGATGCATGCACCGGGCAAGGGCGAAGACCTTCACGCGGACGCGAACTACGGCGATGTCGTGCTGGACGTTTTTGACTGGCTGAAAGCTCGCCGCGATGCCGCGCTCGCTGCGGGAATATCACGCGAAAACATCATCCTTGATCTCGGCATCGGCTTCGGCAAGTCGGTGGGGGAAAACCTGTCGCTGCTGAACGCGCTGCCATTGTTCCACTCGCTCGGCCAGCCGTTGCTGGTTGGTGTCAGCCGCAAGCGCATGATTGGCGCACTGTCGAACGAAGCTCCTGCGCACCAGCGCCTTGGCGGCTCAATCGCCCTTGCTGTGAAGGCGCTGGATGCCGGCGTGCAACTGCTGCGCGTGCATGACGTGCCGGAAACCGTGCAGGCGGTGCGGGTGTGGCGCGGAATGCGAGACGCGGCGCTGACCGATTTCGCGCAGTTGGTGCCGTAACCCTACACGAACAGCGCCACGGCCACCCCTGCGGCAACTGCAATCAGGCTGGCCGATCCCACGAACAACCCGATCTTGCGGCCCCCAACCGAGGTTGCCATCACGGCCTTCGCCAACGTGTTGACAGCTACGGCCAGCGCGATTGCGCGGGCCGCCATTTCGAGGGGAAGCTGGTTTCCTCCAAGCTTGGACATCGAGATCGTGATGGCATCGACATCCATGACACCGGAAATGGCGGCGATAATCAGCACTCCGGCATGGCCTGCATATTCATGAACTAGGTCCGTCACCACCGTGACCACGGCTATGAGCAGCGCCAGCTTGATCGCGGTGCCAAGCTCCAGCGGATTGCTCACGGCCAGGTCTGGTCGCACGTCCTCTTGCTTGCGTAGCAGGAACAGCCCGGCCGCTGCCGCCTGGACAACTGCAAGTGCGATAAGTGGCATCCATAGCAGCGGGGCAAGGTCGCGGTTGAGCAGCGAAGCGACAATGCCAACCCGGATCACCATCACGACACCCGCCAGCAATATGCCCCCCGCGAGCATCCGCTCAGAAGATGTGCTGGTCTTGGCGAGCCGGGCGAGCGTCAGGGTAGTTGCTGTCGATGAGGCGAGGCCGCCGGTGATGCCCGCCATTGCGACGCCCAGCCGATCGCCGAATAGCCGCACCGCTACGTAACCTCCAAACGAGATCGCCGCGATCATTATCGCCAGCATCCAGATCTGCGACGGGTTGATGGAGTTCCAGGGGTCCACCGTCCGATTTGGCAGCAGGGGAAGAAGCAGGAATGTCATCGCCAACAGGATCAGGACGGCCCGGATTTCCTCCCACCGCAGCGAGGCTACCCATTTGTGCAACGGATCGCGCAGCGCGAGGACAAGGGCCATCGCTACCGAGCAGGCGATGGCGACCTGCAAGTTGCCCATCACGGCATATGCCCCAAGAACGAAAGTGAGCAGGCCGGCTATTACCGATGTCATGCCCACATCGTTGTTCAACTTGGCCTCAAGCCAGTGGAATGCGATGAACGCGGCGGTATAGCCAAGAAAGATCGCGCCCAGAACAATGGGCCCGGTCGCAAGAGTGACGACGCCGGAAACCCCGCCCAGCAAGCCGCACAGTGCAAAAGTCCTGAGCCCTGCGGCGTGACTGCTTTCTTGCTCGTCACGCTTGTGCCAGCCGCGTTCAAGACCGATCAAAAGGCCTATGGCGAGGGCGACTGCAAGGCGGCTCAACAGTTCGAGCATGATGCGTATATATAACAAAGGGATATGGGCGCCAACACATCCCCTAAATTGCGGCATTTTTGCTGCGCAAAAAGTTGCTAGTTTCCCCCATCCCTGCATATTCTCCAGAATTCGGCACAGTCCCCGGAATTTCGCTTGAATCGCCGTGTTAACTGTGATTCTGTGACACTATGAGGCGGTCCAGAAGCGAACACAGATTACCCCGGGAAACAGTGACGCAGGGTGTTGCCCTGGCGTTGCTGCTTGCCATGGGTGGTTTCGCCATCGCGGGGCCGAGCGGATTGCTTGCATGGACCGAGCAATCAAGCATGCTGGAGGCTCGTCAGCAGGAACTTGCCAAGCTGCGGGCAGAGCGTGACGAGATGCGCAATCGCGTTGCGTTGCTTAATCCCAACCATGCCGATCCCGACCTTGCGGGCGAATTGCTGCGCAGCGATCTGAACGTCGTCCATCCTGATGAGATGGTGATGCTGCTCAAGTAGGCAGTTAAAAATTTCCGCCGTACGTAACAAAAAATCGCATGCGCCTGTTTCGCACCGGCAATCTAGCGCCTATAGGACTTGCGACAATCCTGCCCCAGGGGAATGCCGTTGGCCAAATCTGCGAAGAGCAGCGCGCCTGCCAATAAGGCGGCGCAAGAAGATGAGAACTTTGCCCTCCGCAGCCTGCAGGAGGCGCATGCGGCGGATCCTCGCTATGCTGCCTCTGATGAGGAGTTGCTGCACTTTTATGAGCAGATGCTGCTCATCCGCCGCTTTGAGGAGCGGGCGGGCCAGTTGTACGGCCTTGGGCTGATTGGCGGCTTCTGCCACCTCTACATCGGTCAGGAGGCGGTAGCGGTCGGTCTGCAATCGGCGCTGGACTCCGAAAAGGACAGCGTCATCACCGGCTACCGCGACCATGGCCACATGTTGGCCTATGGCATCGATCCCAAAGTCATCATGGCAGAGCTAACTGGCCGCCAGTCCGGCATTTCGAAGGGCAAGGGCGGGTCGATGCATATGTTCAGCGTCGATCACAAGTTCTACGGGGGCCACGGCATCGTGGGTGCCCAGGTCTCGCTCGGCACGGGCCTCGCTTTCGCGCACAAGTATCGTGAGGACGGCGGCGTCTGCATGGCCTATTTCGGTGACGGCGCGGCCAACCAGGGCCAGGTCTACGAAAGCTTTAACATGGCCTCGCTGTGGAAGCTGCCGATCGTATTCGTGATCGAGAACAACGGCTATGCCATGGGCACTGCCGTCAAGCGCTCGTCGGCCGAGACGGAGTTCTACCGCCGCGGTACGGCATTCCGCATCCCGGGCATGGACGTGGACGGCATGGACGTTCTGGCCGTGCGCAAGGCTGCCGAGATTGCGTTCGATTTCGTGCGCAAGGGCGGTGGGCCGGTCCTGATGGAACTCAACACCTATCGCTATCGCGGCCACTCCATGTCGGACCCGGCCAAGTACCGCAGCCGCGAGGAAGTGCAGGAAATGCGCGAAAAGCATGACGCCATCGAAGGCGCCAAGGCTGAGCTTATTTCTCGCGGAATGTCCGAGGACAAGTTGAAAGAGATTGATCGCCGCATTCGTGCGGAAGTGTCGCAAGCTGCCGATTTCGCCGAAAGCTCGCCCGAGCCTGAGGCTGGCGAACTTTACACCGACGTTTTGGTGGAGCGTTACTGATGCCGGTTGAACTGAAGATGCCGGCGCTTTCCCCGACCATGGAGGAAGGCAAACTCGCCAAGTGGCTGGTAAAGGAAGGCGACGAGGTTAAGTCGGGCGACATCATCGCTGAGATAGAGACCGACAAGGCCACGATGGAGTTCGAGGCCGTTGACGAGGGCAAGGTCGAAAAGCTCGTCATCCCCGAAGGCACTGACGGTGTGAAGGTCGGCACGGTTATCGCGTTGATCGGCAGCGAGGGTGAGGAAGCTGCGGGTGGTGAGGCCAAGGCTGCTCCCGCGAAACCAGAAGCTCTCGCTCAAACGGAAGCGCCCGCACCGGTCAAGGCTGACAGCGGCGCAGCTCAGCTGGCCTCCGATGTGAAGCCGGTCAAGGATCCGGTACTGCCGTCCGGCACGAACATGCGAACGGCTACGGTTCGCGAAGCCTTGCGTGACGCCATGGCAGAGGAAATGCGCCGTGATGAGCGCGTCTTTGTGATGGGCGAGGAAGTCGCGGAATACCAAGGCGCCTACAAGGTGACCCAGGGCTTGCTCGATGAATTCGGGCCGAAGCGCGTGATCGATACGCCGATCACCGAATATGGCTTTGCTGGTATCGGCACTGGCGCGGCGATGGGCGGCCTTCGCCCGATTGTCGAGTTCATGACGTTCAACTTCGCCATGCAGGCGATTGACCACATCATCAATTCGGCTGCCAAGACCAACTACATGTCGGGCGGCCAGATGCGCTGCCCGGTCGTGTTCCGCGGACCCAATGGGGCGGCGGCGCGCGTGGGCGCGCAGCACAGCCAGAACTATGCGCCGTGGTACGCCAGCGTGCCGGGCCTGGTGGTCATCGCGCCGTATGATGCGTCGGATGCCAAGGGCCTGCTCAAGGCGGCGATCCGCAGCGAAGATCCGGTGGTCTTCCTGGAAAACGAGCTGGTCTATGGCCGCACCTTCGAACTGCCGGAGCTGGACGATCACGTCCTCCCCATCGGCAAGGCCCGTGTCGTGCGCGAAGGCAGCGATGTGACCATCGTCAGCTATTCCATCGGCGTTGGGCTGGCACTCGAAGCTGCCGAACGGCTGGCGGGCGAGGGGATCGATGCCGAGGTACTGGACCTGCGCACGCTGCGCCCGCTTGATCGGGAAGCAATCCTCACCAGCCTCGCCAAGACAAACCGCGTCGTCATTGCCGAAGAAGGCTGGCCTGTCTGCTCGATTGCATCGGAAGTGATCGCGATCTGCATGGAAGACGGCTTCGACAACCTCGACGCGCCAGTACTGCGCGTCTGCAACGAGGACGTGCCGCTACCTTATGCCGCAAACCTTGAAAAAGCGGCGCTTATCAACGCCGACCGCATTGTCGAGGCAGTGAAGAAGGTGTGCTACCGCCAGTAGGCGGGGCACACCGCGTCAGGTGCAGTGCGATTCACCGCCCGTGCCGGTGACGCCCTGTTGATTGGTTGGCATCAGGTTGCGGTCATCACGAACTAGGAACGCCGCTTCCTGCTTTAACTCTACGTCGTCATCGATGAACATTGAGCCAAAGATGCCTTCGTGGCGATAGTAAACTTCAACGAACATCACAGCCAGCCCGACATCGACTGTGACTTCCTTGCCCGGTTTCCCAATCGCCTCAATTTCCGCGCCGGTGAGGCCGTTGCGGTTAGTCGCGTTGCCGTATTCTGATTCCTCGACAAGCTCGCCGCTGCACCGTCGCCAATGGATGAACTGCCTGTTCGTCGCACTGTCCCGCTCAAAACTGCTGAGGATGATGCGTCCTCGCTCGTTGAAATCGATGTTCTCGCCTTGATGCAGCGCGCCTTGCATCACTGAGTCGACATCGGATTCCGTAACCGTTGGCGTGGTGGCGCTGTTGTCGGTCTGGCCAAGGCGCGATGCGTTGTCGGCCACCGACACGGCGAGCTGGTTTACCTGCATGTTGACCGAAGTCATGTAGGCGATTTCGGCGCCGTACATACCCATGCTCATCAGGACCGGCAGCATTAGCGCGAATTCCGTTGCCGCCAAGCCGGATGTCGAGAGGACTAGGCGTCGCGCGATGCCGCGTGTGACCTTGCGGATGCCCGCTTCGGTGGAGCGAGGGAGATGCGCTGTGGCAAACGCGTTCATTCGCAGGTTCCTGCCTTGGTGCTGTAGTTCGCCTGGTTGGCGAAGGGCTGGTTTTTCCGGACCGCGGTTGACGTCAGCGTGCGGTCGTCCCAGCTCTTGGGAGTGAAGGGAATTTTGAACGTCGGGGTGTAAG
>JBEVKC010000153.1:0-8136 GCA_040509895.1 Novosphingobium sp. | reverse complement strand
ATTTGATTTCTATGGGTTTTGATAGAGGACGGCGCGGCCGTGGCCGGGACAAGCGGGACGGCTTCGGAGAAGAGGGCGGTTTCGATCCTTTCATGGGCGGCGGTGACCGTTTCGGCGGTGGCGACCGCTTTGGTGGTGGCGGACGCGGCGGCTTCGGCGGCGGTGATCGCGGCGGCTTCGGTGGTGGCCGCGGCGGCTTCGGCGGCGGCGGTGGTGGCGGCTTTGGCGGCGGCGGCGGTGGCCGCGGCGGCATGCCGGCGCAGGTTGTCGGCCAGGGCAAGGGCGTCGTAAAGTTCTTCAACAGCGGCAAGGGCTTCGGCTTCATCCAGCGTGAAGACGGCGGTGAGGACGTGTTCGTTCACATCAGTTCGGTCGAGCGCGCGGGCCTTGAAGGGCTTGGCGAAGGCCAGCAGCTGGAATTCACGCTCGTCGATCGCGGCGGCAAGATTTCCGCAACTGACCTCGTCATCGTTGGCGATGTCGTTGCCGTTGAAAAGCGCGAAGCTCCGCAGCAGCGTCAGCTGACTGGCGAGAAGGCTTCCGGTACGGTGAAGTTCTTCAACTCCATGAAGGGCTTCGGGTTCATCACACGTGATGACGGCCAGCCTGACGCATTCGTGCACATTAGCGCTGTTGAGCGTTCTGGCATGTCGAACCTCAACGAGGGTGACAGGCTGGAGTTCGACATCGAGGTCGATCGACGAGGCAAGTACTCTGCGGTCAACCTGACGCCGCGCCAGGATTGATCCAGCACGCATCTGCTTTCGGTGTTTGACCGGAAGCACGCGACATAATAAACGCGCGCAAATGGCGGTCCGTTAAGGGCCGCCATTTGTCGTTTGCGATTCCCGTCACGAATATTCGGAATGCAAAGGAATACCTTCATGTCGATCACTCCGCTCATGCCAGTCTATCCCCGGTGCGGCTTCCGGCCGGTCCGCGGTGACCACTGTCATTTGATCGGGGAAGACGGCCGTCGATATCTGGATTTCGCCGCTGGCATTGCGGTGAATATCCTTGGTCATTCGAACGAGCATCTGATCGGCGCAATCCAGAAGCAGGCGGCGACGCTGATGCATGTGTCGAATCTGTACGGCAGCCCGCAGGGTGAGCATCTGGCGCAGCGGCTGGTCGACCTGACCTTTGCCGACACGGTCTTCTTCACCAATTCGGGCGCAGAGGCGGTGGAATGCGCGATCAAGACTGCGCGTGCCTATCACCAGCATGTCGGCAACGATCAGAAGTACGAGCTGATCACCTTCAAGAATGCGTTCCACGGCCGGACCATGGCCACGATCAGCGCCTCGAATCAGGAAAAGATGCACAAGGGGTTCCACCCGCTCCTGAACGGATTCCGCTATGTCGAGTTTGACGATCTGGAGGGCGTAAAGGCGGCAATGGGACCGAATACCGCCGGCTTCCTGGTGGAACCAATTCAGGGCGAGGGCGGCATCCGTCCGGCATCTGATGCTTTCATGAAGGGGCTGCGCGACTTGGCGGACGAGCATGACCTGATGCTTGTGCTGGACGAGGTTCAGTGCGGCGTCGCGCGCGCCGGAACGTTCTACGCCTATGAACAATACGGCATTGAACCCGATATCGTCGCCACCGCGAAAGGCATTGGCGGCGGCTTCCCGCTTGGCGCTTGCTTGGCCACTGAAAAGGCGGCGCGCGGCATGGTGATCGGGTCGCACGGGTCAACCTACGGCGGCAACCCGCTCGCCATGGCTGCGGGCGAGGCCGTGCTGGACGTAGTCGCGAACGAGGAGTTTCTTGCGGAGGTGCGGGCCAAGGGTGAGCGGCTTCGCAGCCGCGTGGAGCAGTTTATCGGCAATTATCCGGAACTGTTCGAAGGCATCCGCGGCCGCGGCCTCATACTCGGCATCAAGATGAAGATCGAACCGCGTAATTTTGTCGGCCACCTGCGCGACAACCATCAGCTTCTGACTGTGTCGGGCGGTGACAACACCGTGCGGCTCGTCCCGCCGCTGGTGATCGACGATTCCCACATCGATGAATTCATGGAAAAGCTCTCCGCCGGGGCGGCGAGCTTCAAGGTCGAAGAGGCAGCGTAATGCGGCATTTCCTCAACCTGTCGGATGCCGGCGGCGATGCCATTGCCGCGATGCTGGGCGACGCGATGGATCGCAAGGCCGCGCGGGCCAGCTGGTCCAAGGGCCGCGTCGATGCCGATGCGCCCCTCGCAGGCCATGTTCTGGCGATGATCTTCGAAAAGAACTCGACCCGTACGCGAGTGTCCTTTGACATGGCGATGCGCCAGCTCGGCGGCAGCGCCATCGTCATGGAAGCGGGAGGCATGCAACTCGGCCGAGGCGAGACAATCGCGGACACGGCCCAGGTGCTCAGCCGCATGGTCGATGCCATCATGATCCGCACGGACGATCACGCGAAGATCGAGGAACTGGCCTCCTATGCCGGCGTTCCTGTGATCAATGGGCTTACCGACCTGTCTCATCCCTGCCAGATCATGGCCGACCTGCTTACGATTATCGAGCGGGGCCATGCGCTGCCCGGGCTGGAAGTGGCGTGGTTGGGCGACGGCAACAACGTGCTCAACTCGATTGTCGAAGCGGCGGGGCTGATGAAGTTCAATGTCCGCATCGGCGTGCCAGAGGGTTATGACTGCGACCAGGGCTTTGTCACGGCTGCCCGTGATCAAGGAGCGCGCATTTCCGTGCATCGCGATGCTAAAGAGGCGGCGGCAGGGGCGCATGTTGTCGTGACTGACACCTGGGTGTCGATGGGTCAGACCGGAGCCGAAGCGCGTGTCGCGGCGATGGCGCCCTTCCAGGTCAATGAGGCGCTGATGGCTGCTGCCGCGCCCGGCGCCACTTTCCTGCATTGCCTGCCCGCGCATCGCGGAGAGGAAGTGACCGACGCCGTGATAGACAGCGCCCAGTCGGCGGTCTGGGACGAGGCGGAGAATCGCATCCACGCCCAGAAGTCGGTCCTGCGATGGGCATTTGGTCAGCTATGACAAACCAGCCGTCCATACCCGACAACGAGACCGGCTTCGATCGCGTTCTTGCCTTCACTATCCCCGACATGCATGCCCGAGGACGGACGGTGCGGCTTGGGCCAGTGCTTGATACGGTGTTGTCTGCACATGATTACCCCACTGCAATCCGCCACCTGCTGGCGGAGGCGCTGGTGGTGTCCGCGCTGATTGGCTCCTTGCTGAAGGATGAGGATGGCCAGCTGACGATGCAGGCCCAATCCGAAGGTGGCATCGTTGAGTTGCTGGTTTGCGATTACCGGCAGGGCGAGCTGCGCGGCTATGTCCGCCACGACGCTGAACGATTGGCGGCGCTAGGCAAGTTTCCTTCGCTGCATGCCCTTTTCGGCGGCGGCTATTTGGCGATTACATTTGATCTTGCCACAACCGGTCAGCGCTATCAGGGGATTGTGCCGCTGGAAGGTGCCTCGTTGGCCGAAGCGTGCCAAGCCTATTTCGCACAATCGGAGCAGGTGCCAACCCTGATCCGAACCGGGATTCGATGGGACGGCCACCATGCGGTGGCGGGCGGCATCCTTGTCCAACATCTTGCGGAAGGTGAGGAAGGAAGAACCCGGCTGCACGTTCGCATGGACCATCCGGAATGGGAACATGTGGCGACGTTGGCCGGAAGCACCCGGCAGGACGAATTGGTCGATGCCTCCCTTTCGATGGAAGCATTGGTTTGGCGCCTGTTCCATGAAGAGCGCGAAGTCAGGGTTGAGCCGCTCGCCCATCTTTCCCGAGGCTGCCGCTGTTCGGAGGCTCACTACTCAAGCGTCATTTCCCGCTTTCCGGAAGAGGACCGGGCAGAAATGCGCGGAGAGGACGGGCTTGTATCGGTCGATTGTGCATTTTGTTCAAAGATCTTCCGTATTGCCATATGACGGCGCTTTGTCGTTCGAAATGCACGGTTGGACGCCATAAGCTGAGGTGATATATCCCCGCCAACTTCCCCAGGCAGTGAACACTCTGCCTTGGATAAGCTGGAGTCTGACCTACGATGACCATGACATTGCGAATAGCGGCCATCGGTTGCGGGCTTGTCGCGATTGCAGCCGTTCCTGCTGCGGGTCAGGGAACGGAACTTGCGATGTTGGATCAGCTTCAAAAGGGCAATTGGGAAATACGCCTACGGGGCTCTGACGAAGGCATGCAGAAGGTATGCCTGGCCGATGGTCGGGGCTTGATACAGCTGCGTCATCGCAACTCGAACTGCGAAAAGCAGATCGTCAGCGACGGGGCTCGTGAAGTGGCGGTACAATACACGTGCAGGGGGCAGGGGTATGGCTTGACGCGGATCCGAAAGGAAACCGACAAGCTGGTCCAGATTGACAGCCAAGGTGTGGCGAACGGGCAGCCGTTCAACTTCTCGGCCGAAGCGCGGCGTGTCGGAGATTGCGCTGGCTGATTGCAGGCGCTAGCCGGAGCAGATGCAATCCAGCGAAAATTTGCGGGGCCGTCCTGCAGTGGTGCTCCTCTCCGGCGGCTTGGATTCAATGGTCGCAGCTGGCCTGGCTCGTGAGGCGGGCTTCAGCGTGAATGCCCTGACCATTGACTATAACCAGCGCCACCGGTGTGAGATTGATGCAGCGGTTGCGGTCGCCAAAGCGGTGGGCGCGGAGCGGCATGTTGTCCTGCCGCTGGACCTGAGGCAATTTGGCGGTTCCGCGCTGACAAGCGATATCGATGTGCCCAAGGAAGGAGTGGGCGATGATATACCGGTAACGTACGTTCCGGCGCGTAACCTCGTCTTCCTGTCGCTGACACTGGCATGGGCTGAGGCGCTGGGCGCAAAGGACATATTCATTGGCGTGAACGCGCTGGACTATTCCGGATATCCCGATTGCCGTCCTGAATTCATTGCAGCCTTCGCGGATCTCGCAAATCTGGCGACAAAGGCGGGTGCCGAGGGGGCCGATTTTACCATCCACGCGCCGTTGCAGTTCCTGGGCAAGGCGGATATTGCGCGTGAGGCGCAGCGGCTGGGACTGGATACGGGGCTGAGTTGGTCCTGCTATGATCCAGAACCCGATGGCAGGGCCTGCGGGCTTTGCGACAGCTGCCGTCTGCGCAAGGTGGGGTTCGCTTCAGCCGGGATCGAAGATCGCATTTCCTACGCTAACTGAAACGGGATGTGACGTCCCGCTCAGGCTATGTGTTTGCGGTATGGCGGGCCACCCTGCAGGATGGCCGCGCCTGCTCAATAGGAATGCGAATTTACCGGTCAGCCGCGGCGTAGCGCGCCACAGGCAATGCGGCCGCCGCTGTTTCCACTCGGATCGGTGAGATAATCGTCCGCCGACGAGTGAACCACGATTGCGGTTCCGTCAGTATCAATAAGAAATTCCTCCAACTCAGACGCAGGTGCGTTCAGCGCAATCGAGACTTCGACTTTGCCGTCCGTGCCGGCAGTGATGTTGGGGAGGTCGCCCAGATGACTGCCTTGCGGGTTATTGGTTCCGTGCTGCTTGCCATGCGGATTGAGGTGTGGACCTGCCGTGGTGAAGGCGGGGGCCTCACAGTTACCCGTCGTGTGCAGATGCATGCCGTGGACGCCCGGAGTCAGACCGCTGAGCTTCAGGGTCAAAACCAGCCCGCTCTTCGATTGCGTTATCACCGCAGATCCGGCGGGGGCGCCGGTCGCATTGACGATAGTCGCACTGGCAAGAGCTGCAGGCGTCTTGCTGGCGCTTGTCGCGCACGCGCTGAGGAGCGCCGGTAGCAAGAGCATTCCCAGTGCCGAAATCTTGTTGGCCGAAACCATGTGTCGCCATCCCATATTTTGATGCGGTATACAGAGCATAACAAAAAGGGGGCCGGATTGCTCCGGCCCCCAATTCGTTTGCCTGTCGAAAGGCTTACATGCCCGAACCCGGACCGTAAGTGATCTCGACGCGGCGGTTCTGAGGCTCGCGCACACCGTCGGCGGTGGGGACGCGAAGCATGGTTTCACCGAAGCCCTGAGCCGTGATCGTGTCAGGAGCGATACCGCGAGACACGAAGTAGTCCTTCACGGCGCCAGCGCGACGTTCGGACAGGCCCTGGTTGTAGGTCTTCGAACCCGAGGTGTCGGTGTGACCAGCGATCATGACCGGCACGCGAGCGCAGTTCGCATAGGCGCTAACTGCGCTGTCAAGGATCGTAGCGGCCTCCGGAGTGATATCGTACTTATCCCAATCGAAGAATACGATGAACGGACCCTTGTTGCAGACCACCGGCGGCGGGGGCGGCGGGGGCGGCGGGGGCGGCGGGGGCGGCGGCGGGGGCGGCGGCGGCGTCGGCGCACCGAAGTTATAGGCTACGGTCGCCAGAAGGCTGTGCGAACGCCAGTTGGACTTGAGCTCGCGGCCGCTGGTGTCGACGAACTTCAGGCTGTCAACATTGAAGAAGCGGTACTTGAGGCCGATGTCCCAGTTCTGAGAAACGGGATAGCGGACGCCAGCAAGAGCCTGCCAAGCGAGACCGGTATCGGAATCATCAATGATGCCCGGGCCGGTTTCATCCAGCGTATAGTCGGCGTCAACGCGACCAACACCAACACCGCCGCCGACAAAGCCTTGCAGGCCATCGTCATCACCGAAGTCCAGCAAGCCGTTGAGCAGGAAGCTCAGGACGCTGCTGTCACCGGAGATTGCATCGATATTGCCGGTGAAGGTGCCGAGGTTGTTGGCCGAAAGCGCACGAGACGCAGGAACGCGGAACCCGGTCGCAGTGGAGAACTCGTCAGCGCCAGCGCTGCGATACGAGGCTTCCATTTCGACGCGGAACCCGCCGAAGTCGTAACCGACGATACCGCCGAAGTCGTAACCGTAGTCGTGATCGACGATCATTGCGTCGTTGATCCTGCCGGTATTTCCTGCAGGGCCGGCGACCCGAAGATCATACTTCGAATCTTCGACGATCATGGCACCGCCATCGACTTCTACATACCAGGCGTCTTCGCGTGCCAGGACCGGTGTGGCGAGGGCCGTTGAGGCCAGCGCCATCCCTATGACCAGTTTCCGCATTATACTTTCCCCTTTTAGAAAATGGAGCCACCGAGTCCTCAAGTGTCTACCGGTAGAAAGTATCCCGTGCAAGCGCATAAAAAGCTCAACTGTTGCAAGAATGACGCAATTTCGGTGGGTTGGAAAACGAAAGCGAGTGAATTTCGCATCTCCGATATTGTACGCTGGGGTGGCAAACCAGACGCCGTCACGATGGGAAAATTCCGGCTTGACGGAGGCTGGCGACAAGCTCCGCGAAGGCCGAGCGCGCCTCAATATCCACCACTGTGCCACCGGTCGGGAGCGAGGGTGAGGCGGGTTGCTGCCACGCTCCAACATAGCGCCGGTCCTGGCCCGTGGACCGGTCCAGCATGCGCATGCCATCCCGCGGCGTGATGTAGAGCCAGTTACCGCCCTGCATCGCCGCGATCTGGCCAGCGTGTCCCGTCCAGGCGCCAGTCGGGGAGGCGCTGACCAGCCAGCAATCGCCTTCCGTGGCCGATGTAGGCGGTGCGGCCAGTTCACCCATTACTGCACAATGCAGGATTGCATCGGCGAGGGAATGGGCCTCGTTAACGTGGGCTTCCTTCTGGGCTTGGCCCGCGAGAATGGCTATGTTGCGGACCTCGTAAAGCTTCGGGTTCAAGCGCGGAGTAAAGAGTCGCCTGCGCGCCGTTGGGCCAGACGATTCGGCGCAGGGAGGGTTCGAATGTCGGCATCCGCTCCGGCGGGCTGATTGCCAGCAATCCACTTTCCCCTTCGACCATCACCGCGCGCGTTTCGCTGAAGGAGGCGCCGATCAGGGCAATGCGGGCTTCGGGATTGGCTTCGACTATCGAGCGAACCCATTCCGATCCGGCCCGGGTCTTGCCGAAACCGCGCCCGGCCATGATCAGCCAGGTTCGCCAGTCTCCTTCAGGAGCAAGCTGCGATTGACGCGCCCAGAGCCGCCAATGGGTTCGGAATTCCTTGTGTTCCTCCTGTGTCAGCTTGGCGAGCCGCTCAAAGCGTTCCTCATCGTCCAGTCGCATGAGGAAGCGGAGAAGCTTACTCCTGTCCCGGTTCATCGTCGTGCTGTCCGTTCGCGATCAGCCAGCGCTGGCGCATGGTTTCAAGCTTGGTGTTGATCGA
>JBEVKC010000152.1:0-3145 GCA_040509895.1 Novosphingobium sp. | reverse complement strand
CAAGAACCTGCATTTCCTCGCTGAACGACTTCACATCCAACTCGTTGCCCGATTGTCCGGCGGCCGCATTGGCGGTGAGGATGGTCACGAACGGCGCGCCAAGCTGCGGCTGTTCGGAATCGGTCTTGGTCCGCGAATAGCCCAGGATGTTCCGGAAGCGCATGGTGTCACTCATGTCGCCTTCGGTGATGTTCGAGAGGAAGAAGTCTTCACCGCGATGGCGTGCGCCGCCGGGATGGCGGGTCTTGTAGGCACCGATGCGCTTTTGTTCATCGACATAGGCGATCAGGCCGGGAGCGTAGGCATCGGGATGTGCTGCCAGATAGGCGTTCCACGAGCCCGCGCCCGTTATCGCATCAAGCGACGGACCGAACAGCGAACCCGCGCCGCAGGTCAGGTTGAAGCCATTGTTCGTCTGACCGCAGCCATAGACGCTGTAGGTGTATGACGCGCCAGTGTTGGTGCCCTCGGTGTCCGTGTACTGGACCATCGTGGTGTTGCTGACGCCCTCGGCCGGCTTCAACGTAATCGTAAAGCGGCCGCTATCCCGGTGCACGTTGCCCAGGCGCTCTCCGTTCAGCAGGTTGTGGATGTACCCGTCCTTGCGCACGCTGCTGATGGCGCCGCGCAGCAGGACGGTGTCGTCCACCACCGGCAGGTTGAGCATGGCTTCGATATCGGTGTAGTCGAAATTGCCGATGCGGCCGCGGATCAGGCCTTCAATCTCGTTCGTCGGCTTGGCGGTGTTGAACAGGACCGCGCCGCCAGTGGCATTACGGCCAAACAGCGTACCCTGCGGCCCCTTCAGAACCTGCACGTTGTCGAGGTCATAGAGGGTGGACGCGCCGCCGATCGTCAGCGGAACTTCGTTGAGGTAGGCAATAACCGCCGAGGGCGAGCCGCTGAAGGTGTCAGCAGTCTGGCCGCGGATCGAGTAGGTCAGTGAGTTGTTGCCCTGCGTCTGGCGGATGGTGAGGCCAGGCGTGACCAACTGGAGGTCGGAATCGGTGCGAACAGCCCGTTCAAGCAAGGACTCGGAATTGAAGGCGGTGATGGCGCCCGGAACCGTCGAAAGGTTTTCCTCGCGGCGGCGGGCCGTGACGATGATGTCGCCATTGCCGACACTTTCTTCGGCTGCTGCGTCCTGGGCCAGTGCCATTGGCGCCCACGCCAATGAAGTGCCGGCAAGAAGGCCGGCGGCCAGTATGTTCCTCATGTTCTTCCTCCCTGAAGATACAGATTAATTTGAATTCGCGCCTTTAGCTATGAGACAGCGGGTATCGCAAGTGCCGCTGACCGGACCTCCATGATTTCCGCGAGGTGATTGACCGGATCGCCCGCCGTCACGCCAGCCTCAACCGGAAGAACGCAGCCGGTGATCTGACGGGCCTTGTCAGAGGCAAGGAACAGCGCAACTTCGGCGACGTCGATGGGATCGCCCCGGCGCTTCAGCGGCTGGTTCGAAAGATAGACCGCGTTGACGCCTTCTTCGAGCGCGTGGGCGGTATGCTCATCGACCCCTTCGGCCTGGAATGACGACAGCGTGGTGCGGACATGACCGGGCACAATGCAGTTCACCCGGATGTTGTACTGGGCAAGATCGATCGCCGCCGACTTGCTGAACTGGATGAGCCCGGCCTTGGAGGCGCGATAGGTCATCATGCCAAGCCCGGCGAGCGTGCCTGCAATCGAGGCATTGTTCAGGATCACGCCGCCGCCGCGCTCTTTCATGACGCGGGCAGCGTTGCGCGTGCCAAGCATCGGGCCAAGCACATTCACGCGCATCACCCGGTCAAAGTCGAGCAGCGTGTCGTCGACGAAATGCGGGAAAGCGGCGCAGGAAATGCCTGCATTGTTGAACATGATATCCAATCCGCCGAACCGGCTTACCGCAAGATCGACAACCGCCTCCATATCGTCATGCGACGACACGTCGGTGTGCTGGTAAACCACCGACACCCCAAGGGTTGCGGCAAGTTCCTCACCTGCAGCGTCAGCCACGTCGGCGATTACAACCTTGGCTCCTTCCGCGGCAAAGAGTTCGACGGTCGCGCGACCGATGCCGCTGGAACCGCCCGTGACGATTGCGACCTTGCCGGTCAGTTGCTTGGACATCTGCCTCTCCATGGGCCAAGCCCCGCCCTTCCAACCGGGAGGACGGGGGCTGAATATTAGTTTAGCGCGACCTTAGTTGGTGCGGGGCTCGAAAGTGATCGGCAGCGATTCGATCGTGTGCGTTGCGACCGTGGGAAGATAGCGGAGCTCTTCGATGGGAACCGCCAGCTTCATGTTCTTCATCTGCCGCGCGATTTCCTTTGCCGCGACCTTCACTTCCATACGTGCCAGCGCGATACCGATGCAGCGGTGCGGACCACCGCCAAAGCCGACGTGGCGACCAAGGTTGGGCCTTTCCATGTCAAACTTGCGCGGATCGGGATAGACCGTCTCGTCGTCGTTGCCCGAGTCATAAACGAGCAGCATGTGCGCGCCTTCAGGAATGGTCGTCCCGTTCACCACGGTTTCCTTTACGCACATGCGCGAAAGCGCGCGCACCGGCGGCTCGTTGCGAATGTGCTCTTCGACAAAGCGGTTCATCTTGCGCTCGTCGTCCACGCATTCGAGTAGCAGTTCCGCCATGCCCGGCTTGGTGGCGAGGACATAGAACAGGTTGCCGATGGCGGTTGCAGTCGTGTCGTTGCCCGCAATCAGCATGGCGCGGACAAGCGAGACTGCTTCCTCGAAAGTCAGCTTCTCCTCGGTGCCGTCTTCAAGTTTCACCTTGGCGTGAACGAGATCGGACAGCATGTCCTCGCTCGGGTTGGCCTCACGCTCTTTCATCTTGCCGATGATATAGTGCTGCAGTTCGGCGATCTTCGCCGCGTTCGCCAGCATCGTCTCACGGCTCTGCATGGAGCTGATCTGCGCGGTAACCGCCATCGACCACTCGACGATTTTTTCTTCCAGGCCCTGGTCAAGGCCAAGTTGCTCTACGATCACGCGGATGGTCAGCGGCTGTGCGATGTCCTTCACCGCATCGCAGCTGCCGCCCTTGGCGACGACGCTGGCGATCAAGTCGCGGACGACTTCGGTGATGCGCGGCTCAAGATCTTTCACGCGGTGCGCGGTGAAGGCCTGCTCCATCAGC
>JBEVKC010000151.1:0-10571 GCA_040509895.1 Novosphingobium sp. | reverse complement strand
GGCTTGGCTTTGCGTCAATCAGTTGCGAACGGCGGATGAGGTAACGCAGAAACTCAACCACTCGGCCCTGGCGTGCGAGGCAGCGGTGGGGCGGGCTCGCTCCCTGTCCACCTGCCCGAACGGAATCCAGGTTATTCGAGAGAACCAGTCCTCGCTTCGCGGGTCTGCGACGCCTTGTCTAAAAGCGCCGGCCTATGGTGCGGGAGAGAGGCGTTCGCGCAACACCCCCGCACCCGTCTTGTTGCGGCATGTAACCAATCTGGTTCGTCATGTCAAGAAAATTGTGCCGCCGCTTGATCCCGTCGCCCCTGCGCAGGGGCGACGGGATTGCGTTCGGGGAACGGAGGGGATGAGGGGAAAGTTTGCACCCGCCCCTCATCCGACCAGATAAATCACGCCGCGCGGACGTGGTGGAGGAATTCCTCGACCTGCGTCTTCAGGATAACCGCCTGATGTTCCAGCTCGTTCGATGAGGTCAGCACCTGCGAAGCTGCCGCACCCGTAGCGAGCGAGGTTTCGCGGACGTGGTCGATGTTCGACGTCACCTCGTCGGCGCTGCGCGCGGCAAGGTCGATGCTGCGTGCAAGGTCCTGACCGGCAACCGACTGCTGGTCCACTGCCGCCGCGATTGATACCGAGGTCGCTTCCAGTTCTTCCACGTGCTTGCCGATGGCGCGCAGGGCGACCACGCTGGCCTCGGTTGCATCCTGGATCTCGCGGATCTGCTGGGCGACTTCTTCGGTGGCCTTGCTGGTCTGTGCGGCAAGTTCCTTCACTTCCGATGCGACCACGGCAAAACCCCGGCCAGCCTCGCCGCCGCGCGCCGCCTCGATCGAGGCATTGAGCGCGAGCAGGTTGGTCCGCTGGGCGATGGTGGAGATCAGCTTGACGATCTGGCCAACCTGCTCTGCCGATTCCGCCAGCGTCGAGATTGTCGCGTCAGCGTTGGCGGCGGTGGAGCTTGCCGTCCGGGCGAGCTCCGCGGACGTAGAGGCCTGCCTGCTGATCTCGTTGATCGACATGGCGAATTCGTCGCTGGCTGCGGCCGCTGCGGTGACGCCTTCCGAAGCTTCGTTCATGGCGGACGAGACTTCGCCCGTCTGGTGCGCCGATTGCTCTGCCGCCGCAGCCATGGAACTGGCGGTAAGCTGGAGCTGGCTCGATGCGGCGGCAACTCCGTTGACCACGCCGCCGACCGTCAATTCAAATTTCTGGGCAAGGTCAAGAAGCACCGCGGTCTGCTGGGCGCGCAGTGCTTCTCGCTCGCGCTGGATTTCTTCCTGTTGCTGCAGTTCTGCCGCTGCTGCCTCGGCAGCTTCAACGCGCATGCGTTCCAGCTTGAGATAGCCGCGCCGGAAGACTTCAAGCGAACGGGCCATGTCGCCGAATTCGTCGATGTGCTTGGTACCCGGCACGACAATGTCGTTGTCGCCTTCTGCCAGCCTGTTCATCGCCTCGTTCAGGCGGACCAGAGGTCCCGTGATGCTGCGGTGTGCGAAGCCAAGTGCAAGCACGCCGTTCAGCCCTGCCAAAACCGCGAAGACCACCATCGCAACGGTGCTCCAGAACGAAAAGCTGGCGGTTTGCTCCTGGCTCTTCACGATGCTGTCGGTCAGTTGCTTGCGCAGCGTGCCGATGTTGGTTGCAAGGTCAGAGCCCGCGCGCATCAGGCCGGCGGTCGCGGCGCCAGCCGGCTGGACTTCCAGTGCCGAAAGCGTCGCTTCAAAGCTGGAAAGATCGCGTTCAAGCCGCTCATACGACACGGTCACTGCCGGATCGTCCACCTTGATGTTGTTGCGGGCGCGAGAGAACACCTCACTCGCCTCGCCAGTTAGTTTGCGCGCAGTGGTCAGATCCGCCGGGCTGCCCTTCTCGACGTGAAGCAGAGCCTCGGTCACGTTTGATCGCGCGTCCGAAAGCAGCAGGGCCGAACCGGCCAACGTGGCTTCTGCCTGGCTGACGCTCCGCACCTTGGCCAGCGAGAGCAGGCCAGTGCCCGCGATTACCATCGAAAGCCCCAGGAAGGCGAGGATGATGATCCGCATCTTCACGGCGATCGGCTGGCGGTTGAACCAGTGCAGCTTAACGGCTGTCTCTGTCGACATATTGAATTTCCTACCCGCAAACAGTCTTGGTTATTGGATCAGGCCTTCCGGCGAAGAAGAGCCTTTGCGAACACGCCTTTGGTATTGCTTTCCGCCTGTTCCCTCAGGTGGGCGGTGATTTCGTCTGCCGGCATGGCCCTGTGGTAGAGCCAGCCCTGAATCTGGTCGCAGCCGGCAGCGCGGGCCATCGTGGCCTGGCCTTCGGTTTCGACACCCTCTGCCGTGACGTCCATGTCGAGCGAGCGCGCGACGGCAATGCTTGCAAGCATCATCGCGCGCGACCCGCCATCATCGATGGCATCGACCACCAGGCTGCGGTCGATCTTGAGCTTTTCAAAATGGAACTGCCGGAGGAAGCCGATGGAGGCATAGCCGGTGCCGAAGTCGTCCAGAACGATGCGGACGCCGAACTGCCTGATCAGGTCCAGGCTCCGCCCGACGACGACGGGATCAAGCACGAGATGCGTCTCGGTCAACTCCAGTTCCAGCCGGTGTGCCGGAAAAGCGAACCTTTCCAGCATGTGCCCAAGCTCGATCGGGAATTCAGGGTTGCGCAATTGCGCGGCCGAGACATTCACCGACAGCTTGATGTCGCCCCAGGCCAGTGCGTCGTGAAGCGCCTGCTCCAGAACCCATTGGCCTATGCTATTGATAAGGCCGGATTCTTCGGCGATGGGAACGAATACATCGGGTCCAATGCTGCGCCCGTCTGGGCGTTCCCAGCGCAGCAGGGCTTCCACCGCGACCACCTGGTCCGATTTGGCGTCGACGAGGGGCTGATAGTGCAGGCGGAACTCGTTGTTCGTGAGGGCATGGCGAAGTTCCATGTCCAGCTTTTGCGTGGCTTCGATGTCCTGGTCGAACTCCTCGCTGAACCAGGTGCAGCGCATCTTGCCTGCGCGCTTTGAGACGTACATCGCGACATCGGTGCGCCGCAGCAGTTCGTGCGAATTGACCGCGTCCGGGCCGGAATGGCGGGCGATGCCGACGCTTGCACCCACCAAAACAGCGCGATCGTCGATGTAGATCGGCTTGGCGAGGCGGCTCAGCAGCTTGCGGCAGATTCCCTCAAGGATGTTGCCTGCGATCGGGCCGATGGCGAGGACTGCGAATTCGTCGCCGCCCAGGCGATAGACCCGCGCTTCGGCCCCGCAAAGCTCGCGAAGTATCGTCGCGCATTCCTTGATCAGCCGGTCGCCCACGACGTGGCCGTAGTGATCGTTGACAAGCTTGAAGCCGTCGAGGTCGATCAGGGCAAGCGCGACTTCTTCACCGCCGTTGCCGTCGCGCTGGGCATCCTGGTGTAATGCGCGGCGGTTGGGCAGTTGGCTCAGGCTGTCGGTAAGGCCCAGCAGTTCCAGCTTTTCGACATTTTGCAGGCCGATCCGGATCAGCAGGATGACCGCGACAGAATAGAGCAGGCCGGCTTGGGCCAGCATCAGTGCAGAGTTCGTACTCCGCGGCCCCATGTTGGCGATGGAAATCGCCATCAGGATGGCAAAGGCCGTGGTCAGCACCGCAAGCGGGGCAAACACCGACACTTTCGGAGACGCCCGGAAACGGTTGATTTGCGCTTTCACCCTCCGCTTCCCTTTCGTGCAGTTGCGGTTGTGAGGGTGTTGATAGGGAAGAGTCATTTAAACGGAGTTAAATGTGCTTAATATTTCCTGTTCAGCATCATGAGGACGCGTTTTTAATAAAGGTTGGCGCGGCCTTACGCCTTTCCTGACCCAACCGCCCACTCGCGGTGAGCTGGCTGCCGACGGGGCGGCGGGGACGGGCGGGCTTCGGCAGCGCACCGGGAGCAGGGCACCGGTACAGGCCCGGAAGGCCGCGGTCGGCCGCAAACCGTTCTGTCTGGCCGATCACTGTCTCACCTGCGCCAAGCATCAGCCAACCATCCGGGGACATGACATTGGCAAGGCGGTCAAACGCGCGCTTGCGCGTCGGGGTGTCGAAATACAGCAGGACATTGCGGCACAGGACGAGGTCGAAATTGCCGGGGGCAGGGCGCGGCTCAAGAAGGTTGTGGACCTCGAACCGGACCATCTGGCGCAGCCTGTCCTGAGCCTGCCAGCCGTCGGGCACTTCGTCGAACCACTTGATCATCTGCCCGATGGCGAGCCCGCGCTGGGCTTCGAACTGGGTGTACTTGCCGGCCCGAGCCGTCTCTATGACCGAGTGTGAGACATCGGTGCCAAGAATTTCAATGTTCCAACCCGCCCATTTCGCTTCGTTATCGGCGAACATCATGGCCATGGACAGCGGCTCCTGTCCGGTGGAGCAACCCACGCACCAGATCGACAGGCGGCGTTCCTGTTCGCGCCGCCGCGCAAGGTCGGGCAGCACTTTCTGCGACAGGATGTCGAACATGGCCCGGTCGCGGAAGAAGTAGGTTTCGTTGTTGAGCAGCGCCTCCACGACTTTGCGGGCAAGGGTGCTCTGGCGTGAGGAGGCAAGCTTGGCGATCAGCTGGTCAGCCGTGTCCACGCCGTATTCGCGAAGCAGGCCGGACAGCACCGTCTTGATTCGCCACAGACGATTGGGCGTCAGTTCCTGGCCGGTCTGCGCGCCCAGCAACTCGGCCAGTGCCCGGTTCGAAACCTCACTCACTTCCATGTCGGCTACCCATGCTTGTGCTGACCCGGCTTGCAATTTCTTCTGGTGGTAGAACGGCCGAGGCAAGTCCTGCTTCAGCCACGGCGCGCGGCATTCCCCACACGGCACAGCTGGCTTCGTCCTGTGCATAGATGGAACCGCCCGCGGTGACGATCTGCGCCGCCCCCTGCGATCCGTCGCGGCCCATGCCTGAGAGCATCACGCCCAGCGCGTGCCCGCCATATTCCTGCGCCATCGCGGCGAACATCGGATCGACCGAAGGCGTGCATCCGCTGGATTGCGGTGTGGTGTCGAGCCGGACAATCGTCCTGCCCGCAAGATTGCGGAACATCATGTGTGCGTGGCCGGGGGCGATGTGAATGCGGCCCGGACGCACCGGCATTTCATCCTCGGCAATGATTGCCTCGTAACCCGACGCGACGGTGAGCTGCCGCGCGAAGGCGGGCATGAAAGCGCCGGGAAGGTGCTGGGTGATGAAGATCGGGACATTAGCCGGGCCCTTCAGACCAGCGAAAAAGCGCATCAGCGCGTGAATGCCCCCGGTCGAGGCGCCGATGCCCAGCGCGTGCACAGGCTTGAGCGATGGGGGGCGAGCCCTGATCACCGGTGGTGCCGGAGCGGCCGGCCGCGACGCAACGCCCGCCGCGACCGACCGGATCCGTTCCAGCAGCATGTCGCGATAGCCGTTGGTGAAGCTGACGGCGTCGGGCTTTGGCAAGGCGGCTGCCGCGCCTTGTGAAAGCGCCTCCAGCGTCTGGTCCGCGCCGTCGACGGTGAACGACGAGACGACAAGGATGCGCGCGTGCGGCGCTCGTGCCACGATCTTCGGCAGCGCCTTCAGGCCGCCCATCCCGGGCATTTCCAGATCGAGCAGGATCACGTCGGTCGAGACCGAGCGGAGCAGTTCCAGCCCGGCTTCGGCCGTGTTGACGACAGCGATAACTTCCATGCCGCTATCGCCCTCGACAATCCGCTTGAGCGCGGTGCGGGCTACGAGCGAGTCATCGATGATCATCAGCCGGACAGGCGGGTTTGCCTGGGTCTGGATTCCGCCCTTCCGGGCGACCGCGCGCACCACGTGCCGGGCCTCAGGCCAGGCCGACGAGTTGCAGCTTTATGTGCAGCGTTTCCCTGTCGAATGGTTTCATGACGTATTCGTCTGCCCCCGCCTCTATCGCGGCGCGGATATGGGCGACGTCGTTTTCGGTAGTGCAGAACACCACCTTCGGTTGTTCGGCGTGGTCACGCGTCCGCAGGTGCTTGATGAAATCGATGCCGCTCATCACCGGCATGTTCCAGTCCAGCAGGATCACGTCGGGCATGTCGGCATCGCAGCTGGCGAGCGCCTCGACACCGTCGGATGCTTCCCGCACGGCAAAGCCAAGCGCCTCAAGCGCGTGGCGGGATACCTTGCGGATCACCCGTGAATCATCAACGACCAAGCAAGTTTTCATGCGACACGTCCATTCCCAATAGCCGCAGTGCTACGCGGCAATGGTGACCATTAGCTTAAGCTGCCCGGGCTTCTTCTTGTCCCGCTATCATTGCGGCGGTGTTGACCAGGACCAGCGGCCCTTTTTCGGTTTCCACCATGCCGATCGTGACCCGGTCCCAGCCGTCGCCAAGCTCGGCGCGTACCGGGGCGGGATCGGACCACGCCTCTGTCACGTCCTGAACCGCGTCGAGCATCAGGGCATAGGCATGATTGTCATGCATCACGACGGCGGCAACGGCGCCTGCCTTGCGGTTGCCGCTGGATTCCATTCCGAGCGAGCGCTGGCAGTCGATCACCGTCAGCAACCGGCTGCGCAGGGCCGAAAGACCCGCAATATGAGCAGGCGCACGCGGCACCGCGATCAGCGAGTCCAGTTCGATGACGGATTGCACGTCGTCGGCACGCAAGGCGACCATTTGCCCGGCGATGTTCACGATCAGGAGCAACTGGTTCATGTCAGCGCCGTCCCGTGCCGGAACGCAGCGCGCGCATCAGCCCATCGCGGTCGTAGCGGTAGATGGAGTAGGGATCTTCTGGCAGTTCGTCCGGCTGCGAGCGCAGGCGGATGACTCGATTTGCCCCTACGGCGATTTCCGGCACGGACTCTGACGCGATGGCAAGATCGACGTTGCCTTCCTCGCTTTCATCCACCACGCGATAGCCGTTGGCCTCTACCATCGGGCGCAGGAAGTTCTGCATCCAGGCGTCACCCGCGGGCATGCGGCAAACCGGTGCCAGATCGCGTGAGCGCACGTTGCCCAGTCGCTCGAACAGCCCATGCGGATCGACGAGTTCGGCCGGCTTTCCGTGGATCAGGACAGTGCCCGCAACGTCGCCCGGTTCATTGGCATGGACAAAATCACCATCCAGTGACGCGATATCCATGACTTCCCTGAACCCATAGGCAATCTCGCTCTCGCCATCGGAAAGGCGGAACATGCGCAACGTTTCGCCGCACATCTGGTCGCCCTCGGCACCTGCCAGCGGAAGGAGCCGGTCGTTGATGACGACGAGCATACCATCGGGGCCAAACTCCACCGCGTTGATGCCGACTTCTTCGATCCGGTCGACAACGGCCATCGGCATCGCCCGGTGCCGACCGTCCAGCCCGGTGAAGAGCAGCAGTTGCCGCGTCTGGGTGTCCTGCACTTTCTCGGCGGTCTTGAACTGACGCGAATTGCGCTCCAGCGTGTCGGTCTTCAAGCCACCGGCCTGCGCCAGCCCGCCCACTTCCAGCAGCAGGATGGGGTTGCCGTCGTCGGTCAGCGTCGTTCCTGCATAGAGCCCGGTCGCCATGATGGCAGGGGCGACAGGCTTGACCACAAGCTCTTCGTGATCGTGCAGGTGGTCCACAGCGAGGCCGAATGTCTCTCCGCCCGGAAGCCGGAGCACCACAAGGTTGCGGTCCGCCTCTGCCACTGAGCCTTGTAGGTGAAGGATGTCGGCAAGGACGACGCAGGGCAGGCGGCGGTCACGCACCTTGGCGACCATGGCGCCGCCCAGGTGGGATATCTCCACAGCGCCGCCGCGCGCCTCGATGATTTCCTCAACCGAGGAGCGTGGGAGCGCAAACTGCTGCTCGCCGATGCTTACCGTCAGGGCGGGAATGATCGTCAGCGTCAGGGGCACGCGCAGCCTGACGCGGGTTCCCTGGCCCAAGGTGCTGTCGACCTCGATAGCGCCGCCGATCCGCTCCACGTTTGAGCGCACGACGTCCATGCCGACGCCCCGGCCGGAAATGGCAGTCACGGCCGCGGCGGTGGACAGTCCGGGTTCAAAGATCAGGGCGATACGATCCCGCAGCGACATGCGGGCCGCGTCGGCCGCGTCGATGATGCCTTCGGAAATGGCCTTTGCCACCAGCCTTGAATCGTCGATGCCACGACCATCGTCGACAACGTCGATCAGGATCTGGTTGCCCGACTGGCGCGCGGAAATCGAAAGCAGGCCAATCTCGCGCTTGCCCGCCGCCTGGCGGAGCGCCGGCGCTTCCATGCCGTGGTCGATGGCATTGCGGATGATGTGGGTCAGCGGATCGCGGATGATTTCTATCATCTCGCGGTCCAGTTCCACGTCGCCGCCATCGATGTCGACCATCACCTGCTTGCCGAGTTCGGCGGAGAGGTCACGGACAAGCCGGGGCAGCACGGTGAAAAGGCTTTCGACACGCTGCATCCGGGTGCGCGTCATGGCATCGCGAACGTCTGCGATGATGGCGGAAAGGCGGCCGAAGGGTTCCTTGACAAGAGCCTCGCCGGGGAGCTCTCGCAACCGGCGGGCAAGGTCATTGCGGGCGAGAACCATGTCGGACACGCCGCTCATCACCCGGTCGAGCAGTTCCACCGGAAGGCGCACGGAGCGCTGCGAGACGGCGGCTTGCGGCTGGCTGTCCGGAGCCGGAGTGGAGGGCGCCTTTTCGACGATTTCGGCATCCTCGGCGACAGGCTCAAGCGCGGCGATCAGGGCGTCGTCGCCCGCTTCGTGAAGGTCGCCGCCAGCCTCAATCGCGGTGAGCATGTCGGCAATCCGGTCGATGATCGCAAGCACCGCATTGACCAGCGCGGTATCGGCACGGCGGCGGCCTGCGCGGACATCGGCAAGCGCATCCTCGGTTGCGTGGCTGAGCGCCAGCAGTCCCGGAAAATCGAAGAAGCCGCAGTTGCCCTTCACGGTGTGCACGAAGCGGAAGATCGAATCGAGCCGGGCGCGGTCGCCGGGGTTTTCCTCCCACGCAACGATCTCACCGCCCAGCGCTTCGAGCATTTCGCGGGATTCAGCTATGAATTCGGCAAGCAAGTCGTCCATCGGAGCCCCCTGGCCGTCAGCTTATGAAACAGCATGGTTTACCAAGGGTTAAGGCAGCGATGGTTGGTTGGACCGCGGCCAACCCGGAGACGCAATTGACTCGGTGCGAGTCGGGGCGCAATCTTTCGTTCCCAAGCAGAGGTTCGAGCTATGAGAGAAAGTGACAGAGCCTTTTACAGCAGGCGGCTTCGCGAAGAGATGCAGCTGGCTGGCACCGCGCAGGGCACTCACCTGAAAGAGCTGCACCTGAGATGGGCCCAGTTCTTTGAGGACAGGCTGAACGGCGACGGCAAGGCAGCTCCACCACCACTCGCCAGCCAGTTGAGCTAAGCCGGATCAGGCCGGGTGTGATGGAGGCGCCCGGTTCAGGTGAAGTGCTGGAAAATCCATTCGGCAACCAGCGCGGGCTTGTCCTCGCCCTCAATTTCCACCGTGGCCTCAACGGTTTGCTGCCATTGGCCGGGGCGCTTTTCCGCAAGCTCAAGCAGCTTGAAACGTCCGCGAATACGCTTTCCGGATCGCACTGGTACAAGGAAGCGGATGCGGTTGAAGCCATAGTTCACCGACAGCCGAACCTCGGGCTTGGGGCATGATGTCGTAAGCAACGGCGCGAGCATCGACAGCGTCAGGAAGCCGTGGGCGATCGTGCCGCCAAATGGCGTATCCTTCGCTCGTTCCGGGTCGACGTGGATGAACTGGTGATCCTGCGTCGTATCAGCGAATTCATTGATGCGCTGCTGGTCGATCAGGAACCAGTCGGAAACGCCGATGATCTCCCCCGCCTTTGCTGCCAGTTCCTGTAGATCCATGCCCTATTGATCTCCTGCGTGTCAGACCGCCAGCATCAGTCAAGCGCAAGGCCCGCCGTCCGTAGCGCATCCGCGACCCGCCTTGCGTGGTCCACGTGCTGCTCTGCCGTCTCAAGGCCGATGCCCATGGTAACGACCGCCGCGTGAGTTCCGCCCGCATCCCGCCAGCGAGAAGCGCGTTCGACCACGGCTTCCGGTGTCTTGGCCGTCAGCATGTTGCATTGCAGCCCAAAGTCGCCGGCAGCGCGGCCTTCATCGGCAAGGAAAGTTCGCAGCTGCCCTAAAAGCGCATCCGCGTCCGATGCGCCGTCGGCAAAGATGAAGCCATCGGCGATCCGTGCGCCCCGCTTCAGCGCGGGCTCGGAAAAGCCGCCCATCCAGATCGGAATGCGGCGGCGCGGGCGCGGGTTCAGCGTGGCTCGGTCGATCCGGTCGAACTGGCCGGTAAAGTCGACAACCGGCTGTGACCACAGTTCGCGCAGTAGTTCCACCTGCTCGCCAACGCGTTTGCCGCGCGTTCGGAAATCCTGGCCGAGCGCTTCATATTCGACATCGTTCCAGCCGATGCCGACGCCCAGCCGCAACCTCTCGCCCGACAGCAGGTCAACGTCGGTAGCCTGCCGGGCCACAAGCGCGGTCTGGCGCTGCGGCAGGATGATGACGCCGGTGACCAGCTCGATCCGCTGGGTGATCCCGGCCAGATAGCCGAACATGACGAAGGGATCGTGGAACGGATGC
>JBEVKC010000150.1:0-14063 GCA_040509895.1 Novosphingobium sp. | reverse complement strand
AGGCAAATGGACACCCGTATCGAGACCGACGGCTTTGGCGAAATCGAAGTCCCCGACCACGCCTATTGGGGGGCGCAGACCCAGCGCAGCCTGGAGAACTTCCCCTTCGGCGCGCGGGAGCGGATGCCGATAGAAATCATCCACGCGCTAGCGCTGGGCAAGCAGGCGGCGGCGCGGGCAAACCGGATGCTCGGGAAGGATGGCGGGCTGGATGCCAAGATTGCAGATGCAATCGAAAGCGCTGCCGCAGAAGTTGCGGCGGGAAAGCTCGACGATCACTTCCCGCTGGTGATCTGGCAGACTGGATCGGGCACCCAAACCAACATGAACCTCAACGAAGTGATTGCCGGGCGCGCCAATGAACTGCTGACCGGCAAGCGCGGCGGCAAGTCGCCGGTCCACCCCAACGACCATGTGAACCGGGCGCAGTCTTCCAATGACAGTTTCCCCACGGCGCTCCACGTGGCGACAGTGCGGGCGGTGCAGGACCGCCTTGATCCCGCATTGGCTGCGCTCCATGCCGTGCTGGAGGAAAAGGTCGCAGCCTGGTCTTCCATCATCAAGATGGGCCGCACACACCTGCAGGATGCGACGCCCATAACCTTGGGGCAGGAGTTCTCCGGCTATGCCGAGCAGGTGGCCAAGGCGCGCGGCCGGATTGCCTTCGCCTTGCAGGACGTGCTGGAACTGGCGCAGGGGGGCACGGCGGTAGGCACCGGGCTCAATGCTCCGCAGGGTTTCACCGCAAAATTCGTCGAAGAGATCGGCGCTATCACCGGCATCGCCTTCCGCCCGGCCGCCAACAGCTTTGAAGCACTGGCGAGCAACGACGCGCTGGTCGCCATGTCTGCTGCCCTTGCCGGGCTGGCGACGGCGCTGACCAAGATAGGCAACGACATCCGTCTACTCGGCTCGGGCCCGCGTGCTGGCTTGGGCGAACTGCTGCTTCCCGAGAACGAGCCGGGAAGCTCGATCATGCCGGGCAAGGTCAACCCTACCCAGTGCGAGATGGTGACGATGGTGGCGGCGCAAGTTATCGGCAACCACGCGGCAGTCACCCTGGGCGGCATGCAGGGCCATCTTGAACTGAACGTGTTCAAGCCTCTGATCGGCGCAAACGTGCTGCGCTCCATCGACCTCCTGACCAATGCGGTGGAGAGCTTCACCAAACGGACTTTGGTCGGTCTGGAACCTGACCGGGCCCGGATGGAGGATCTGGTCGAAAGGTCATTGATGCTGGTGACGGCGCTTGCGCCCGAGATCGGCTATGATGCGGCGGCCAAGATCGCTAAGCATGCGCAGGCCATTGGGCTGACCTTGAGGGAGGCCGCGCTGGAGACCGGACTGGTAGACGAGGCGACCTTTGACCGTGTCGTCAGGCCGGAAAAGATGATTCGGCCCGACTAAAGCTTCGCTCTGGCTCCCTGAATTTTAGCCAGACCGTTGCTCACGTGCGCCGAGCCGTTAGCCGCCTTACCTAGTTTAGTGCGCCTTTCTGCGGGTGTGGCAAACTCACAGTACCATCGATGGAAATCGACAGGTCGGCGCGGGCCACGGATGGGCCGCGCTTTGACGTGAAAGAGGTGAGCCTAGTGCCTAACTACCGCCTTGTATTCAAATCCTCGCCCAACGAATCTCCGATAAAGTCCGTCAGCTTTCGCGGAAAGGATCCCGGCGAAGCCCTTCTCATCGCGCAGCGGCACAAGTGCCCGGTGGAACTGTGGTCGGAAGAACAGCACATCTGCACGCTTAATCGCGCGGGAAACGAGGGGCAGGTCTGGGTGATTTCCAAGGGTGAGCCTGCGCCCTGACCGCAGCAGCAGTGTCGTTACTGTGGCCTATGACCAGTAACATAGGTTATTCTGCTCTGCTTCACGGCTAGGCAGCATCGATGCGCGGCTCCGACACCTCCGAGAACCTGCTTGTCCGCAAGATGGAATCGTTCGTCCGCGTGTCGGGCGATGACATCGCAGCCCTCGACAAAATCTGGAATGGCACACGTCATTCGGTTGCCCCGCAGGGTGACATCGTTCGCGAAGGCGATCCGCCGGGCGTCATCAGGGTGCTCATGAAAGGCTGGGCGTGCCGCTATAAGTTGCTGGGGGATGGCCGACGCCAGATCATCAGCTTTTTCCTGCCCGGCGACATCTTCGATCTCAACATGTTTGTCCTGAAGAAGATGGACCATTCGATTCGCGCCCTCAGCCCGGTTCAATACGTTTCGCTCAGCCATATCGAATTCGAACGGCTCACCATCGGCCATCCGCGCATCCTGCAGGCTTTGTGGTGGGAGACGCTGGTGAATGCGGCGATCCAGCGCGAATGGACAGTCAATCTGGGCCAGCGTTCGGCGCTGGAACGGCTCGCCCACCTGCTGTGCGAGCTTCACGTCCGACTGAAAGTGATGGGGCTTGTGGAGGGCAATACCTGCGAATTCCCGATCACCCAGATAGAGCTTGCCGATACCCTGGGGCTGACAGCCGTGCACGTCAGCCGCAAGCTCAAGGAATTGCGGAGCCGGTGCCTCATCCGGCTGAACGGGAACCAGTTGCAGATTCTGGACTTCGACGGCCTGTGTCAAATCGCCATGTTCGACGCGAACTACCTGCACCTTGATCGCGAGGAAGCCATTCCCGAGGCCAAGGCTGATTGCGGGTAGGGAACGCCGCCGCGTCGCCATGGTTGTTGCCCGACGCGCGGCTGCAGGAGAAAGGCAATGTCTGATGTCGATCACCTCATCCTGACGCCCCGCATGATCGACCTAGCGCGATCCCCGCTGACCGGGAGCTTTGACGCCGAAACCTATGTGCTGGGCGCGTTCAATCCGGGCATGACGCGACTTCCAAACGGCAACCTGCTGTTGATGGTCCGCGTGGCAGAGGCGCTGCACCGGCCTATCGTCGATGGCAACGTCCACGCCATCCGCTGGGACAATGGGCGCTATGTCCTTGATGCGTGGCCTGTCGATCTGGCCGACACGGCTGACCCTCGCAAGTTCATGCTGCGTGGGGGCGGCTGGAATATCATGGCGTTGACTTCGCTGTCATGGCTGCTGCCGGTTGAAGTGACGCCTGACGGGCTGGAAATCGTCGAGCTTCACTATGACCGCGCCATTGCTCCCGCCGGCAGCTGGCAGTGCTATGGAATTGAGGATGCCCGTATCAGCAAGGTGGGGGATCGGTACTGGATGACCACCTGCTCGGTCAGCCCGGAACGCCATTCGACCACGCTCTATTCCTCGTCCGATGCGATGGACTGGAACTTTGAAGGGATCGTCCTCGATCACCAGAACAAGGACATGCTCATCTTCGAAGGGTTGATCGGCGGCAACTATTGGGCACAGACGCGGCCTCTGGGCGATCTTTACTTTGCCTATCCGCCGGGAAGCGATTGGCGGGCCGGACCCTCGATCAATCTTGCCACGTCACCGGATTGCCTGCACTGGAAGCCCTGCCTCCAGCCGGGCATCCGGCCGCATTCCGGCTCCGTTGCCACCGCCCGGATCGGCGGCGGGGCGCAGCCTATCCTTACCGAGATAGCAGGTAAGCGCGGCTGGTTGACGCTGTGGCACGGCGTTGAGCTCAAGGAGATTGTCGGCATCTACCGCACCTATTGGTCGCTGCTCGATCCCGATGATCCCAGCGTTGTCATCGCCGATGGGGACGGGCCGCTGCTGGAAGCGAATCCCGTGCTTACCGCCCCGCTGGAAGACCTGATGTATGTCCGCGACGTGGTGTTCACTACCGGTGTCGTGGACGCAGGCGATCACTTGATTGTCGCATCGGGAGAAGCGGACCTTGCCTGCCGGATGACCCATTTACCCAAGGCGGCGTTCAGATAACATGCCTACATGAACAACGTCGATCACGAAGAGAGGAAGCGGCTGATCGCTGTCGCGACGCTCCGGCTGATTGCCGAGGAAGGCATTGAGCGCGCAACAATCCGCCGGATTGCAGAGGAGCTGGACTTCAGCACGCGGTCCATCACCCATTACTTCGCCGACAAGGGCGAACTGATCGAATGGGTGGCTGATCACATGGCAGAAACCGGCTTCGCCATCGTGGAACCGCTTGCCCGTGACGAGCTGGGCCTGTGCGATAGCCTGATCGCCATGACGGCAATCGATCAGCGCAACCGCGACTTGTGGAAGGTCTATATATCGCTGTGGGATCTTTCCTCACGCGATGCCACGGTTGCGGGCTGGCTCCAGCGTTGGACCCGGCGCATCAACGATCTGGTGGCTGGCACCATAGCCCGGCATCACCCTGGCCATCAAAACTGCGAGTCCAGTGCCCGCAGGTTGATTGCGCTGGTGAAGGGCATTTCTGTCCAAAGCTTGCTCGACCCCGATACATGGACGGAGGCCGATGTCCGGGCGGCAGTGACGGATCATCTGCGCTCGGTCCTTGGCCCCGTTCCGTTGCTGGAAGGGGCGGAAATCCGTTGACCAGACTGAAACAACTGTTTCAAATCACGTTGAACAAACGGAAACAAGTGTTTCATTAGATGTAGGTGGGATCCTGCCGTCAGGGGCTGGAATCACGTCATGCTCGGGCATTCCCCGGGTGGGTGGATATGCTCCACAGCGCCTCCGAAATCAGGCCGACGTCAGGGCGGCCGCGCGACGGAGGGAAGCATGAGGTTCAAGGGATTCATGATGGCCGAGGCCGGCCTTCTTGCGCTGGTGTGCGCCATGCCGGCGATGGCGCAGGACGCGGCGCCGCAGGAACAACAGGCCTGGATCGATAACGGCGACATCATCGTCACCGCACGCAAGCGGCAGGAATCGGTGCTTCAGGTGCCGGTGATCGAAACCGTGCTGAGCGCTGAAACGCTCGACCGCAACCAGGTCACCGACATTCGCGGCATCACCCAGCAGGTCGCCGGCCTCCAGATGGGCAGCAACGTCCTTACCGTCGGCACCCAGATCGCGCTGCGCGGCGTGGGCACCAGTTCGCTCGATGCGGGCGTGGACCAGTCGGTTTCGCTCAACATCGACGGCCTGCAGCTGACCCAGGGCGCCACCTACAGTGTCGGCATGTTCGACATGGCGCAGGTCGAAGTTCTCAAGGGGCCGCAGGCGCTCTTCTTCGGCAAGAACAGCCCGGGCGGCGTGATCGCCATCCGCACCGCCGATCCGGGTGACGAGCTGGAAGTGATCGCGCGCGGCATCTATGGGTTCGAAGCGCAGCAAAAGCGCGGAGAGATGATCGTCTCTGCACCGATCGGCGACAATTTGGGCATCCGCTTCGCCGCCATGATGTCGGACGACAACGGCTATTTCTTCAACAAGGCGACTGCGCTGCCGGGCACCGGCGCCAAGAACCCGTCGAGCGACCGCTATAACGCGCAGAACGAATATATCGTGCGCGGCACCGTTCTATGGGAGCCGACAGACGACTTCACAGCGCGGCTGAAGATCAATAATACCCAGAAGGAAGTGATTGGCGGTGGGTCTGCGTTCGGAAGCTGTCCGGATGGTAATGGTGCGCCGGCGGGCGTTCCCTTCATCAATCCGAATGACAACTGCAAGGTCGATCGGACGGTCTATATCGTCGATGTCGATCCTGCCGCGTTCCCCAACGTGCGGAACAACGGCGTGCCGTTCATGAAGTATTTGACGAGCTTCGGCACGCTCGAACTGAACTACGACTTCTCCGATGGCCTGTCGCTGAATTCGACCACCGGGTATTTCCACACCCGCGTCGACGGCATGATCAACGGCGTCAACTCCGGCTATGCAGGCCCGACGCTGATTTCCGACAACCAGTTCAAGCGTGAGGACTTCACGCAGGAAGTCCGCCTTCAATCGGATTGGGACAGCCCGATCAACTTCCTGCTTGGCGGCTATTACCAGGATGCGCAGGTCAGCAACCGTGTCTTCGTTACCGGCAACACAGCCCTAGGCCTGCCTGCCCGCCTGACCGCCGGTATCAACGACGTCAGCATCGAGGCGCTTTCAGCTTTCGGGCAGCTTCGCTGGAAGCCTGTCGAAACGCTCGAGATCGCAGGGGGTGTTCGCTACACCGACGAGAAGCGGCGCAATGACCCCTACACGGTCGCGACCATGTTTGGCGCCCCGACGCCGATCACGATACCGGACCCAAACCTTCGCTCGAAGAACTGGTCGCCTGAATTCACCGTGACCTATACCCCGACCGACGATCTGACGATCTTCGGCGCGCTCAAGCAGGGCTACAAGTCGGGCTCGTTCGTCATGACGCTACCGCCGACACCAGGTGAGAACAATTCGTTCGGTGACGAGAAGGTTTACGGCGGTGAAGCCGGCGTCAAGGCGCGCCTGCTTGATCGCTCGTTGCAGCTCAGCACCGCTTTCTACTACTACAAGTACGATGACCTTCAGGTCGGCGTGAACGAAGTGGCGCAAGGTGGCCTGCCGGTTGCCAAGACGATCAACGCCGGCAAGTCGAAGGTTTATGGCATCGACTTCGAAGCAACCTACAATCCTCCCTCGATCGATGGATTGACCGCTCGATTGGCCGTGAACTGGAATCACGCCCGTTTCACAGAGTTTGACAACGCTGCATGCTCGGGCGGCCAGCTCGTGTCCGATGGCTGCAACCTGTTGCCGACCGAAGTCACCAATCCGGCTGCGATCGCGGGGGGCTTCTTCGTGACGGAGCCCGGTACCGGACGCCGGATCAAGTACAATGCCCAGAGCCTGGCGGGCCTGCCCCTGCCCAAGGCGGCTGACTGGACCATCAACGGCGGCTTCGATTACCAGATGCCGGCGGGTGACGACATGAAGGTGCAGCTTGGCGTCAATGGCCAGTATTCGACCAAATTCCTCAAGAACCTAGGCCGTCGTGACGACTTCTACCAGCCGGCTTTCTTCAAGCTCAACGCCAATATCAGCGTCGGCGCGGAAAACGATGCGTGGGAGCTGGCGCTGATCGGCAACAACCTGACCAATAAGTTCACCGCGGGCAATTGCACCCAGTTCAGTGGTGCCACCGGCCAAATCCTCCTTGCGCCGACAACCGGTGTGAACACCCGCAACGCGGCGGGCGTGGATGAACTGGCCTGTATCGCAGATCCGGGCCGCGAGGTTTTCCTGCGCCTGACGCTGCGTCCCACTGCATTCTAATCGTATTGCCGAGCCCTGCCCAAGCGGCAGGGCTTGGCAAAAAGCATATGGCCCAAAGGGTCGCCTTCAACGCCTCGAATCCGCGGATTCGAGGCGTTGTTGCGTGCTGGGTGAAGTGCCGTGACAGCCCGAAGTGCGGGCAAATGGTTGAAATGCGTTAATCGCATTACTTCACTTGACTGAGAGACGCATTGTATCATAGCAAGCGTGAGAACAGTGGTCTCACGCTTGGCTGGAAAGCCGACAGACGGATTGATTCGCATGGACATGGCATTTCTCGGCACGCTGGCCGAGCACTACAACTGGCAGCTTTCGGTTATTGCGGGGCTTGGCATCATCGGCCTGACGCTTCTGGGCCGGGTGGCCCGGCTCGTCCCGGCCATCGGCGCGTCGCACAAGCTGAACAGCGACACCTATAACAAGAAGATGGAGCGGGTCAGCTATTCGGACAACCAGAAGTGGAACCGGAAATGGGCCGGTCTCTACCTTGTGGTGATCTTCGGCCTGATCCTGCCGTTCTGCCTGACGACAGAGCCGCAGCCTTGGTGGAACGTGGTCCTCGACATCGTCGTCGTGCTAATGGTCTATGATTTCTTCTATTACCTGATGCACCGCTTCCTTTTCCACGATAGCCAGTTTCTCGGCGGGCCGCTGATGTGGGTGCATGCGGTGCATCACCGGCAACACAACCCTTGCCGGAACGATTCCAGCTATATCCACCCGATTGAGGTCATGATGGGGCTGGGGCTGTTCGTCGCTACGATCTTTGGCCTCTCATTCCTGATGGGCAACTTCCACGTCGTGACGCTGGTCATCACCTGGGTGGCATTCTCGCAGATCAACCTGCACAACCACACGCTGTGGGAAGCCGATTACTTCCCCTTCAAGTACATGAGCTATCTGTCGAAGATGCATCACAACCATCACGCGCGGTTCACGGGCGGCAACTTCGCCACAATCTCGCTGCTGTATGACTGGATGTTCGGCACGATCGATGACGGCAAGGGTTGGCGCAAGGATCCGCGCCGCCAGACCAAGGCATCAAGCGTACCCGCAGAATGACGTGATTGGCGGCGGTTTACCCGGCGCCTCTTGCATCCAGGGCCAGCGATGCCAGCCCATCGACGTCGAGGTGTTCCTCCATCGACAGGGCAAACTCATCCAGCGCCGCATCGACTGCGCTGGCATGATCAAGGCCATCCGAAACGGCGTCCAGCCGCCGAAGCAGCGCGGACCGCAGGGGCGTGCTCGAAAACAACCCGTGCACATAGCTGCCCAGCACGCGGCCATCGGCGCTGATCGCTCCGTCAGGCCGGTTGCCCAGCATTGCAAAGGGACGCGCGCAGTCCGGGCCGGAGGTCTGGCCGATGTGCATTTCATAGCCATCGAAGGGCGCGCCCAGCGCAGTGCCTTCCACGCGGTCCAGCGCCTTTCCGGGCGACAGCACGGTTTCGACGTCCAGCAGGCCAAGACCAGCGCGCTCACCCGCCGGGCCTTCGACGCCGTGCGGATCGGCGATGCGCCTGCCAAGCATCTGGTAGCCGCCGCAGAGCCCAAGGATCATTCCACCCCGCCGATGGTGGGCATGTATGTCGATGTCCCAGCCCTGCAGGCGAATGGCGGCCATGTCGGCAATCGTGGCCTTCGATCCCGGCAGGACGATAAGCGCCGCTTCAACAGGTATGGGTTGGCCCGGCGGCACCATGACAAGGTCGACCGAGGATTCAAACTTCAGCGGATCAAGGTCGTCGAAGTTGGAGATGCGCGGAAGGATAGGGCAAGCGACAAGGATGCGCCCGTCACTGCGCGGCTTGGGTTGTTCCAGGATGACCGCGTCTTCGCTCGGCAATCTTACGGTGGCGGGAAGCCAGGGCAATACGCCGAACCCGCGCCAGCCGGACAGCGCCTCTATGCTGCGATAGCCGTCGGCGAAAAGGGCAGGATCGCCGCGGAACTTGTTGATGATGAAGCCGCGGATCATCGCCGCGTCCTGCGGATCGATCACGGCCTTGGTCCCGACAATAGCGGCGATCACCCCGCCGCGGTCGATGTCCCCCACCAACACCACCGGCACATTTGCCTCTCGCGCGAAGCCCATGTTGGCAATGTCGCCCGACCGCAGGTTGATCTCAGCCGGCGAGCCTGCGCCTTCGACCACCACGATATCGCACTGCGCCTCCAACCGGTGAAAGCTCTCCATCACCTCCGGCAACAACGGCCGCCGTGCCTCACGAAAATTGGCGGCGCCCAGCGTGCCGCGAACCTTGCCCTGAACGACAAGCTGTGATGTGTGGTCAGCTTGTGGTTTCAGTAGTACCGGGTTCATGTCGCTGTGCGGCTCGGCGCGAGCGGCGATGGCCTGCAGCGCCTGTGCCCTGCCGATCTCTCCGCCGTCGATGGTGACAGCGGCATTGTTCGACATGTTCTGCGGCTTGAAGGGCAGAACCCGCAGCCCGCGATTGGCGAAAGCCCGACAGAGCCCGGCGACCAGCACGGACTTGCCGACGTCCGATCCGGTGCCCTGCAGCATCAGCGCGCTCATGTTGGCCCCTTCGCTACACGTCGCAGGGGAACGACCACCGGCGCGCCGTTTGAAGTGTCGATCATCGCCGTGATTCCATAGACGCTGCGCAACCGTTCTTCGGTAAGCACTTCGGCGGGGGTGCCGTCGGCCACCAGCCGTCCGCCGTCCATCAGCAGCAGGCGGCTGCAATAGCGCGCTGCCATCGTCAGGTCGTGCAGCACGGCCACGACCAGCGCGCCGCTGTTTGCCTCACGCGCGAGCAGTTCCATCACGTCGATCTGGTGTCCCGGATCGAGCGCGGCCAGCGGTTCATCGACGACAAGCCCTCTGGCACCGACAGCCAATGCCCGCGCCAGCATCACGCGCGCGCGTTCGCCGCCCGAAAGCTCGGTGGCGATCCGCGCAGCGAGATGCCCAACGTCGGCGCGCTGCAAGGCCTCGGCTATGATCGCGCGGTCCTCTGCAGAAACGCGCGACATCGGCGCGAGGTGCGGCAGGCGGCCCAGCGCCACCAGCCGCTCCGCGCTGAGCGGCCAGTGCAGCGTCTGCCCTTGCGGCAGATAGGCCAGCGCCTTTGCGATCTGGCGTGCGGTCAGGCTTGAGACTGGCTTTCCATCTATCCGGACTTCGCCCGCGCCCGGCTGTACGATGCCCAGCATCGCCCGTACCAGCGTCGACTTGCCCGCACCGTTGGGGCCGATGATGCCGATGAATTCGCCTGCCTGCACGGCCGCGCGCACATCGCGCAGAACGGTCCGGTGGCCCAGGTCGACGGCCAGGCTGTCGATGGTCACGCTCACCATATGCGGCGCTCCCGGAGCAGGTGGACAAGGAAGACCGGCACGCCAAGGAAGGATGTGACGACGCCCAGCTTGAGTTCTGCCGATGTCGGGATGATCCGCACCAGCACGTCGGCGAAAGTCAGCAGGATCGCGCCGCCCAGCATCGAGGGCACCAGGATCGCCGAGGGGCTGCGGTCGGTGAATGGGCGCACCAGATGCGGCACGATCAGACCGACAAAGCCGATGGAGCCCGATACCGCCACCGCTCCACCGACGCCGATGGCGACACCAAGGAGCAGGCGGACGCGCGTGCCGCGAAGGTCGAAGCCCAGCGACCGCGCTCCATCCTCGCCCAGCGACAGCGCGTCGAGCGCATGCCCGTCCCGCATGAGGAGGAGCATGCCGATCAGCACACAGGGCATCACGATCCAGACGTGCTCCATCGAACGGTTCTCGATTGAGCCCAGCAGCCAAGTCATGATTTCCATGGCGGCAAATGGGTTCGACGAAAGGTTCAGGGCAAGGCTGATCCCGGCACCGGCGAGGGTCGATACCGCGATGCCGGCAAGTATGAGCGTCAGGGGACTGTCAGACCGTCCCGCCAGCATGAACAGCACGACCAATGCGACAAGGCCGGTGGTGATCGCCAGCACGGGCAGGATTACCACGCTCAGGTCCGCAAGGCCGAAATAGATTGCGGCTACCGCGCCTAGTGCGGCGGAGTTGGAGGCGCCCAGCACCGACGGTTCCGCCAGAGGATTGCGCAGGTATCCCTGCAGCACCGCGCCAGCCAGACCCAGCATCGCCCCGACCGCGAGGCCAACCAGCAGGCGCGGCAGGCGCAAGTCGAACAGGATGATCTGCGCGATGCGGTCACCTTGCCCGGCAAGGGTAGCAACGATGCGGGATGGTGCCAGAGGCACGGCGCCGATGGCGAGCGAAGTTATCGCAGCGATCGCCAGCATCGCGGCAAGCGCGGGGATCAGGGCGCGATGGCGGTAGGGCAGGGCTTCATTCATGATGACAGTACCTTGCCTTGCCGCTTTGCTCGTCTATGTGTCCTCCGCCATGCCGCATCGCAAAAGTCTTCGCCGCGCAAGCTGGACAGCCGGGCTTCTCGCTCTTGCCGTAACCGGCGCGATTGCCCTGGCTTCGACCGCGAAGGCCCCCGCGACCACACGCCCGCAACGCATCGTCTCGCTCAACATGTGCGCCGACCAGCTCGTGCTTGCTCTGGCCGATCGCAGCCAGATCGCCGGGCTGACGCGCAATGCGGCGAAGCCGGAACTGTCGGCAGAGGCGGCCAATGCCCGCGGACTTCGCATCCTCGGGACTTCGGCGGAGGAAATCCTTGAGATCGAGCCGGATCTTGTCGTCGGCATGCCGGCACGCCGCAGTGCGGCCATGACCGCATTGGGCGGGCAGAGCTATGACATGCTCGACCTGCAACCCGTCAATACGCTGGACGACATCTATGCCGCAATTCGCCAGACGGCTGCGGCCGTCGGCCATCCCGACCGCGGTGAGGCGATGATCGCGCAGATGCGGGCCGAACTCGCCCGCATTCCCGCCAATGGCCGGGGCAGGGTAGCCGCCTATTACCAGCGCCGCGGCTTCATGACCGGGACGGGGACCCTGATCGACGATCTCATGACGCGGGCGGGCATGATCAACCTTGCTGCCAAGCTCGGCAAGCCGCCGCTGGCGCAGGTCAGCCTTGAAGAGATGGTTGCCGCGCAGCCGGACTTTCTCATTGTCGAAAGCGCCACGGATCGGGTGACCGATCAGGGCACGGAAATGCTGCATCACCCGGCTTTGCGCGACATCGCGCGCATCAGCATTCCGCAGGCCTGGACGGTCTGCGGCGGCCCGGCCTATGTGAAGGCCGCGCGCGGCATGGCTGAGCAGATTGGCCGGAAAAGCTAGAGCAAGCTCCAACATCTGAAAATCGCTCCTGAGGGGATTTCGCGTCCCAAAGAGATCAACGGTGCCGGGATGAAGGTCTGGCTTCGATGCATTGCCCAGGCATCGATACAGTGGCGCGACCGCGCCGGAATTTCACCGGCTTCTTCTTCCTTGCGCTGGCGGCCACATAGGCCGGGCAAGTCTGCGGCGTCAATGCCTTGCCGGGTGGCTGCCGACAGGGCAAATGAACCCAAACTTCAGTGAGAGGGAGAAAGCAGAATGGCCAAATATGTGATGGTGGTGCAGTCGAACGCGGCCCCGGGACGCGATGACGACTATAACAAGTGGTACGATACGATCCACTTCCAGGACATCTGCGACCTTCCCGGGGTGAAGTCCGGCCGCCGCTTTGAGTCAACGCCGATTGCCATGGGCCCGGCAGGCCAGCCTTACCTTTCGATCTTCGAGATCGAGACGGATGATCCGGGCGCGTTCATGGCCGAAATGGGCAAGCGTTCCGCCGACGGTACGATGCGGCAGACCGATGCTCTCGATTTCTCGTCTGTCGCGCTTTGGATTTACGAGCAGCGTGAGATGCCTACCTGAAGGGGGGCCGCAAAAGCATTTCCGATATTTGCGGCCTTTACGAGGTTTCGAGGTCAAGTGGGGACGCGGAGGCATCGGTAGCGTGCGCGGATATGACACCAACTCTGTACTGGGCAGCGAAGGCTTTATTGTGAGCCAGGAAATCCGCTTTCCCGCATTCAGTCTGCTGGGCAGTGTGGGCAAGGGCGGGCAATCAAGGATCAGGCGCAGTTCGGCGCGTTCGTCGACTGGGCATGGCTGCGTCAGCGAGACGCCTATCCCAATCGGCCGCGATCAACCGATCTGGTCAGCGTCGGGGCCAGCTTCAATTACAATATCGCGCGCTACCTTGACCTGCAGTTCAGCCTTGCCACGCAGCTCGACCGTCCGCCGGGAGCGGAAGATCGCGATACGCAGGCTGCCATCGTGGCGACGGTCAGTTTCTGACAGATTCTGAACACCGCAGGTCGAGCGCCTCGAGCATCCAAGTTGTGGCTGGTCCCGGCCGGGTGTCGTTCCGCCAAAGGGCATGGAGCACGTATTTGATCTGAGAAGCCTCGGGCAGGCACAGGGCCACAAGGCGGCCCGCAGCCAGATCGTCTTTCACTGCGTGCCGGGGCATGTTGCCCCACCCGATGCCTTCGAGCAGCAGCGCGTGCTTGGCCCCAAGATCGGCCAGCCGCCATGTCCGCGGGCTGAGGACCGAGAACTCCCGACCCTCGGTCAGCGGTGAGCGATCCGTGAGGACAAGCTGCAGGTGCTTCCTGGTTTCTCCGGGCGGAATGTCGCGAAGCTGGGCGAGCGGGTGCCCCGGCGCCGCAACCGGCACCAGCTCGACGCTGCCAACCTCGCGGTGCTGCAGTTCGGGAAGGTCTATTATGTCAGGGCCGGCAATCGCCATATCGGCCCGCCTGTCCAGCACCAGCGCTGCAACAGCACCAAGTGCCTCAACGTGAAGGCGCAGGTTCACGGTCGGGAAGACCTCCTGAAAGTCTCGCAGCACGCTGGCCACAGCGCTGCTAGGCATCATCACGTCCACGGCCAGCGCGACTTCGGTTTCAAGTCCCTGCCTGATGCCCCGTGCCCGTGCCATCAGACCATCCGCCTCGTCGCTGACTGCGCGGGCGTCTGCCAGCAGGGCCCTGCCTGCATCGGTCAG
>JBEVKC010000149.1:0-18212 GCA_040509895.1 Novosphingobium sp. | reverse complement strand
TCCATCGCGCCTTCCGATTTGCCCGCGCCGATCAGCGTGTGCATCTCATCGATGAAGAGGATGATTTCGCCCTCGGCACCCTTCACCTCGTCGAGCACCGCCTTCAGCCGTTCCTCGAACTCGCCACGATACTTCGCACCGGCAATCAGCGCGCCCATGTCGAGCGCCATCAGGCGTCGGTCCTTGAGACTTTCCGGCACGTCGCCATTGGCGATACGCAGCGCGAGGCCCTCCGCGATGGCGGTCTTGCCAACGCCGGGCTCACCTATCAGCGCGGGATTGTTCTTGGTGCGGCGGGCGAGGATCTGCACGGTGCGGCGGATTTCCTCGTCACGGCCGATCACCGGGTCAAGCTTGCCCTCACGCGCCGCTTCGGTCAGGTCGCGCGCGTATTTCTTCATCGCGTCATAGGCGTTTTCCGCGCCCGCGCTGTCAGCCGCACGGCCTCCGGTAACTTCCTGAATTGCCGCCTCCAGCGCCTTGGGATCGACGTTCGCTGCCTTCAGCGCCTGACCTGCCGCCGTGGTCTGGGCAAGCGCCAGCGCCTGCAACATCCGCTGCACCGAAACGAAGCTGTCGCCCGCCTTGGTGGCCAGCTTTTCGGCCTGGTCGAGAATGCGGACGGAATCATTGTCGAGGCCCGGCGTCTGCTGAGCACCGCCGCCGCTTACCGCAGGCACCTTGGCCAGCGCGCGGTCGAGTTCCTCGTTCGCAAATTTGGCATTGCCGCCAGCACGCTGGATCAGCCCGGATGCCATGCCTTCCTCGTCGTCGAGCAGTGCTTTCAGAATATGTTCGGGTGTGATCCGCTGGTGGCTCAGGCGAATGGCTACAGTCTGGGCAGCCTGAAGGAATCCCTTCGCCCGGTCGGTGAACTTCTCAAGATTCATGGCTGATTTCGCCTCCTGTCCGTCACCAGATAGTGTTGCATATTCGCCACACAAGTCCCAGCCAGAGCTTTTTCATAGCCGGTTCATGCGGCACCGCTCATCCGCGTCCCAAAATGCGTGGCATCATAAATATGCTTGCCCGTTGAAAAACATATGACGCATGTCATGCAATGTAAGCCGGATGGCTCCTCTCCATAACGGAACCAATATGCGCCGCTTCATCGTAGCTTCATTGACCGCCCTTTCGCTAGCCGCATGTGCCGCCCAGCCGCAGGCCAATCTCGCCTCGGCGCGCTCTCCAGTTGCAACAGGACCCGCGCCGCTCTCGCAACTCGTGAAGGCGGTGGACATTCCGTATGAGACGTTCACTCTGCCCAACGGGCTCACCACCATCGTCCATACCGACCGCAAGGCGCCCATCGTCGGCGTGACCTTGTATTACCGCGTCGGCTCCAAGCACGAACCGCGCGGCAAAACCGGCTTTGCCCACCTCTATGAGCACCTGTTCTTTGGCGGATCGGAAAACGTGCCCGACTTTGACGTTCCGCTGGAGGCAGCCGGATCGACGCCAACCAACGGCTCCACCTGGTACGATCGCACGAATTACGTCGAGACGGTGCCGACCGGTGCGCTGGACCTCACCTTGTTCCTTGAGAGCGACCGCATGGGCCACCTCCTTGGCGCGGTAACTCAGGACAAGCTCGATAAGCAGCGCGGCGTCGTCCAGAACGAGAAGCGGCAGGGCGACAACCAACCCTATGGCTTGACCGAGTATGCCATAGGCGAGGGGCTGTTCCCGGTCGGCCACCCATATCGCCATTCCACCATCGGATCGATGGCTGACCTCGACGCGGCAAGTCTTGCCGACGTGCGCCAGTGGTTCCGCGACAACTACGCACCCAACAATGTCGTGCTGGCCCTGACTGGCGATATCGATGCCGCGAACGCCCGCCCGCTCGTCGAAAAGTGGTTCGGCGACATTCCGCGCGGACCGGACGTGCCCAAGGTGGATGCGCCACCAGTAACCCTTGCCGCTCCTGCAAAGCGTGAGATGGTCGATCAGGTGCCCGTAACCCGTCTCTATCGCAACTGGAGCGCACCCGGGCTGAACGACGCCGATGCCGTGGCACTCGACATGGGCATGCGCGTGCTGGGCGGACTCGCCAGTTCCCGCCTCGACAACACGCTTGTTCGCGGTGAGCAGCTTGCGGTGCAGGTCACCGCTTCGGCCCAGACCTTTGAGCAGATCACGCAGTTGCAGGCGACGATGGACATCAAGCCCGGCATTGACCGGGCAAAGGCCGAGGCCCGCTTCGACGAACTGATCGCCCAATTCGTTGCCGAGGGTCCGACCGAGGACGAACTGCGCCGCGCCGCAACCAGTGCCATCACCGGCCAGATCGGCGCGCTGGAACGCGTCGGCGGCTTTTACGGCAAGGGCGCGACATTGGCCGAGGGGCAGCTCTATTCCGGCAGCCCCGACAAGTACCGCACCGATCTTGCCCGCGTCGCTGCCCTTACGCCCGCCGACGTCCGCACCGCCATGCAGCGCTGGATGACACGGCCGGTTTTCGCCCTGGCGGTCACCCCCGGAGAGCGAACCGAAAAGGGCGAGACGATGGGCGGATGGGGTGATGAAAGCATTTCGCCTCCGCCCAAGCCTGATGCCAGGCAGAAAGCGCCGGCACTTCCCGCCGGGCCGAAGCGGACGGCCCCGCCGGTAGCGCCGGTGGCGGCGCTGACATTCCCGGCGGTCGAACGCGCCAAGCTGTCCAATGGCATCCCTGTGGCACTTGCCCGTCGCACCGCCGTGCCGAAAGTCGTGGTCAACCTCAGCTTCGACGCGGGGGTTGGTGCGGATTCGCAGGACACTCCCGGCACGCAAAGCCTGATGCTCGACATGCTGGATGAGGGCACGGCCACTCGCAATGCCACCCAGATCGCGGAAGAACAGGAAAGGCTCGGCGCCCGGATCGACATCGGCGCGGGTCCGGATTCCAGTTCCGTCACGCTGGATGCGCTGACGGCCAACCTCGCCCCCTCGCTGGCGCTTATGACGGATGTGGTCCGCAACCCGGCCTTTGCCGACGACGAAGTGGCGCGGGTGAAGGATCAGCAACTAGCGGAGCTTGCCCAGACCCTTGCCACGCCCTCTGCCCTCGCCCGGCGCCAAATGTCGCAGGTCCTCTACGGCCCCGCCCATCCCTATGGCCAGCCGGCGGACGGATTGGGCGATGCGGCATCGCTCTCCGCCCAGACTCCGGCAAGTCTGCGTGCAGCCCATGACAAGTGGCTGCGGCCCGATCTCGCCCGGATCACGGTGGTCGGTGACGTAACGATGGAGGAACTACTGCCGATGCTCGAAACCGCGTTCGGCAACTGGAAGGTCCCCGCCTCACCGCCTCCGGCAAAGAATCTGGCGGCTGCTGTGCCGCCAGCGCGGACGCGGATCGTGCTGATCGATCGTCCGAACTCGCCGCAGTCGGTGATCGTCGGCGGCCGGGTGCTGCCGGTATCGGGCCGCGACCAGAACCTTGAGGCACTGGACCTTGCCAACGAAGTGCTGGGCGGCGGCTTCCTGTCGCGCCTCAACACCAACCTGCGCGAGGAACGCGGGTGGAGCTATGGCGCATCCAGCGGTGTCACCAGCCCGATCGGTTCGCGCTCGCTAATCGTCAGCGCCCCGGTCCAGGCCGATCGCACCGGAGATTCGATTCGCGAAATCCTGTCCGACATGAAGGCATTCCCGGCCAAGAAGCCCGTCAATGCAGCGGAATTGGGCCGCGTAACCGACGGAAATATCCGGGGACTGCCCAACCGGTTTGAGACCAACCAGCAGGTGCTTGGAGCGATCGTGCAGAACGACCGATTGGGCCGCCCGGACAATTACTATTCCACGCTGCCGGACCGCTATCGCGCGATTGACGCTACGGCGCTCGACACAACGGCCACGCGCTTCCTCCAGCCGGACGGGATCACCTTCGTGGTTGTGGGTGACCGCAAGGTGGTGGAGCCCCAGCTCAAGACGCTGGGCCTTCCCGTCGAAATCGTGGCCGCAGTGGACAATGCCAATTGAACCGCGCGGTTGACACTGTCGCGCAGTCAGTCAGACTTGCCACCTGCTATTAAAATCGGGAGAATTTGCATGTCTGTTTCGGGCACTTACGACATCGTTACCAAGACACCGATGGGCGACCAGAAAGGCACCTTCGTCGTCAACGCAGATGGCGATAGCTTCACCGGGAGCGTCTCCAGCGCGATGATGGGCACGATGGAAGTCAGCGGCGGCAAGGTCAGCGGCAACACGCTGACCTGGACCATGGACATGAAGGTGCCCATGCCGATGACCCTTGAAGGAACCGCCACCGTCGATGGTGACGCAATCACCGGCGAGGTGTCGGCGGGGTCTTTGGGTTCGAGGGCGCTCTGGGTTCCGCGCGCCGCGTAAACGGGGGGGGCGGCTGCGCCCCCGCCCCTACCCTTAACCAGCCAAGGCTTTCTTAAGCAACTCGTTCACGATCTGCGGATTGGCCTTGCCCTGCATGGCCTTCATGGTCTGGCCGACGAAGAAGCCGAAGAGGGCTTCCTTGCCAGCCTTGTACTGCTCAACCTTGTCAGCGTTGTCAGCAAGGATCTTGGCAACAATCGCCTCGATCGCGCCAGTGTCAGAGGTCTGCTTCAGCCCCTCGCGTTCGACAATGACGCCCGCGCCGTCCCCGGTTTCCAGCATCTTTTCGAGTACCTGCTTGGCGATGGTGTTCGAAATCGTGCCGTCGCCGATCAGCGCCAGCAGCTCCGCGCCAGCTTCAGGTCCAACAGGCGTATCCTCAAGGCTGCGGCCCAGCTTGTTCAAGGCGCCGAAGAAGTCCGAAATCAGCCAGTTCGCCGCCTGCTTCGCAACATCAGCCTCAGCCTTGCCCTGGGCCTTGGCACTTGCGGCCAGAAGGCCTTCGAACCAGCGCGCAGTCTCTACTTCAGCAGTAAGGACGCCGGCATTGTATGCCGACAGGCCGAGACCGTTCTCATATCGGTGACGCTTGGCGTCCGGTAGTTCGGGCAGGCTGGCACGGCATTCCTCAAGGAAGGCGTCGTCCAGTTCCAGCGGCAGCAGGTCCGGGTCCGGGAAATAGCGATAGTCGTGCGCGTCTTCCTTGCTGCGCATGGACCGCGTCTCGTTGCGGTCCGGATCGTAGAGGCGCGTTTCCTGCACGACCTTGCCGCCGTCCTCGATAAGGTCGACCTGGCGGCGCGCCTCCTGCTCGACCACGGCCATGACAAAACGCACAGAATTGACGTTCTTCGTCTCGGTACGGGTGCCGAACTCATCGCCCGGCTTGCGGACGGAGACGTTCACGTCAGCGCGCATGGAGCCTTCTTCCATGTTTCCATCGCAGCTGCCGACATAACGCAGGATAGAGCGCAGCTTACGCAAGTAGGCGCCCGCTTCGGCCGGGGAACGCATGTCAGGACGGCTGACGATCTCCATCAGCGCCACGCCCGACCGGTTGAGGTCGACATAGGACATGGTCGGATGCTGGTCGTGCATCAGCTTGCCCGCGTCCTGTTCGACGTGGATGCGCTCAATGCCGATCGTCTTGACCGAACCTTCGGGGTCCTTGTCGTCAAGACTGACCTCAATGGAACCCTCGCCCACCAGCGGGTGGTAGAGCTGGCTGATCTGGTAGCCCTGCGGCAGATCGGCGTAGAAGTAGTTCTTGCGGTCAAAGCGCGACCACTTGTTGATCTGCGCGTCAATCGCCATGCCAGTGCGGACTGCCTGGCGGATGCACTCCCTGTTCGGCACAGGCAGCATGCCCGGCATCGCCGCGTCGACAAGGCTCACCTGCGCGTTGGGCTCCGCACCGAAAGCCGTAGCCGCGCCGGAAAACAGCTTGGACTGCGAAACGACCTGAGCGTGGACCTCAAGGCCGATCACGACCTCCCAGTCACCCGTTGCGCCCTGGATTCGGTAGGTTGATTCAGTCATATCGCAAGAATTCACTTATCCATGCTTTGAAAGGCTGCGCTTCACCGTATCGCGCGCAGTTATGCAAGGGCCAAGAGCAATTTTGCCTATGCCGTGACGAACCAGAATGCGCCGGGCTCACATTCTGGGCGTCCTGCGAGGATCGGGCACGCAACCGACAGCTTGTTGAAATGATGGTGCTTCAACCAGTTGAGTGCGCACAGAACCTTGGTCCGGCTGTTGAAAGAGAGATAAGCCTCCAACAGGTATTGTTCATTCCATAGCCGACGTTGCTGCCGAAGATAGCGCTCAGGATAGTCCCTCGGCGTGTAGATATCATGGACATGCACCAGCACTCCGGGCGCAAGGCTGGGAATAATCTCATGAAATTCCCGCAGCACATCGCCCCACGGGCGGATGACGTGCGAGCTGTCAATCATCAGGATGTCGCCAGCCTGAAGCTCCCGAAAAACCGAGAGGTCGACATTCTCGACCCTTTCGCGGCGCACTTCGGCTCCCACCAATTCAAGCCAGGGCTGTTCATAGGGCTCGATGCAAAGTTGCCGGCAATGGTAGGCGGGGTCGTCCTGCCGGTTCCGGTTGATGGCCGCCTTGACCACAAGCGTCGAATCCCCGCTACCGATTTCCATCACCCGCCGGGGCTTGAAATGCCTGACCATGCTGTAGGCGATTTCGGCATCGCCCGGCCCATACATGGCGGCCGAATAGCCATATTCCGTCTCACTCGGCTTGATCGCCGGGATTTGCAGCAATTCATCCGCGAACGTAAACCGGTCCAGCAATTCAAGCTGTCCGGCCACGTTCATGTCAATAGCGGGAAGGTGCCGTTCAATGTCGGTGCGCGCGGGAAGGTCCGCCTCGCGATAGGTCGGCTCGTAGTAGTGGGAATTTCGGATGTGGATGCCTGTTCTGTCAGACATCCGGGAAAAATATGGAAGCCAGTAGCGCCGTCGGACAATGACTCGGAATGGCAGCGCACAGGCAGCGAGGAGAACAGTTCCGGCGATGTCCAGGAGCGCGAACACCGCACTCCTGAGCATATTCTTCACCACCAGCGTTCCGGCTTGGCGGTGAATCCTGCCCGCTGTTCAATGGCGAGACCGGCGTTGAGCACCCCCTGCTCATCAAAGGCCTTGCCGATGATTTGCAGGCCAAGCGGCAGACCCTCGCGGTTCAGACCAGCGGGGACCGACATGGCGGGCAGGCCGGCGAGGCTGGCGGGTACGGCGAAGACGTCATTCAGGTACATCGACAGCGGATCGGCGGTCTTTTCGCCAAGCCCGAAAGCTGCGGTCGGCGCGGTCGGGGCAAGGATGACGTCGCACTGCTCGAAGGCGTTCTTGAAATCACGCGCGATGAGGGCCCGGACCTTCTGCGCCTGAGTGTAATAAGCGTCGTAGAACCCGGCCGAGAGCACGTAGGTGCCGATCAGGATGCGGCGCTTTACCTCGGCGCCGAAACCGGCGGCGCGGGTTGCGGCATACATGTCCTGCAGGCCGGCCCCATCGGGCAGATCGCGCAGGCCATATCGCACACCATCATAGCGGGCGAGGTTCGACGAAGCCTCTGCCGGTGCGATGATGTAATAGGCCGGTAGCGCGTACTTGGTGTGCGGCAGGCTGATGTCGACGATCTCTGCCCCGGCATCCTTCAGCCAGGCAATGCCGTCGTCCCAGCTCTTGGCAACGTCCGGGTCCATGCCGTCCATGCGGTATTCGCGTGGAATGCCGACTTTCTTGCCCTTTAGATCGCCGGAAAGACCCGCTTCCCATTCGGGCACCGGCATGTTGAGGCTGGTTGAATCCTTGGGATCAAAGCCCGCCATCGCCTCAAGCATGATCGCGCAGTCACGCACGTCACGCGCCATCGGGCCTGCCTGATCGAGCGAACTGGCGAAGGCAACGATGCCCCAGCGCGAGCAGCGGCCATAGGTCGGCTTGATGCCGGAAATGCCGGTAAAGGCGGCGGGCTGGCGGATCGATCCGCCGGTGTCGGTACCAGTCGCCGCCGGGCAGAGCCGTGCGGAAACAGCGGACGAACTCCCGCCCGAGGAACCGCCCGGTGCCATGGCAGCATTACCGCCGTCATTACGCTTCCACGGCGAGATCACATTGCCAAAATAGCTCGTCTCGTTCGACGAACCCATGGCAAACTGGTCAAGGTTCAGCTTGCCCAGCATACCTGCGCCTGCGTCCCACAACTTCTGCGAGACAGTGCTTTCATACTCGGGCGTGAAGCCTTCGAGGATATGGCTAGCGGCAGTGGTCTGAGTGCCCTTCGTCGCGAAGAGATCCTTCATGCCGATGGGCACGCCGGCCATCTTGCCGAGCGCCTTGCCAGCGGCGCGGTCCGCATCGACGGCGCGCGCCGCTTCCAGCGCTTTTTCGGGCGTGGCGACGATGAATGCGTTGAGCGCGGTCTGCGCAGCGGCGACATTGGCATTGAATGCCTCTGCCACTTCGACGGCGGAAAATTCGCCATTGGCCACGCCCTGACGGATCGCGGCGACGCCGAGTTCGGTAAGCTGCGTCATTATTCGATCACCTTGGGCACGCCAAAGAAGCCATGTTCGGCAGCAGGCGCATTGGCGAGAACGGAATCCCGGATGCCGCCATCGGTAACAACATCGTCACGCAGGCGCAGGTGGTTCTCGATCACAGCGGTCATCGGCTCAACGCCGGTAACATCTACTTCGCCAAGCTGTTCGACCCAGGCTAGGATGCCGTTGAGTTCGGGAACCATGGCCTCAAGCTCGGCCTCGGTGATCTTGATGCGGGCCAGCGCGGCTATGCGCGCCACGGTGGCGGTATCAACCGACATGGACTTCGTTCACCTCAATAGAGACGCGACTACAGATTACGGATGCGGCGGAACAACGCCCTGCGGCATCCCTTGGGCGCCGCCCTGCATTTGCTGCATTTGCTGCATCATCTGCATCTGCTGCTCAAAGTTTTCGCGGCTGGTGAAGTCCAGCAGCTCAATTTCAAACGTCAGGTCAGTGTTCGGCGGGATCGGGCCGCTGCCCTTGTCGCCATAGGCAAGGGCCGAGGGGATCACGACCTTGTACTTGCCGCCCTTCTGCATCTGCAGCAGCGCCTTGGAGAAGCCGGGTACAACGCCTTCCAGCGGCATCGGGGTGTACTGCGCCTGGTCGAACACCTTACCGTCAGGCAGCGTGCCCTTGTAGTTGATCAGCGCCACGTCAGCCATGGTTGGCGATGCACCCGTGCCGGCGACCACCGTATCCACCTGAACCGAAGCGGGCAGGGCGGCCCAAGCGATACCGGCAGCGGCAAGCGCGGCGGCGGCAACGCCGACCCACAGCTTGCCGAGCGAACCCTTGGCGATGGGCTGCAAGGGAACGCGAGTGATCTCTGTCATGGCAAAATCCCGAGAAAGAAAAGCAAAAGGGCGCGGAAGCGATTCCGCGCCCTCATGGCTCAACCGGAAGGCTGGAGCAAGCGCCTACTTGGCGCCGTCGCGCTCTGCCCGCTTGCGCTCCAGCTTACGGGCGCGGCGGATAGCGGCAGCCTTTTCACGGGCGCGCTTTTCCGAAGGCTTTTCGAAGTGACGGCGCAGCTTCATCTCGCGGTACACGCCCTCACGCTGCAGCTTCTTCTTGAGCGCTCGCAGAGCCTGGTCGACGTTGTTGTCGCGGACGAGAATTTGCATAAACCGACACACCTCACAAACAAAAGCAGAGCCCCGGCTTGTCGAATCAGCGGGGGAATACCTTGATAAGAAAACACGAATATGGGCCGAATCCGTGTAGGGATCGGCTTGAACCAGCGGCCCGCTAGCAAAGAGAGCGCCCGAACGCAAGGCTTTGAGCGCATAACCGGGGTTAACGGTGGCATTACCGCGAGCGAGTGTCTAAGGGGCATGGCAATGAATCCTCCCTCATTTCTCTACTCATCCCTGCTGGTCGCCGCCGGTGGCGCGGTCGGCTCTTGGGCGCGCTACTTCACCGGATGGTTGTGGACGCGGGCCATCGGTCCAGTTGCGGCAAGCGCCTTTCCGTGGGCGACGCTCACTGTAAACGTAGTCGGAAGCATAGCCATGGGCATTCTCGCCGGCTACCTTGCACGGTATGGTTCGCACGGAGAAAGCTGGCGACTGCTGCTCGGCGTGGGCGTGCTGGGCGGCTTCACGACCTTCTCGGCATTCAGCCTCGAATTTGCCCTGCTGGTAGAGCGCGGGACTGTGGGAATGGCTGCGTTTTATGTCGGCATATCGCTCATCGCAGGATTTACCGGGCTGTTCGGCGGCCTCGCATTAATTAGGGCCACAGCATGAGCGACACTGTCCGCCAATTCACCGTCCAGCATGACGACGACGGCGTGCGCCTTGACCGCTGGTTCAAGCGCCACTTGCCGCAAGTGGGCTTTGCCACCGTATCGCGCTGGGCGCGCACCGGCCAGATCCGCGTCGACGGCAAGCGCGCCGATCCCGCCGACCGGCTGGCTGCCGGGCAGGTTCTGCGCGTGCCGCCGGGCGGCGATCCTGCCCAGCGCACGCCCGCCAAGCGCCGCGAGCTGACCGAAGCGCAGATCGAGCTCGCCGACACGATGGTTATCACCCAAGACCGCGCGGCCATAGTGCTCAACAAGCCCCCCGGCCTTGCAACGCAGGGCGGCAGCGGCACCTTCGAGCATGTCGATGGGTTGCTGGACGCCTATGCCGCCACTGGCCCCCGCCCGCGTCTGGTTCACCGGCTGGACAAGGACACGTCCGGCGTCCTCCTGATCGCCCGCACACCCGGCAGCGCGTCGTTCTTCTCAAAGCGGTTTTCCGGACGCACGGCGCGCAAGATATACTGGGCGCTGATCGTAGGCGTTCCCAGCATCGAGGAAGGTCTGATCGAACTGCCGCTGAGCAAGCAGCCCGGCTCCGGCGGCGAAAAGATGATGGTCGATGAAAGTGGGAACGGCCAGACCGCCCGCACCCGCTATCGCGTGCTTGATCGCGCCGGAAACCGCGCCGCCTGGGTGGAACTGATGCCGCTTACCGGGCGCACCCACCAGCTTCGCGTCCATATGGCCGCAATCGGCCACCCCATCGTCGGCGACGGCAAATACGGCGGTCCGGAAGCCTTCCTAAGCGGCAGCATCAGCCGCAAGATGCACCTCCACGCCCGCCGCCTGATCATCGAGCATCCGGACGGTGCGCCGCTGGATGTGACAGCGCCGCTTCCCGAACACTTCGCGGCGAGCATGGAGCACCTTGGCTTCAACGAAAGCGACGGCGAAGGTCTGACTTATGAAGCTCCGCCTCCCGGCAAGGAGCAGAAGAAGGCGGAAGCAAAGGCCCACGCCAAGCAATACCGCAAGGAACGCCGCGGCGAGCGCCGCAAACGCGCCGATGCGACAGCCCCCCGCAGCGGCAAGCCTCCGGCCAAGCGCGGCAAGTCCGCCGCCCCCGGAGCCAAGCCGGCTGCCAAACGGCTTGGGTCAGCCGGTCCGGGAGCCAAGCCACCTGTAAAACGCACCGGCGCGGCCTCCCCCGGAAGCAAGCCGCCGGCAAAGGGCGGCAGGCCCGCTACGGGAGGCAAGCCTCCGGCAAGGCGGAGCGATCGCTAGTGCATCCCAATCCGGCCTTCCGGCCCAACCGCTCGCAAGCTGAGGATCGCGCACTTTGTGAAGCGCTGATCCACGAAGTCGGCTTCGGCATGGTCTTTGCGACCACGCCCGATGGCCTGCGCGTTGCCCATGTTCCGCTTGTTTCGACAGGCGACGGCGCGCTGCATTTCCATCTGGCGCGCGGCAACGCCCTCACCCGCCATATTGACGGGCTGACGGCTCTTGCAGTGATCAACGGACCGGAAGGTTACGTCAGCCCGCGCTGGTATGAGGACCAGGCACAGGTCCCGACGTGGAACTATGTAGCGCTGGAGATGGAAGGCCGCGTGCGCCGCATGGACGACGAGGGGCTGTCGGGGTTGCTGAAAGCACTCTCTGACCGTCAGGAAAAGCAAGTCGTCGGCGGCCATCCGTGGACGATGGACAAGATGCCGCCTGACACGCTCCGCAAGATGCTGACCGCCATTGTCGGCTTCGAAATGGACGTCCAGGCATGGCGGCCAACTTTCAAGCTTTCGCAGAACAAGCCGGTCGATGAGCGGATCAGGGTCGCCGATGGACTGGAAACGCAAGGTGCGCGTGGGATTGCAGAACTTATGCGGACGCTGGGAGGCGCTGCATGAAGCTGGCGGTCTTTGATTGCGACGGCACGATGGTCGACGGACAGGCGAGCATTTGCGACGCCATGGAGAGCGCCTTTGCCGAAACCGGCCTACCCTCTCCGGATCGCAATGCCGTGCGGCGCGCTGTCGGCCTCAGTTTGGTACAAGCAGCGCGGAGGCTCGTGCCCGAAGCGGATGACGCGACCTGCCTCGCCATAACCGACGCGTACAAGCGGGCTTTTCGCAAGGCACGTGAAGAGGGCAAGCTGTCACAGCCACTCTATGACGGCATTCCCGAACTGCTCGGCGAATTGCGGGACAGGGGCTGGCAGCTTGGCGTTGCGACCGGCATGTCCGACCGCGGCCTGACCCATTGCCTTGCCTCGCATGGGCTCGACGGACACTTCGTAACGCTCCAGACCGCAGACCGCCATCCGTCGAAGCCACATCCGGCCATGCTGGAAGCGGCCTTGTTCGAGGCTGTTGTGCAGCCCGCCGAAGCCGTGATGATTGGCGACACCACCTTTGACATGGAAATGGCCCGCGCATCGGGCGTCCGCGCAATCGGCGTGGAATGGGGCTATCACGGTCCCGATGAGTTGATCGCGGCGGGTGCCGACTACATTGCCACAACTCCGCGGCAGCTACGGGACTACCTATTGTCATGAGCGCCGATCCGGCACTTGGCCGCTGGATCATTATCCAGCTGGTTCGCCTGTCCGGTGTTGCGCTGGTCTTAATTGGCACGCTGGGCATGGCAGGCAAGATCGCGATGCCTCCGTTAGCCGCCTTTGCCATCGCCTCTGCCGGACTGATCGATGCGGCAATCTTTCCTACGCTGCTCGCCCGCAAGTGGAGAACTCCCCCGGAATGAAGCGTTTCTATCGTGAAGTGACTGTCTCGCCCGATGGGGACGGCTGGCGCGTGCTGCTGGATGGACGCGGCATCAAGACCGCGATGGGCGGACAGCAAGTTGTGCCGACCCGTGCTCTGGCAGAGGCCATGGCAGAAGAATGGGCCGGACAGGGCGAGGAGATCGACACCGCGGCATTCATGCTGGGCGATCTTGCCGACTATGCCATCGACATTGCCGCTACTGACCGTGACTCTGCGATCCGTGGCCTGCTGCCCTATGCCGAGACTGACACGCTCTGCTATCGCGGTGACGCGGGCGAGGCATTGCATGAACGCCAGATGCTTGTGTGGGAACCGCTGCTGCTTGCCGCCGAGGCGCGCTGGGATGTGCATTTCACCCGCGTCGAAGGCGTCATCCACCGAGCGCAACCGCCACAGACCCTGCAGCGCTTGCAAGCAGTTCTTGCGGCCGAAAGCGACTTTTCGCTCGCCGCGCTCAACACGCTGAGCAGCCTTGCCGCATCGCTGGTCGTCGGCCTTGCCGCGCTGGCGCCGGATGCCGACGCCGAAATGCTGTGGAACGCAGCCAACCTCGAAGAGGACTGGCAGGTCGAACTGTGGGGCAAGGACGCCGAGGCCGAGGAGCGTAGGGCGCGCAGGTTTGCGACCTTCACCGCCACAATGCGGTTTGCAAGGCTAGCGGCTGACCCTTCCTGAGGTGTCAGGAAGCGGGAGCCGCGCCCGTCACCCAATCGGACACCTGCCGTGCCACATCATTGGCGGCACGGTTCAATGCAGGTGAGACTTCAGCAGCCTTGGGCGCGATACCCGGCACGACCGATTCAAACCGGCGTGCTTCCAGCTGGCCATTCGGATGCTTGCGCACGGCGTCGAACCTGACGATCACCGAACTGGCGCGGGCATCATAGCCCATCTCAAGCAGGCGCCCTGACAGCGTAATCCGTCCGCCGGTTTCGTCGTCACTGCTTTCCAGCACAAGGCGGTTGCCGCGTGCGCGGATCGTCTCTGCCAGAAGGCGGCGGAACTGCCGTGCCGGGCGTTCAACCCACGCGGCGTTCTGCAGATAGGCCAGGGTGGAGTCGTCTACCTGCACGGGAACACGCTGCACGTCGAGCCGACGGTCGGTGTCCGGGTCAAGCACCACCAGAGCGTCGGCCAGCGAACCGCTGCCGATATTGCCGGCCGGAGCCGTGCTTTCCGCCGTTAGCGTGATAAGCTGGGTCGGCCCCTTGCCGCCGCCGCCCACACCCACGCTGACGCAACCCGCCAGCAATGCCGCGGCAAGCAGTGGCACGCCCTTGCCCATGATGCGCATGACTATGCCCCCCTTCATGGCTTGTAGTCCGGCAGCGGCGGCGCGCCCATCAGCGCGCCTGCACCCTGCTCGTCGATGCGTTCGGTAACGTTGCGGAGTGCCCGGCTCGTCGCGCGCAGTTCGCGCAACGTCGCCTCTGCCGATGGGATGGTCGTCTCCGAAAGCTGCCGGGTCGCCGGACGTGCATCATTCAGCGTGGCGCTAAGTTCGTCGGCGGCCAGCTTGGCGGACTTCAGCGCCTGCCGCAGATCATTTGCCAGCGAGTTCCCATCCTCTTTCAGCATGCTATCCGCCGACCCTGCGACCCGTTCAAAGCTGGCAAGTGTCGCGCTGGCCTGCCGCAATGTCGCCTGCAGTTCGTTCAGCGTTGCTTTCACCTGCGGCGTTGTGTCGGCAAGGTTGGCTGTCAGGCGATCGGTGTTAGCAAGAATGCCGGTGATCGACTTGCGGTTATCATCAGACAGGAAATTGTTGAGGTTTTCGGTCAGTGTCGCCAGCCGCTCCAGCAGCAGCGGTGCGTTGCTGAGGATTTCGCCGAGGCCGCTCCGCCGCGTGGGAATGACAGGTACGCCTTCCGGCCCCGGCTCTGTGATCAAAGGAGAATTCTTTACAGCGCCTTCAAGCTGGATATTGGACACGCCGGTAAAGCTGCTTTGGATCGTTGCGACAGTACCGACGCGGATAGGCACCTTATCATCGATCTTGATACGCACGCGGACAAACTTCGGGTCTTTCGGCCAAAGTTCGATCTGGCTGATCTGACCGACGGGCACACCCGAGAAAGTGACGCCCGAACCCTTGGCCAATCCATCGACCGATTGCTGGAAAAAGATATCGAACTCGTTCCGGTTCCCCTCGGACAATCGGGCGATCCAGATGATGCCTCCTGCCAGCAGCGCCAGCAGAAGCAGCGTGACTGCTCCGACCCAGACATGGTTTGCCCTGGTTTCCATTCTTAGGGTCCGTACTTAATGCCAGCGGGCCTGAGGCGTCAGAATGGCAAACATATCGGGCCGAAGTGCACGCGGCGAAGGCTGGTTGCCTTTGCAAGTGCACTTCGGTTCGAGATGGAAGCCATTCTGACGTCCCGAGGATTTGATCGATTTGGCCCATTGCCGCGTCGAGAAGTCTTGAAAGATCGACATATTCCTGCGCCTTCCCTCCTTGCACTGAGCCAAATCGCTTCAAACCTCAGGCCCGCTGGCATTAAGTACGGACCCTTTGCCCTATGCCCCCGTCCCGCCCGGCTTGTCCATCGTCTTCCCGTTTTCCTGCAAAGACTTCTTCGCATGAACGAGTTCCTGACCGGCCTTGGCAGCGCGGCCCCGCGGGCCGTTGAAATACTCCTGGATCCACGGATGATCGGTCGCCAGAAGTTCCGGGATCGTACCGATGGCGATCACTTTCTGGTCGGCCAGCACGGCCACTCGGTCACAGATCTCGTACAGCGTATCGAGGTCGTGGGTGATCAGGAATACCGTCAGCCCCAGCGTTTCCTGCAATTCGCGCGTCAGCTGGTCAAAGGCTGCGGCGCCGATCGGGTCCAAGCCGGCCGTCGGTTCGTCAAGGAACAGCAGCTCAGGATCGAGTGCGAGGGCGCGTGCCAGTCCGGCGCGTTTCCTCATGCCGCCTGAAAGCTCGGAAGGATATTTCGCGGCTGCGTCTTCGGACAGTCCCGAAAGGCGAACCTTGAACACCGCAATTTCCTTGCGAAACGCCTCGCTGAGTTCCGGATAGAACTGCTGGAGCGGAACCTCGATGTTCTCACCCACGGTAAGCGTCGAAAACAGCGCGCCGCCCTGGAATAGCACGCCCCAGCGGCTGCGGATATCGATGTCGTCGTCTTCCTGGGCATCGGTGATGGAACGGCCGAGCACGGTTATCGATCCCTCATCCGGCACCTGCAGTCCGATGATGGCGCGCATCAGCACGGACTTGCCAGTGCCCGATCCGCCGACGACGCCCAGGATCTCTCCCTTGCGCACTTTCAGCGACAGGTTCTCGTGAATGACGTTGCTGCCGAACGAGTTCCGCAGTCCTTCCACCACGATGGGGAATTCGGGGTCGTCCAAGCTCATTCCCAGCCCACTTCGGTAAAGAAGACCGCGAAGAAAGCGTCGAGCACGATTACCATGAAGATCGCTGCCACAACTGCCTGTGTCGTCCGCCGGCCGACTTGCTCGGCGTCACCCTTCACCTGCATGCCGTGATAGCAACCGGCGACCGCGATGATCAGGCCGAAAACGGGGGCCTTCGTCACGCCCACCCAGACGTCCCTGATCGGCACGACTTCCTGGATGCGGTTGATGAAGGTGAAGAAGGGAATGTCGAGCGCAAAGGTCGACGTCACCGCGCCGCCGATGATCGCGATGACCGCCGAATAGAAGCCCAGCAGCGGCATCATCAGCATGGTCGCCAGCACGCGCGGCACCACCAGCGCCTCCATCGGGGACACCCCGATCGTGCGCATGGCGTCCACTTCTTCAGTCAGTTTCATGGTGCCAAGCTGCGCGGCAAAGGCAGAGCCAGAGCGGCCCGCCACCATGATCGCGGTCATCAGGATTCCCAGCTCGCGCATCGCCAGCCGACCCGTGAGGTTCACCGTATAGATTTCCGCCCCGAATTGCCGGAGCTGCACCGCACCCTGCTGGGCAATGACGATGCCGATCAGGAAGCTCATCAAGCCGATGATGCCAAGCGAGTTCACACCCACCTGCTCCATCTGGTAAATCAGCGCCTTGCCGCGGAACCGGCTCGGGTGCCGGATAACATCGCCCAGTGAAATGAAGGTAGCGCCCAGAAAACCAAGGATTCGGATAAGCCCATCGGAATATTTCACCATCCGATCGCCCAGCCACAAGCTGATCCGGTCGATCAACGGCGGCCGCTGCTCAACATGCTCTTCCTCGGTCGTAATCGCCTTGCCGACTGCGGCTATGAGGCGTTCGGCCTCGTCACTCGCCCCGGTAATCTTGGCCTGATGCTCCTCGGCAATGCGCCACGCGAGCCATGCGCCGGCGGTGTCGATGTCATCGACCTGTGAAAGATCAATCTGCTCAATGGGTTGGTCCAGCGCCTCAATACGCCGGTCAAGATCGCCAAGGTAGTGAACGCGCAGCGTTCCCTTGAAGGCAAGCGTCGTCGGCCTGTCATCTCCTTCCAGCGAAAAATCTGCCCATTCACGCATAAGCCCTTCTATGGAGGCAAAATACCTCACCCGACAAGCAGTTCCGGGCAGGCGATGCCTTGCGCCGGTGTAAAGCCGCTGGCAAAGCGCGCCCCATGACCGGAAACACGCTGGAAAAGACCTTCGACCCCGCCTCCATCGAGGCGAAATGGTACGCGCACTGGGAAGACGCGGGACTGTTCCGCCCCGAGCGGCCGGACGCCCAGCCCTTCACCATCGTGAACCCGCCGCCGAACGTGACGGGCAGCCTTCACATCGGCCACGCGCTCGACAACACGCTGCAGGACGTGGTGATCCGTTACGAGCGCCTGCGCGGCAAGGACGCGCTGTGGGTGGTCGGCACCGACCACGCCGGCATCGCCACGCAAATGGTCGTGGAGCGTCAGCTTGAGGCCAAGCAGGATAAGCGCACCAACTACAGCCGCGAGCAATTCGTCGACAAGGTGTGGCAGTGGAAGGCCGAGAGCGGCGGCACCATCACCGGCCAGCTGCGCCGCCTTGGCTGTTCGATGGACTGGAGCCGTGAGCAGTTCACCATGGACCCGCACTTCACCAAGGCCGTGGTGAAGGTCTTCGTCGATCTCTACAACCAAGGCCTGATCTACCGCGACAAGCGGCTGGTGAACTGGGACCCGAAGCTGAAGACCGCGATCTCCGACCTTGAGGTTTAAGCTGAACTTCCTCTCTCCAGACGAAGAATGCCTCGTCGTAGCGTAAGCCTGCTTTGATCCCCTTCATACAATGCATACAAAAGCCCTCCCCTAACCCATCCTAGC